>NZ_JBSGJX010000044.1:0-78809 GCF_053605785.1 Nonomuraea sp. NPDC003754
TCGAGGGGCTCCTGGATGCGCGAAAAGGAAACGCGACGGGGACCGGCGGGTACGGCGGAGGCGTTGCGCGAGGCTGCCAACAGATGTCCTTCCGAAGGCGGACTGACCAGAGGCACGCCGGACGACCTCGCCACGTGAAGGTCGTCAGAAAGGCAGCGTGGAAGCACGAGCGTACTCGCCCTGCCTGAATTTGTCCACGCTAACGCAGACCCATGTTCCCGGTCGCATCTTCAGAATGCCGTACGCGAGGCCGCTTGTCAACCCCCAATCCGGTGTGTCACGGGTTCCGCGCTCTCCAGGTCATCCCGTTATGCCGCGGCCCGGCGGGGCAGCAGGGCGAAGGCGCCCAGGTACAGGACGGCGGCCACCAGCAGCAGCCCCTTGTAGCCGGTGACCAGGGCGAGGTACTCCAGGCAGCCGCCCACCATCGCCCCGAGCAGGTTCGCGCCGAAGGAGGTGGTCGCGTCGGCGGTGTCGGCGAAGCGCTTGGCGAAGACGACGTTCGCCGCGAAGATCGGCAGGAACGCCACCGTCACCGCGGCCACCGCGCGCAGCGGCACCGGCAGGCTCAGCAGCCACGAGTTCGGCACCAGCCAGGACAGCGCGAGCCCCGCGAACAGCACGCCGTACATGACGGGAAGCGGAGGGGTGCGGAAGCGGCGGGTGACCTCGACGGCGGCGAGCACGGCCACCAGCACCCCGGCGAACACGATGGCGTTGACCACCCAGGTGGTGCCGAACAGCAGGGCGAAGCCGGTGACGCTCTTGGTCTCCAGCAGCATGAAGCCCACGCCCAGCAGGAACAGGTCGGCGTAGGGGCGCATCCTGGCGAAGGGGCCCGCCACCACCCGCACCGCCAGCAAGGAGACGATGAGGATGAGGCTGAGCGTGATGACGTACAGCGACGGGATCGTGGAGTCCTTCAGGTACAGGAAGGGCCGGTCGTCGCCGGTCGGCGGGGGCGTGCCGGCCGCCGCGCCCGCCCACTGGCCGCCGCAGCGCTGGTCGGCGAGGGTGAGCCCCGCGGTGATGACGGCCTGCTGGCCCGCCTGGCTGACCACGTCGACGCACGGCTTGTGGCCGAAGGCCTCACCCATGGTGGCCGCCAGCCGGTCGACCAGCCAGCTCTCGCGGTAGTAGTTGTACATCGAGAACGCCCCGCCGGGCTTGAGGTGGTCGCGGGCGGCCCGCATGGCCTCCTCGGTGAACAGGTAGCTCTCCAGGCGCAGCGACGAGGCCCCCGACACCAGCGTCAGCGAGTCGGGCAGGGCGAACAGGATGAGGTCGTACTTCTTGTCGGTCTGCTCCAGGTAGGCGCGGCCGTCGGTGATGGTGGTGGTGACGCGCGGGTCGCTGTAGGGATGGTCGGGGTGGTAGGTGCCGCCCAGCTCGCGCAGCTTGGGGTCGATCTCGACCGCGTCGACCCGCTGGGCCCCCTTGGACAGGGCGATGGCGACGTCGGTGCCGCTGCCCGCGCCGACGATCAGCACGTCCTTGGGGGTGCTCACCGCCCTCTCGTACGGCAGGCCGTACTGCGCCTCCCACTGCAGGCGGGCGGCTGCGGGCACGGCCTCCTGGTGCGGGATGCCGTTGACCTGGATGTTCATCACCTTCTCGCCCGCCCGTTCGAGCTGCCGGTAGGTGACCTTGTAGTAGGGCGACCACAGCGCGCCCGCGGTGAGCGTCTCGGCCAGCAGCAGCCCGACGACCACGAGGGAGGGCGTCACGACCAGCAGCAGATACGGCACCGGCGGCCGCGGCACCAGCAGCAGCGCGTAGGCGACGGCCACCAGCACGCCCCAGAAGACCGGCGGGGCGCTCAGGAACGACAGCGCCGTGAACAGCGCGATCCCGCTGAGCGAGCCGATGAGGTCGTAGCGGTAGGCCTCCAGGCGCGGCAGCTCGGGGAAGCAGCGCCCGACGAGCTCGGCGGGACCCATGAGCACGGTCGCGGCCGCCGCGAAGACGATCGGCAGGATCACCCAGGCGGGCGGACCCGTGGTCTCCAGGCTCGTCCAGTACAGGACGCCGTCGGCCTGCTGGTCGACGGTCACCGGGAACATCAGCACGACCAGCACCAGCGCGGCCAGCACGATGGGCGAGTAGTACGGCTGCCGCCGGCTCCGGCCGACCCGCAGGAACCCGAGACCGATCCCGAGGAAGGAGCCGAGCAGGACGAAGTTGGTGAAGTAGCTCAGGTGCACGATGTTCGAGCCGGTCCAGCGGATCAGCGCGAGCTCCAGGAAGAGCATGAATCCGCTCGCCAGGATCAGCCGGGGCCGCACGGCCATCCAGTGATCACTTTCACGGTCTGGAGAGGTGGCCTGCACCTGTGCGGTCATGCCGTCACACGCTAGTGAACCGGCGGTCGGCAGGGAAGCCCCCACCCAGCGTCCCGGTACGGGCGATTTGCCGTGTTATTGCAGGTCACAACCCTCAAGAGTCGCTGGACGCGGCGGTGATGTTGAAGGAATGTGGGGGTGGTCCATTCCCTCCGGCAGAATCGGTGATGCCCCCATGCGAGTCCTGATCCAGCTTCGCCCCTCCCCCGACCTCGTCGCGGCGGTCGCCGACCCCGGACGGCAGGCCACCACCGCCGACGTGGCCGACGGCCTGCCGGGCGTGGCGCTGGACCCGTCGTTCGTTCCCGTCGCCGTTCCGCGTCCGGTGCCCGGGCCCGGCGGCGACCCGCTCTCGCTCGACCAGCCGCTCGACTTCTCGCTGGCCGCCGACGACGCCACGGTGCTCGTGCGCGGGGAGATCGCCGACGACGAGCTGGCCGCCAGGGTGGCGCTGCTGCCCACGCTGCGCTCCGACGTGGTCGGGGTCTACGCCGACCCGGTCATCGAGTCGAGCCTGACCTGCGGCGGCGACGCGCCGGTCGGCGACTGGCACGACGTCGAGCGGCTGCTGAGCACCGCGGCGCTGCACGCCGAGGGGCTCGACGGCACGGGGGTGGCGCTGGCCGTCCTCGACACCGGCATCAACGCCGCCCACGTGGCCAGGCATCTGGGCCGGGGCGTCAACCTCGACGCCGAGCGCAGCTGGAACCCCGCCGGCGTGTCCGGCCGTCCCGGCGAGTTCGAGGTGGACCACGGCACGATGTGCGCGTTCGACACGCTCATCGGCGCGCCGCAGGCGTCGCTGATCGACATCCCCGTGCTGCTGTCCACCCGTCCTGGCGGGTCGGCGCTGGACGGGCTGCTGTCGGACGCGGTGGCCGCCTTCGCGCACCTGCGGACGGTCCTGGAGGCGCAGCCCGCCGAGACCAGGGCGCTGGTGATCAGCAACTCGTGGGGCTCGTTCTCCCCGCGGTGGGACTTCCCGCCGGGCCATCCGGGCAACTACTCCGACAACGCCGCCCACCCGTTCAACCTGATCGTCGCCTCCCTCGAGCGGGCGGGGGCGGACGTGCTGTTCGCGGCGGGCAACTGCGGGCGCGAGTGCAAGGACGGCAGGTGCGCCTACCCCGACCGGCCGATCGTGGGTGCCAACTCCCATCCGAAGGTGCTGTCGATCGGCGGCGTCGACGTCAGCGGCGAGCGCGTCGGCTACTCCTCCCAGGGCCCCGGCCGGCTGACCGCGCGCAAGCCCGACCTGTGCGCCTACACCCACTTCTCCGGGTCGAAGGCGTTCGGCGACGAGGAGCCGGACTCGGGCACCTCGGCGGCCTGCCCGGTGGCGGCCGGCCTGGTGGCGGCGATCCGCACCCACTGGCCGGCCGCGCGCCTGTCTCCGAGCCAGCTGCGCTCGCTGCTGCGCCGTACCGCCGAGGACCGCAGCGAGGTCGGCTACGACTTCGACTACGGCTACGGCGTCGTGGACGCCGCGGGCATCCTGGCCGCGCTGCGCCGCAGGGCCAAGCGCGTAGCCTGACCCCATGGAGGAGCGTGGATCCGCCGGCCAGGGCCGCCGCCTCGTGCTGGTGACGGTACGGCTGCCGCGAGGCGCGACGCTCGCCGACGCGACGGCGCGGCTCGGCCTGTCGGAGGAGGACGTGGACACCGCCTACGGCCTGGTCCTCATCGACCCCGACGAGGGGTTGTACGGGCTGCGGGTGACGGAGGAGGCGGGCCGCAGGGCCGGTCCGCCCTTCGCCGACCCCCGGATCGAGCCCTACGGCCCACCGACGTAGGAGGGTGGGGAGGGCCGATCCGCCCTCCGCCGCGCCCGGGCGGGCCGGTGGAGCCGGTCCGTCTAGGCGTTCGCGCGGCTGAAGACCCGGTTGCCGATCGTCAGGCTGATCGCCGCGAAGAGCGCCACGACCAGCACGCCGATCCCGACCGTGCCGGTCGCGTAATGTCCGGCGAACAGCTCGCGCATCGCCTCGAGCACGTAGCGGAACGGGCTGGCGTACGACAGCGTGTTGAGCCAGGCCGGCGCCATCGACATCGGCAGGAAGGTGCCGGACAGCAGCATCAGCGGCCACACCGCGGTCATCATGACGGGCGCGAACAGGTGCTCGTTCAGCCGCATCGCCGCCGCGTAGGACAGCGCGGCCAGGCTGACGCCGAGCACGATCACCAGGAGCAGCCCGGCGACCACCCCGGCGACAGGGGCGCGCAGGCCGATGGCGTAGGCGACGGCGACCAGCAGCACGGTCTGGATCACCAGGGTGAACGCGTTGGTGAGCACCCGTCCGAGCAGCAGCGACAGCCGGCCCGCGGGGGTGACCCTGAGGCGTTCGAGCACGCCCGAGCGCCAGTCGAAGACGACGCCGAACCCGGCCAGGCCCGCGCTGAGCAGCCCGAGCTGGATGATCAGGCCGGGGACCAGGGTCTCCCACGTGCCGATGGTCGCGAAGATCGGGCCGAACAGCACCAGGAAGAACAGCGGCTGGGCGGCCGAGATGAGGATGCCGAACTTGTGGCGCAGCATGATGCGCGCGTCGTGCCGGAAGATCAGCCAGGTGTCCCTCATGACGCGATCTCCATGAACGCCTCCGTCAGCGTGCGCTCGCCCTTGATCTCGGCGGGCGTGCCCTGGGCGGCGATCCGGCCGCTGTCGATGACCAGCAGCCGGTCGCAGAGCGCCTCGGCCTCCTCCAGGTAGTGGGTGGACAGGAACACCGTCAGGCCGAGGGAGCGGATGTGCTCCCACAGCTCCGCCCTGCTCTGCGGGTCGAGACCGGTGGTCGGCTCGTCGAGGAAGAGCACCGGAGGGCGGTGCAGCAGGCTGAAGGCGATGTCGAAGCGGCGCCGCTGCCCGCCGGACAGCGCGCCGCCGGGCAGGTTCTCCATGCCGGTCAGCCGCAGCGTCTCCAGCGTCTCGGTGATGCGGGCGCGGGCCTCGCGGCGGCGCATGCCGTACAGCATGGCCTGCAGTTCGAGCTCGTCGCCGAGGGGGTTGACCGGGTTGATCCCGCCGCTCTGCGAGACGTAGCCGATGCTGCGCCGTACGCCGCGGGGGTCGGACAGCAGGTCGTGCCCGGCGATGGCGGCCGTGCCCGAGGTCGGGGTGAGCAGGGTGGTCAGCATGCGCATGGTGGTGGTCTTGCCGGCGCCGTTGGCGCCGAGGAAGCCGACGATCTCGCCGGGCGCGACGGAGAAGTCAACGCCGTTCACGGCGTGCACGCCGTTGCCGAAGGTCTTGGTCAGACCGTGTACATCGATCATATTTTTAGAGTAGCCACAATTTTGGAGTGACTGCAAGCTTGTAGCATGTCCACATGGAAGAGGGGCTGCGGGAGCGCAAGAAGCGGGAGACCAGGACGCGGATCGCCGACATGGCGATGGGCCTGTTCATGGCGCGCGGGTTCGAGCAGGTGACGGTCGCCGACGTGGCACGGGCGGCCGACGTGTCCGTCAACACCGTCTTCAACTACTTCGGCACCAAGGAGGACCTGTTCCTCGACCGCCGCGAGGAGGTCGAGGACCTGCAGAGCAGGGTGGTCAGGGAGCGGCGACCGGGCGAGAGCGTCGTGGCCGCCTTCCGCCGCGACTTCCTCGACGCGATCGAGACGCGCGACTGGCGCTACGGCCTCAACGACGGCGCCGACCTGTTCGAGGCCATCGTGGTCGCGAGCCCCTCGCTGACGGCGCGTTTCAGGGAGCTGGAATACGAGCAGATCCAGCACCTGGCCGCCACCCTGGCGGAGGAGACGGACGCCGACCCCGACGACCTGACGCCCCGCATGGTGGCGGCGCAGATCCTCGAGACCACCAGGTTGCTGTCGCGGCACGCGGTCGCGCGCAAGCTCGCGGGCGAGAGCTGGGCGGAGATCCTGCCTCAGCTCCAGAGGCAGACCGAACAGGCCTTCGATCTTCTGGAAAGCGGGATCTCGGGATACTGTGTGCGAATGTGACGATCATCGAGCGCTTAAAGCCGTTCTTCCAGTGGCTGGCGGGCACTGACGCGTTCATGAAGGTCGGCCCGAAGATCGTTCCCGCGATGGACCGTCTCGTCCACAAGGTCACCGGAGGGCGGCCGATCAGCGACAAGATGATCCCCACGCTGGTGCTCACCACGACCGGGGCCAAGACCGGGCAGGCACGGGAGACGCCGCTGGCCTGCCTGCCGGAGCCGGACGGCGCCTTCCTGATCGTGGGCAGCAACTTCGGAAGGGACCACCACCCTGCCTGGAGCGGCAACCTGCTCAAGACCCCCGAGGCCGCGGTCAGCTTCCGGGGCAGGCGGATCGCCGTCGTCGCCAGGCTGCTGGAGGGCGAGGAGCGCGAGCGAGCCTGGCCCGGCCTGGTAGCGCAGTGGCCCGTCTACGACCGCTACACCGTCAAGTCAGGCAGGCACCTGCGCGTCTTCCGACTGACACCCGTCGGCTGACCGTCCACGGGATCTTGTACCACCCCGCAAGGAGTTCCTCTGTGCGCGAGCGCGCTCGTCTGATCATCGAGAGCCCCCGCTTCCAGCGATTCGTCGTCGCCGTCATCCTGATCAACGCCGCCACCCTGGGCCTGGAGACCTTCCCGTGGGTGATGGAACGCGCCGGGCCGGTCCTGAACCTCGTGGACCACGTGGCGCTGTACATCTTCGTCGCCGAACTGCTCGCCAAGGTCTACGTCCACCGCTCGGGCTTCGTCCGCGACCCGTGGAACATCTTCGACACCCTCATCGTCGCCGTCGCCGTCCTGCCGGCCACCGGAGGGCTGTCGGTCCTGAGGGCGCTGCGCATCCTGCGGGTGCTGCGGCTGGTGTCGGTCGTGCCGAGCCTGCGCCGGGTGGTCAACGCGCTCCTGGCCGCGATGCCGGGGATGAGCTCGATCGTGGTGCTGCTCACGCTGGTGCTGTACGTCGGCGGCGTGATGGCGACCAAGCTCTACGGGGGCACCGCGCCGGAGCACTTCGGCTCGCTGCCGGTCTCGCTGTTCACGCTGTTCCAGACCATGACGGGCGAGGCGTGGCCGGACATCGCCCGCGAGGTCATGGTCACGCACCCCTCGGCGTGGATCTTCTTCGTCGTCTTCATCCTCCTCTGCAGCTTCGTGGTGCTGAACCTGTTCATGGCGGTCGTGGTGAGCGCCATGGACGACGAGAAACACGCCGAGGAGGAGACGCTGGCCGAGGTCGTGGAGACGACCTCGGCCCAGGCGACCGGCGCGATCATGGCCGAGCTCGCCGCCCTGCGGGCGGAGGTCAGGCAGCTGCGCGAGGAGATGAGCGTCGGCTCGCCCCGCTAGCGCGAGTAGAACTCGACCACGAGCTGCTCGTCGACGGGCACCACGATCTGCTCGCGCTCGGGCCTGGCGGTGAGCGTGAAGGTCAGGCCGGCGTGGTCGACGCTCAGGTAGCCCGCGGTCCGCTCGTCGGCGTACAGGCCCTCGGCCGCCGCCACGAACGGCTGCATCTTCCGCGACCGCTCGCGGACCGCGACGACCTGCCCCGGCTTGACCAGGTAGCTGGGGATGTCGACCTTGCGGCCGTCGACGGTGATGTGGCCGTGGGCGACGTACTGCCTGGCGGCGTAGATGGACGGGGCCAGGCCGGCCCGCAGCACGAGGGAGGCCAGGCGGCTCTCCAGCAGCACGACCAGCTCGGCGCCCGAGGCGCCGGACCTGCGCACGGCCAGGTCCCAGTAGCGGCGCAGCTGGCGCTCGGACACGTCGTAGTACCAGCGCAGCTTCTGCTTCTCCATCAGCCGCAGCCCGTAGTCGCCGGTGGTGCGGCGGTTGGTCTTGCGGCCGTGCTCGCCCGGCGGATAGGGGCGCTGCTCGAAGTAGCGGACGGCTTTCCTGGTCAGCGGGACGCCCGCGCGTCGGGACAGTCGCACCTTGGGGCCGGTGTAGCGCACGTTCACCTCAATGTGATTAGGTAATCCTTACTAAGGGAAGCCTAACCTATATTCGTTGTCGACCTCAAGGAGACGCCAATGCCCCTGGCCGCCCCTCCGCTGCCCGAGCTCGTCCGCACCCTGGCCGCCTCATCGCGCGCGGCGCAGCTGATCGTCGACGGCACGCGGTGCCCGGTGAGCGGCGCCGTCGACTCGCGCGGCCGTCCCGTCCTGCTCGTCCGCCCGGGCGAGCCGCTGCACGGGCTGCGGGGCGACGCGGTCGTCTCGGTGAACCTGTCGGCGACGCGGCTGCTGGGCGAGGTGGAGCACCCCCGCGGGCTGATCGAGGTGCAGGGCTGGGCCGAGGCCGTGCCCGAGGACGAGGCCAGGGAGGCGGCGGTGGCGATCTCGGCGCACGCGGCCGACGAGGGGCTGTTCGAGGCGCTGGAGCGGTACGGCGCGCCGGACGCGCCCCGCCTGCTGCGGCTCGACGTCGGCCAGGTGGTCTACCTGACGGGCGAGCAGTCCGGGGTGCTGGACGCCGACGAGTACCTGGACGCGGCGCCCGACCCGCTGGCCGAGGTGGCCGAACGGGTGCTCGCGCACGTCAACGGCTCGCACCGGTCACAGCTGGCCGCGGGCGTCGAGCGCCTGCTCGGGCTGCCCGCCGAGCAGGCCTGGCTGTGGGAGCTCGACAGGTACGGCGCGACGGTCAGGATCGGCGACGACGACCCCGCGTTGGTGCGCTTCCCCTGGCCGGTGCCCGCCGGATCGGGGCTGTGCCTGGAGACGGCGCTCCGGGCCATTCTCTGCACCTGCTGAGACGGGACCGGCGGGCGTGCTTGATCCATCCGCTCGACGCCTCACCTACCATGCATCAGGTGAGCGATACCGGGCGGCGCGAGCGCGCCATGATGACCATCGCGGCTCTGGCCGGCACGGCGATGCTGGCGTTCTCGGCGATCCTCATCGGCGGGTCCCTGCCGTCGCCGGGGCCGTGGGGAGCCAGGGGGGAGGTCGAGCCGCCCACCCCCGCCGAGCGCACGACGCAGACGCACGCGGCGAGCAGCACCCCGCGCGCGAGCGAACGTCCCTTCGCCCGCCAGGAGGCGCCCGAGCCGATCGCGACCCACCCGAGCCGCTCCTCCGCCTCCGCCGAGCCGACGCCCGTCAGGGCCGAGCCGCAGCGTAGCCCTGGCCTGGTCGCTCCCGACACGCCCAGCGAGGATCCCGAGATGCCGGCGGCGGCCAGGCCGCCCGCGCCGGGGCTGATCGAGGCCACCTCGACCACGCCCGAGCCGCCGCGCCGTACCAGGAAGCCGCCGAAGAAGCCGAAGAAGCGCCTGCAGCAGGGCACGGAGCTCAAGGACGTCGCCGAGCCAGGCGGTGAGCGGAGCGACGGTTCCTGAGCCCCTGAGCCCCTGCGCCTCCCGGGCGCCCGGTCAGCGCTGGTGGCGCTGGGTCAGGGTCTCGTCCACGGCGTCCGGTGACAGGACGTGGTCGAGCACCATCACCGCGCACCCGGTGATGCCGGCGGCCGCGCCCATCCGGCTGGTCTCGATCCGCAGCCTGCGGGTGGCCAGCGCGGTCGAACGCCGGTAGACCACCTCGCGGATGCTCGAGACGAGCGGCCCGAACGCCTCGGCCACGTCCCCGCCGAGGACGACCACGGCGGGGTTGAGGATGTTGACCGCCCCGGCGATCACCTCGCCGATCCGGCGGCCCGCCGCGCGCACGATCGCCATCGTCTCGGCGTCGCCCGCGCGCACCAGCGCGGTCACGTCCGCGATGGTCTTCACGTCGCGGCCGGCCGCGCGCAGCTCGCGCAGCAGCGCGGTGCCGCTGGCCACCGAGTCGACGCAGTCGACGTTGCCGCACCTGCACAGCACGCCGCCGCCGTCGCGCACGGGGATGTGCCCGATCTCGCCGGCCGCGCCGAGCGCGCCGCGCAGGATCTCGCCGCCCGCGATCACGCCCGCGCCGATCCTGGTGGAGATCTTCACGAACACCAGGTCGCCGGTCTCCTCGGCGTAGGCGCCGCGGTGCTCGCCGATGGCCAGGACGTTGACGTCGTTGTCGACGAAGACCGGGACGGGGAAGCGCTCGTGGATCAGCGGCGGGATCACCACGCCCGTCCAGCTGGCCATCACCCTGGCCGACTCCGTCCGGCCCGCGGCGAACTCGACGGTCGCGGGCACGCCCATCCCCACGCCCTTGACCCGGTCGCGGGCGGTGCCGTCGAGCAGTTCGTCCCAGGTGTCCATGAGCAGCGGCAGCACCACGTCCGGCCCCTGCTCCACGTCGATGACGAACTCGCGGCCCGCCAGCTCGCGGCCCGCCAGGTCGCACACGGCCACCCTGGTACGGCTCGCGCCGAGCGCGGCGACCAGCACCACACCGCCCGAGGCGTTGAACTCCAGCCGCACCGGAGGGCGTCCGCCCGTCGACGGCGCGTCGGTCCGCTCGACGACCAGGCCGCGTTCCAGCAGCTCGCCGACCCGCAGCGACACCGCCGGCCGGGACAGGCCGGTCACCCGTCCGAGGTCCGCGCGCGTGACGGCCTCACCCGTGCGGATGAGGTCGAGGACCTCCCCGCTGGTGGCGAGCGAGGCTGCGGTACGTCTGGGCATCGGCTAAGTGAATCACAGCCGGTTACGTAATGAAAACTCCAGACTTTCTCATCTCAAATAGCAAAAGCCCGCTTGTGTCCTCCCCGAACTCTGGCTAGTGTCCGTTCTGTCCTTGCTTGGTTGATCACCGGAGTCCCAGCCGTGCTCTCCCCCACCTGTCACATCGCCGATCTGGTCGTCTTCGGCGGCACCGGCGACCTGTCGATGCGCAAGCTGCTGCCCGCGTTGTTCCACTCCGACCTGGAAGGCAGGCTCGCCCCCGAGACGCGCGTCATCGCGATGTCGCGCGGCGGGCTGACGGACGCCGACTTCCGCGGCAAGGTCGACGCCGAGGTGCGCTCGGCCGTACCGGACGACGCGGAGGCGTGGCAGCGTTTCCTCGGCCGCCTGTACCACGTGTCGGTCGACGTGGGCGGTGACGACGGCAGCGGCTGGTCCGACCTGGTGAAGATGCTGGCCGGGCACGAGGACAGGGACCGGGTCTTCTACCTGGCCAGCCCGCCCATGACGTTCGGCCCCTTCTGCCGCGAGCTGCAGCAGGCGGGGCTGGTCACGCCCCGCTCGCGCGTGGTGCTGGAGAAGCCGCTCGGACGCGACCTGGTGAGCGCCCAGCGCATCAACGACGAGGTCGGCGAGATCTTCGACGAGCAGCAGGTCTTCCGCATCGACCACTACCTCGGCAAGGAGACGGTGCAGAACCTGCTGGTCCTGCGCTTCGCCAACGCCTTCCTCGAGCCGATCTGGAACTCCCTCTGGATCGACCACGTGCAGATCACCGCCGCCGAGACCGTCGGCACCCCGGGCCGCCGGGGCTACTACGACCACGCGGGCGCGCTGCGCGACATGGTGCAGAACCACCTGCTGCAGCTGCTCACCCTGGTCGCCATGGAGCCGCCGGCCCGCAACGACCGCGAGGCGATCCGCGACGAGAAGGTCAAGGTGCTGCAGTCGCTGCGGCCCATCGTCGGCACCGAGGTGGACCGTTTCACCGTGCGCGGCCAGTACACCGGCACCGGCGACATGCCGTCCTACCTCGACGAGCCCGCCTCCACGCCGCCGACCGAGGCCTCGCGCAGGGTCGAGACGTTCACCGCGATCCGGGCCGAGGTCAAGAACTGGCGGTGGGCGGGCGTGCCGTTCTACCTGCGCACCGGCAAGCGCATGCCGTACCGGCGCTCGGAGATCGTCATCCAGTTCAAGGACGTGCCGCACTCGATCTTCCCCGGCGGCACGCCCAACCGCCTGGTGCTGCGGCTGCAGCCCGAGGAGGGCATCGAGCTGCACATCATGGCCAAGGAGCCGGGCGCGGGCGAGACCCTGCTGAAGCCGGTGCCGCTGTCGCTCAGCTTCGGCAAGACGTTCACCGCCCGGGTGCCCGAGGCCTACGAGCGGCTGCTGTCCGACGTGCTCGCCGGCAACCCGACGTTGTTCATGCGGCGCGACGAGGTCGAGGCCGCCTGGCGCTGGATCGACCCGATCCTCGCGGCGTGGGAGTCGTCGGCCGAGCTGCCCGAGCCCTATCCCGCGGGGACGACCGGCCCGGCCGGCGCGCACGAACTGCTCGGCCGCAGTGGCCGGGCCTGGCACGAAGAGGAGGCGTAGTAGTGAATCCGATCATCCAGCAGGTGACCGAGCGGGTGGCCGCGCGCTCCCTCGCCAGCCGTACCGTCTATCTGGAGCGCGTCAGGCGCGAGGGCGAGCTGGCCCGCTCGCGCGGGCCGGCCCGCGCCCACCTCGGGTGCGCGAACCTGGCCCACGGCTTCGCCGCCGCGGGTCCGGAGGACAAGCCCCTGCTGAGGGGGGCGGCCAAGCCCGGCGTGGCGATCGTGACCAGCTACAACGACATGCTGAGCGCGCACCAGCCGTACGAGACCTACCCCGGTGAGCTGAAGACCGCCGTGCGCAGGGCAGGCGGCGTCGCGCAGGTGGCCGGCGGCGTGCCGGCCATGTGCGACGGCATCACCCAGGGCCGCGCCGGCATGGAGCTGTCCCTCTACAGCCGCGACGTGATCGCGATGGCGACGGCGATCGCGCTGTCGCACGACATGTTCGACGCCTCCCTCATGCTGGGCGTCTGCGACAAGATCGTGCCCGGCCTGCTGATCGGCGCCCTGCACTTCGGCCACCTGCCCGCCGTCTTCGTGCCCGCCGGGCCGATGACATCGGGGCTGCCGAACAAGGTCAAGGCGCGCACCCGCCAGCTGTTCGCCGAGGGCAAGGTCGGCAGGGACGAGCTGCTGGACGCGGAGTCGAAGTCCTACCACTCCCCCGGCACCTGCACCTTCTACGGCACCGCGAACTCCAACCAGGTGATGGTCGAGGTCATGGGCCTGCACCTGCCGGGCTCGACCTTCGTCAACCCGCACACCCCGCTGCGGCACGCCCTCACCGAGGCGGCCGGCGCGCGGGCGGTCGAGATCACCGCCCACGGCCCCGAGTACACCCCCGTGGGCGAGGTCGTCGACGAGAAGGCGATCGTCAACGCCTGCGTCGCGCTGCTGGCCACCGGCGGCTCGACCAACCACACGCTGCACCTGGTCGCCATCGCGGCCGCCGCGGGCATCGTGCTGACCTGGGACGACCTGGCCGCGCTGTCCAAGGTCGTGCCCTCGCTGACCAAGATGTACCCCAACGGCCAGGCCGACGTGAACCACTTCCGCGACGCGGGCGGCATGCAGGTCCTGATCGGCGACCTGCTGGACAACGGCCTGCTGCACGGTGACGTGCTGACGATCGCGGGCAGGGGCCTGGACCACTACCGGTCGGCTCCCGCCCTCAAGGAGGACGCGCTGGTCTGGGAGGAGGTCACCGCCGGCAGCGCCGACCTCGACGTGCTGCGGCCCGTCTCCGCGCCGTTCTCGGCCGACGGCGGCATCCACATGCTCGACGGCAACCTGGGCTGCGCGGTCAGCAAGGTCTCCTCGGTCAAGCCCGAGCACCTGGTGATCGAGGCGCCCGCGCGCGTCTTCGACGACCAGCTGCAGCTGCTGCGCGCCTTCGAGGCGGGCGAACTGGACGGGCAGGACTTCGTGGCGGTCATCCGCTACCAGGGGCCGAGCGCGAACGGCATGCCCGAGCTGCACAAGCTGACCCCGCCGCTGGCCGTGCTGCTCGACCGCGGGCAGCGGGTGGCGATCGTGACCGACGGCCGGATGTCGGGCGCGTCGGGCAAGGTGCCGGCGGCGATCCACCTGTCGCCCGAGGCGGCCGACGGCGGGCCCATCGCGCTGGTCCGCGACGGTGACCTGATCAGGCTCGACTCGGCGGCCGGGACCCTCGACGTGCTGGCCGACCTGTCGGGGCGCACGCCGGAGGGGCGGGCGCTCAGCGACGCCGAGTGGGTCGGCACGGGGCGCGAGCTGTTCTCGGCGTTCCGCCGGATGACGGGGCACGCCGAGCACGGGGCCGGCCTCTTCGGCGTCAACGGGGCCGAGTCGGCCACGCACGGGCCCGGCATCGGCTTCGCGGCGCCCGCCGGGTTCGCCCACACGGAGGTCGCCCAGTGATCGGCGCCACCACGCACCGGCCGCCCGGCGCCCGACCGGCGTGCTCGCCGCCGGGCCCGGCCGTGCCCGGGAGCGCCGGGTGAGCACGTTCGAGCTGCCCTGGCTGGTCGCCGACATCGGCGGGACCAACGCCAGGTTCGGCCTGGTCACCGAGCACGGCGGCGCGCCCACCGAGGTCGCCGTGCTGGCCGGGGCCGACCATGCCACGCTTCCCGACGCCGTAGCCGCATACCTCGCCGACCACGCGGGCGGAGTGCGGCCGGGAGCCGCGTGCCTGGCGGTGGCGGGCCCGATCGACGGTGACACCTACCGCCTGACCAACCTGCCATGGGCGGGCTCGGTGCGCGACCTCGGCCTGCCGTACGCCACGCTGCTGAACGACTTCGAGGCGCTGGCGGTGTCGCTGCCGCATCTGGCCGGCGACGACCTGGCCTCGCTGGGCGTCCCGGCGCCGGCGGACGGCGTCAAGGCCGTCCTCGGCCCCGGCACCGGGCTCGGCGTGGCCGGGCTGGTGCCCGCCGATCGCGGCTGGGTGCCGGTCCCCGGCGAGGGCGGCCACGTCACCGTGCCCATCCTCGACGACCGCGAGCTGGAGATCGTCCGCGTGCTGCGCGCGAGCGGCATGGCGCACGTGGTGGCCGAGCACCTGCTGTCGGGCCCCGGCCTGACCCGCCTGCACGGCGCGCTCGCCGTGGTGAACGGCGTGCGGGCCCCCCGCCTGGGCGCCTCCGACATCGTCGCCCGCCTCGACGACTCGCTGTGCGCGGAGACCGTCGAGGTGTTCTGCGGGATGCTGGGCAGCTTCGCCGGAAACGTCGCTCTCACGCTCGGCGCGAGGGGCGGGGTCTACCTCGGCGGCGGCGTGCTGCCCCGTATCGTGGACAGGGTTCGCGCCAGCGACTTCCGCCGCCGGTTCGAGGCCACGCCGCACCTGGTCGACTACCTGTCCGCCATCGCCACCACCCTGATCGTCGCGCCGCAGCCGGCGCTCGTCGGCGCCGCCGCCTGGCTGGCGCAGCAATCGCTGAAGGAGCTCGTCCCATGAGTCTGCTCGACCTGGCCCCCGTGATCCCCGTCGTCGTCGTCGACGACGCGGAGACCGCCGTGCCGATGGCGCGTGCCCTGGTGGCGGGCGGGCTGCCGGTCATCGAGGTGACGCTGCGCACGGCCGCCGCCCTCGAGGCGATCGCGCGCATCGCGGCCGAGGTCCCCGACGCGGTGATCGGCGCCGGCACGGTCAGGACGCCCGCCGACGTCACGGCCTCGGTGGAGGCAGGCGCGAAGTTCCTGGTCTCGCCCGGCACGACGCCGGCGCTGGTGGACGCCCTCGGCGCCGCCGGGATACCCTTCCTGCCGGGCGCGGCGACCGCTTCGGAGGCGATGGCGCTGGCCGAGCGCGGGATCCGGGAGCTCAAGTTCTTCCCTGCCGAGGCCGCGGGCGGCCTGCCGTACCTGAAGTCGCTGGCCGGGCCGCTGCCCGACGTCAGGTTCTGCCCGACGGGCGGGATCAGGCCGCAGACCGCCCGCGACTACCTGGCGCTGCCGAACGTCGGCTGCGTCGGGGGCACCTGGCTCACCCCGGCCGACGCGCTGGCCGCCGGCGACTGGGGGCGCGTGGAGAAGCTCGCCGCCGAGGCGGCGGCGCTGCGCTGAACGGCGCGGCCGAGCGCGGACCCGTCAGCCTCCCAGCCGACGGCCACCGAGCCGACAACCGCAGAGCGGACAACCGCAGACTCGCCGGCGGGACAACCTCCCTCGCCCGCCGCGGCCATGGGTGAGCCGTGACCCGGCGCCGAGCTCATGGAACGGGCCCGTGGGGGCGAACCCGCGCCCACGGGCCTTTCCCATGCCTTTTCTCCGGTCCCTGAGCATTGGCTCATGATTCAGCGGCCTGTATGTCCGCTTGACGCGGGACGCGAGAGGATACGAATTGACTGTTGGGCGAGAGATCAGGAAGCTGAGCTGTCCCATCAGTGAGGATGGAGCCAGCAACCGCGGCGCCGAAGGCGCCTTTCGGGGGGGACGAGGTGGACGTGACGGCCAAAGACGCGCAACGCCGCGCCGATGACGGCAAGAGCAAGAAGAAGGGCTCCTCATGGAAGGAGTTGCCGATCCTCATCGTTGTGGCGCTCGGCCTCGCCTTGCTCATCAAGACCTTCATCGTGCAGCCGTTCTACATCCCCTCGGAGTCGATGGAGAACACCCTGCTGATCAACGACAGAGTGCTGGTGAACAAGCTCGTCTACCACACGCGCGAGATCGAACGCGGAGACGTCATCGTCTTCAACGGCGAGGACTCCTGGGATCCCGAGGTGGTGACCGAGGAGCCGAGCAACCCGGTGACCGGCGCGCTGCACTGGGTGGGCGAGCTGTTCGGGCTGGTGCCGGGCGAGAAGGACTACATCAAGCGCGTCATCGGCGTCGAGGGCGACACGGTCGAGTGCTGCGACTCCAAGGGACGCGTCACGGTCAACGGGGTGCCGCTCGACGAGTCGAGCTACCTGTATCCGGGTGACGCGCCGTCGGAGAAGGAGTTCAAGGTCACGGTGCCGGAGGGCAGGCTCTGGGTCATGGGCGACCACAGGTCCGTCTCCTACGACTCGCGGGGCCACATCGGCGACCCCGGCGGCGGCACGATCTCGGTGGACAACGTGCTGGGCAGAGCCTTCGTGATCATGTGGCCGGTGGCGCGGTGGAGCTCGCTCGACATCCCCGAGACCTTCTCCCAACCGGCGCTGAAGAAGTAGCAGGTCAGGGGCCGAGGTAGGCGAGAACGGCGGCGACACGGCGGTGGACGTCGGCGCTGTTCTCCAGCCCCAGCTTGGTGAAGATGGCGTTGACGTTCTTCTCCACCGACGAGATCGACAGGTGCAGTGCGCGCGCGATGCCGCCGTTCGACCGCCCGCGGGCCATCTCGCGCAGCACGTCGCGCTCGCGCGGCGTCAGCTCCTCCTGCCCCTGCCGCACGTCCCTGCGGGCCAGCAGCCCCTCCACCACCTTGGGGTCGATGACCGAGCCGCCCGCGGCCACGGCCCTGATCGCGCCGAGCAGCTCCTCCAGGTCGCCCACCCGGTCCTTCAGCAGGTAGGCGAACCCCTCGGTGCCGTGCTTGAACAGCTCGAAGGCGAACAGCGCGTCGGAGTACTGCGACAGCACCACCACGCCGAGGCCCGGGTGGTCGGCGTGGACACGGTGGGCGGCGTCGATGCCCTCCAGGCCCTCCCGCCAGTCGCCGCCCGGCATCCTGATGTCGGTCACGACCACGTCGGGGCCGAGCCGGCGGACCGCGTCGACCAGCTCGCCGGCGGTGCCGACGGCGCCCACGACGACGACCTCGCCCGACAGCTCCAGCAGCCGCCTGGTGCCCTCCCGCACCAGGTAGTGGTCGTCGGCCACGACTGTCCTGATCGGGTCAGCCATCGACCGGCACCCACGCCGCCATGCGCGTCCCCTTCCCCTTCTCGCTGGTGACCTCGAGCCTGCCGCCGAGGGCGTCGAGCCGGTCCGACAGGGTGGCCAGGCCCCTCCTGGCCGTCGCCTCCGGGTCGAAACCGCCGCCGTCGTCGGCGACGGTGGCGTGCAGGCGGCCGTCCTCGCGGGCCAGCCGCACCTCTATCCTCGTGGCACGGGCGTGCTTGAGCGCGTTGGCCACCGCCTCGCTGACGGTGAAGTACATCGCGCCCTCGACCTCGTCGGGGAAGCGGGCCGCGCGCATGCCCTCACCGGCGCTCACCTTGGTGGGCACGGGCAGCCTGGCGCAGCGCTCCTCGACGGCCTCGACGAGACCGCCCTGGCCGAGCGCGGACGGGTGGATGCCGGCGGCCAGCTCGCGCAGGTCGGCGAGCGTCTGGCGGGCCTGCTCGCGCAGCTCGGCGAGCAGCTGCGGACCGCCGCCGGTGGCCCTGGCCAGCTCCAGGCCCGCGATGAGGGCGACGAGCTGCTGCTGGACACCGTCGTGGATGTTGCGCTCGATGCGCCGCCGTTCGGCCTCCTGGGCGTTGACCAGGCGCGCGGCCAGCCGTTCGCTCTGGATGGCGAGGCCCGCCGGGACGGCGAGCGCCTCGACGAGGCGGCGGTCCTCCGCGGTGAGCCCGCCATGGTCGCGCGGGCCGCACTCCAGCTGCCCGAGCCCGCCCCTGACGGGGACGACCAGGGCCGCCGGGTCTTCCTCGTTCCCGGCCACGACGCGGGTGCCGTCGGCCAGCCGTACCGCCGCCCAGGTGGTGTTCAGCGCCGTGCGCACGGCCGCGGCCAGCCTGCCGAGCAGCTCCACCGGTTCGGGGCTGTCGTCGAGGGCGGAGCCGAGGCTGGACAGCACCTCGCCGACCGTGGGCCGCATGTCGAAGACCAGGAGCAGCCGGGAGCCGCGGATGCCGATCCTGATGTCGAGAAGCCGGTGCCGGGCGATGGCGACGGCCACCGCCGCGGGCAGCGAGCCGATGCCGACGGCCAGCCCTGCGACGCCCCATCCGATGTGCCCGCCGATCAGGAAGACGGTGAGCGCGACGAAGGCCGCCAGGTTGGCCGAGGCGCCGGCGACCATCCAGGCGTACTGCCCGCGTTCGGCCTGCCCGCTGCGCCGCCAGCGCACGACCAGCCCCACCAGCACGATCAGGGCGACCAGCCACGCGACCGACTGCCCGAGTGCCGTCATGGCCGCGGCGACAGGGGGCGGCGCGTCCTCCCGCCACGGCAGGGGGCCGAGGAGCGCGAGGCCGCCCGCGTGGACGGCGATCGCGGCGGCCCCCAGCCAGGCGACCGGCCGCCAGCGCCTGGACGGCGGCCGCCCCTCGGGGAACAGCAGCGGAATGAAGATCGAGTTGAGCCCGTAGTAGACGGCGAACAGCATCGCGCCTGGCACGGCGGCCCAGCCCATCGCGGGCGCCAGTCCGAACGCGGCGCCGGCGGCGAGGGCGCCGAGGCCCAGGCACACCGCCGTGGTCAGCAGCAGCCAGCCGTACGGGACGAGGGGCCGCCGGACGGCCAGCAGCCAGCCCAGCGCCGGGAAGGGCAGGGCGATGGCGATGAAGAGCCATTGGGAGAGCGGAACCGGCAACCCCGTCTCCACCAAGCTGCCCGTGATGATCCCCGCGGCCGCGATCGCCGCGAGGAGCCCGGCAGTCAGCCTCGAACGCATAGGCACCCATCGTCACCAGCCGGCCCGGCGGCGTCTATGAGGTTGTCCGCACACCTGATGGTGAGGCGGGCCTGGTGGGTTTCCACCGCCCCGATCGGTTGGCTGGACGGCATGAGAACCGTCGCCGTCGCACTGACCACCTCGTCACTCCTCCTGGCGGCGGGCGCCGCCACCGCCGTGCCGGCCGCCGCCGTCCCCGTGCGCGCCGCCGTGCCCGCTTCCGGGGCTGTGGCCGGGCTCGACGTCCCCATCCCCGACACCCCGGCGGGCAGGCAGCTGCGCTGGCTGCTCGCGGCCGTGCCGGACGCGCCGATCCCGGAAGACCAGCTCACCGAGCACTTCACCGAGGAGATGCTGCGCCTGCTGCCGCCCGCCCAGCTCAACGAGTACTTCGCCACCATCGGGGACCTGCGTCTGGACAGGATTCTCCAGGCCGAGCCGGCCGCGATCCTCGCGGAGGTGACGGCGGGAGGCAGGAAGCAGTGGATGGAGCTGTCGGTCGACGCGTCCGGCAGGATCGCCATGGCGCGCCTGATGAACCCCATCACGCCGAAACCGACCCCGGCGAGCTGGAAGGAGATCGACCGGCGCGCCCGCAAGGCGGCGGCCAGGATGGGGTTCATGGCCGCCGAGATCACCAGGGACGGCTCCTGCCGCCCGGTGCGCGGCCTCGCCCCCCGTACGGCCCGGCCGCTCGGCTCGATGTTCAAGCTGTACGTCCTGCAGGCCGTCGCCAGGAAGATCCCCGACTGGAACAGCACGCTCGTCATCCGGCCCGAGCTGAAGAGCCTGCCGAGCGGCGAGCTGCAGACCCGGCCGGACAACAGCGAGGTCTCGGTGCTGGAGGCGGCCAAGCTGATGATCGCCATCAGCGACAACACCGCCGCCGACCTGCTCATCCACCGGGTGGGCAGGAAGGCGGTCGAGACCACCCGGTCGCGCGACGTCCCCTTCCTCACCACGCGCGAGATGTTCGTGCTGAAGGGCGCCGACTATCCCGCCCATGCCAGGCGGTACCTGTCGCTCGGGACGAAGCAGCGCGAGAAGTACCTGGCCGAGGTGGTCGCCAAGGTGCCGCTCAGCGCCGTCAAGGCCTGGCTCCAGCCGCGCGAGCTGGACACCATCGAGTGGTTCGGCTCGCCCGCCGACGTCTGCGCCGCCCACGCCAGGCTGCGCGGGTTGAAGGACCGGCGGGTCGAGGAGGTCATGACCCAGAACGACGCCGGGCTCGGCCTCGACCCGAAGACGTGGCGGTCGGTGTGGTTCAAGGGTGGATCGGAGTCGGGACTCCTCGACCTCGGCTTCTCGGCCAGGACCAGGGACGGACGGACGTTCTTCGTCACGGCCATGGCCTCCGACCCCGCCGCGCCGCTCGACGAGGGCAACGTGGGGTCCGAGCTGGTCGCGCTGGCCAGGGGGGCGTTCACGCTCATGGAGAAGGGGTGACGGCCGCGTCGCTCCGGCTCACCTCGGTGAGCGGGAGGCCGTCCCCGGGGCGGCGGCGGTGTCCGGCGGTGTCCGGCGTACCCGATCAGATCTCGGCCGGCACGCAGAACGGGCGTGAGCGGCTCTGGTAGGACAGGGCGGCCACGACGAGGCCGATGCCGAGGCCGGCGAAGGCCAGACCGCCGAACAGCGTCATCCAGGTGATGCCCGCGACGCTGAAGGGCGGGGTGGCCCGCATCCCGGGCACGACGCCGGCCACGGCGAGCGCGGTGTAGGCCAGGAGCAGCACGCCGTACACCGTCAGGGTGCCGGCGGTCAGCCACGCGGGGATCAGCGGCAGCAGGCGCGGCACCCGCCGTCCGGCCAGCGGCAGCGTCCAGCGCGGGAACACCTGGCCCCACCGGTACATCAGGCCGGTCAGCAGCAGGACGCCGAGCAGCGCGGCCACCACGGTGAGGTCGACGCCCACCGACGCCAGAGCCGCCGCCAGGCCCTCGCCCTGCACCGCCATCAGCCGCTGCCAGGCCGCGCCGGACACGCCGAGCGCGTCGCCGCCCAGCAGCCAGATCGTCTTGACCCCCGCCCACGGCAGCAGCCCGCACGTCAGCGCGTAGACCGTCACGCGCGTCCGCGTGGACGCGCGTGTCGGCTCGGGGCGGGTCGGCCGCCCCTCGCCCGCGTGGCGGCCGCCGCACCTCGGGCAGCGCCCGCGCAGCCGCCTCGTGGCCGGCACCGCCGCCCCGAGCAGCAGGACGACGCCCACCGCGTGCAGCGCCACCTGCACCAGGCCGGGCACGCTGTCCACCCCGGCGAACGACATCAACGTGACGAAGATCATCGGCGCGCCCGCCGTGCCCGCCGCGAAGACGGCGACGGCCACCCACAGCGTCGCCGCCACCACCACGCCGCCGCGCCCGGCCACCCCCGCTATCCCGGCCACCCGTGCCACTCGTCCCGCCCAGGCCGCGGCGACGGCCAGACCCGCCGCCGCCAGCTGGAGCGCGGGCGAAGAGCTCAGCGGCCCCACCCACCCCACCGATGTTCCCGTCACGACCCAGCCCACCTGGACGGCCGCGTACACGCAGGCCCACACCATCAACACGTTCATGCGCCCAGGGTGTCGAGGGAGAGGCCCGCCCCGCCTCCCTCCCCAGAGGCGGCGCGCTCCCCCTGCGGAGGGAAAGCCAGGTCGGTCCGGATATCCAACGCAGTAGGCTGAGGTCATGGCCGAAGCCCGCCCCTGCTCGATCGCGGACGCACTCGCCGTCGTGGGCGAGAAGTACTCCCTGCTGGTGCTGCGAGAGGTGTTCTTCGGGGTGCGCCGCTTCGAGGCGATGGTGCGCAACATCGGGGCGCCCCGCGACATCCTGGCGGCCAGGCTGCGCAGGCTGGTCGAGGCCGGCGTGCTGGAGAAGGTCGCCTACAGCCGGCGGCCGCTCAGGCACGAGTACCGGCCCACGGCCGCGGGCCTCGAACTGCAGGGCGTGCTGCACCTGCTGCGCCAGTGGGGCGACAGGCACCTCACCGGCACGCCGCCGGTGGTCTTCGACCACGCGTGCGGCGCGCCGCTCGAGGCGGTGGTGACGTGCGCGTCCTGCGGCCAGGCGGTCGAGCCCGGGTCGCAGACCGCGCACTTCCAGGTGGAGGGCTGGGGGATGGGCGGCCGGCGGCCCGCCGACGAGACGGCTGAGGCGCAGTCGAGCCCCTCGCAGGCCGTTCTCGGTTAGAGTTCCGGGTGAATACGGTCATGCCGGGCGAAGGACGGTCGGTTGGGACGGGAGCACGAAGGCGAGGGGGCAGCGACGGTGGGATCGCCGCTGACCTCTGACGACCCGGTCTCGATCGGGCCCTACCGGCTCGAGAGCCGCCTGGGCTCGGGCGGCATGGGCACGGTCTACTTCGCGCAGGCGCCCGACGGGGCCAAGGTCGCGGTCAAGGCGATCAGGCGCGACTTCGCCGCCGACCCCGTCTACCGGGCGCGCTTCCACGAAGAGGTGTCCAACGCCAGGCGCGTGGCCTCCTTCTGCACGGCGCGCGTGCTCGACCACGGCGACGACGACGGGCTGCTCTATCTCGTCACCGAGTACATCGACGGCGTCTCGCTGGAGGACCATCTCATCCAGCACGGGGCGCTGTCGCCGTCGGTGCTGCACTCGGCGGCGGTCGGCGTCGCCGCGGCGCTCACCGCGATCCACGCCGCCGGTCTCGTCCACCGCGATCTCAAGCCCGCCAACGTGATGCTGACGCTCGCCGGTCCCCGGGTGATCGACTTCGGTCTGGCGCGTTCCACCCAGATGGGTTCCCGGCACACCAACGTCGGCCTGGTCATGGGCACACCCGGGTGGATCGCCCCCGAGCAGGTCTTCGAGGGCCGCACCAGCCCGGCGGCCGACGTGTTCGCCTGGGGCTCGCTGATCGCCTACGCGGGTCTGGGCGGGCACCCGTTCGGCTCGGGCGACGCCTACGTGATGGCGGCGCGTGCCCGCACCGCTCCCCCCGACCTGCGGGGGCTGCCCGCGCCGCTCGACCGGCTGGTGGCCGCCGCCATCCACCCCGATCCGGCGCGCCGTCCGCAGGCCAGGGACCTGCTGCTGGAGCTGGTGGGGGCGCCCGACGTGGCGGGGGCGCAACTGGCCGCCACCCGGCACCTGACGAACTCGTGGAACCCGGCCGATGTCGGCGTGCACCAGCCGCCGCCCGGCTGGGCGCCCCCGCCCGGGGCGGGCGTGCCACCGGGCGGCAGGTCTCCGCAAGGCCCGCACGCCCGCGCTCCGCACCCGGCCGGTCCGGAACGGCAGCCGCGGCCGCCCGCGCCGCAGGGCGACGATCCGCGGCTCCGTCCGCCGGGGCCGCCCGTCGACGACCGGCGACCCGGAGCACCGGTGCCGCCCGGTCCGCCTGGTCCGTCCGGGCCACCTCTCGATGACCGCCGGCCCGGGCCGCCCGGGCCACCTGGGCCGCCCGTCGATGACCGCCGGTCCGGGCCACCTGGTCCGCCCGGGCCGCCTGGGCCACCTGTCGATGACCGCCGGTCCGGGCCGCCCGTCGACCATCGGCGAGCCGGGTCGCCGGTGCCGCCGGTGCCGCCGGCGGAGACGACCATCCCGCCGACGCGGCGCGGCCCGATCCCGCACGGCGCCAATCCCGCCGAGACGACCGGGCCCGGCTCCCTGGCGGCCTACCACGGCACGGGACAGGGGCCGCGCCCGCCGTACCACACGACGGGGCAGGGGCCGCTGCCGCGCCCGCAGGCGCGCAGGGGCGGAGTGCTCACCGGTTGCCTGGTGGCGGCGGCCGTCGTCGTGGGGCTGGCGCTGCTGCTGATCGCGCTCATCGCGTGGATCTTCAAGCCGCCCGCCATCGGGGCGGAGGGGCCGGTGCAGGACGGCAAGCTGCGCTTCACCGTGGCCGGCCACACGTGCGCGAAGGCGGCCAGGTCGGCGGCGGTTCGGCGGTGCAAGGTCACGCTGAAGGTGAGCAACATCGGCCAGGAGGGCCGGGTGCTCTACCCCGGCCAGCAGAAGCTGCTCGACGACGACGCCGTCTCGCACGGCGCGACCACGCTGCTGGACAAGGCGGGCGAGCAGATCCAGCCGATCAGGATCGGGCCTGGCGAGTCGTTCACCGGCGGGCTGGTGTTCGAGCTGCCGAAGGCGGCCGACCCGGCCGAGGTCGAGCTGCACGACTCGGGGCTGAGCCGCGGCGTCAGAGTGCCGCTCGACTGACCTGCGGCGTCAAACTGCCGCTCAGCCGAGCCGCGCGACAGCTCAAGGCGGAGCAGGGGCGCCCCCGGTGAGCCGCGCGACGGCTCAAGGCGGGGCCGGGGTGCCGCTCGGCCGGGGCGCCGGTCAGTCAGCCGGCCTGTTGCGGAAGCGTCTCGCCGAAGGTGCCCTGCCGGCGCACCGTGTGCCAGCGCAGCCGTACCCCGAGGATCGCGGTGGCCACCGACTGGATCACCACGAGGTACATCAGCTGCCGGTAGACGAACTGCTGCAGGGGCAGCACCCACAGGGCGGAGGCCCGCTCGCCGTCCAGCCGCAACGCGTACCAGCCGGTGAGCGCCTGCACGACGACGAACGCGGCCCACACCGCGACGACGGGCAGCGGATCGCCGACGGCGGTGTTGTAGAGGGCCATGAGGTCGACGACCGGCGCCAGCAACGGGAGCACCACCTGGAACAGGGTCAGGTAGCCCAGGCAGCGGCGCCCGAACGGGCCTGGTTCGATCACCGCGCGCCGGTGTTTCCACATCGCCTGGAGGGTGCCGTAGCACCACCGGTAGCGCTGCTTCCAGAGCTGGCCCAGCGAGGTCGGCGCCTCGGTCCATGCCAGCGCCTTCTCCTCGTAGACCACCCGCCAGCCCGCCCTGCACAGCGCCATCGTCAGGTCGGTGTCCTCGGCGAGGGTGTCGACGCTGACGCCGCCGAGCGCGACCAGGGCGGACCGGCGGAAGGCCCCGATCGCGCCGGGCACCGTCGCCATGCAGTCGAGCAGCTCGAAGGCGCGTCGGTCGAGGTTGAAGCCGATGACGTACTCGATGTGCTGCCAGCGCCCGATCATGCCCCGCCGGTTGCCGACCTTGGTGTTGCCGCTGACGGCGCCGACCTCGGGATCGGCGAGCTGGCGCACCAGATGGCCGATGGTGTCGGGCTCGAAGACCGTGTCACCGTCGACCATGACCAGCACCTCGTGGGCGGCGTGCGCGATGCCGGTGTTGAGCGCGGCGGGCTTGCCGCCGTTGGACTGGCGCAGCACCCTGACGTTGGGCAGGCCGAGCGACATGGCCAGGTCGGCGGTGGCGTCGGTGGAGCCGTCGTCGACCACGATCACCTCGAGCGGACCCTCGTAGGAGGTGCGGACGAGCGACATGATGGTCGCCCTGATGCCGGCCTCCTCGTTGTAGGCGGGCACGATCACGGTCACCGGCGGCGGCGTGTCCCAGCGCGCCCGGCCTCTGCGGCGCCTGCCGCCCCGGTTGCGGCGCGCGTGCACCCAGGCCAGCACCGCGAAGAGGAGGAGCCTGGCCAGGGTGAGCACGCCTGCCGCGACCAGGACCCACGCCAGCGCGCCGGTGAAGGCGCCGGAGGCGCGCTGCGCCAGGGCGAGCGCCCAGCCGGTGAAGCGCTCGACCGGTCCGGCCGGTTGGTGCGCGGACGGCATGCCGAGGGCGGCGGTCACGGTGACCGCTCGGTATCCCCGGCGGTCGAGCTCCTTCAGCGCCGTCTCCAGGCCCTGGACCGTCCGGCTCCGGTCACCGCCGGAGTCGTGCATCATGACGATCGCGCCGCGTCCTCTGGCGGGCAGCGCGCTCTTGGCGATGCTGTCCGCCGTCACCCGGCTCCAGTCCTTGGTGTCCAGGTCGGTCAGCGCGATCAGGTAGCCCTCGGCGGCGACGGCGCGCAGGCTCCGCCACTGCGGCAGGGTGACGGCGGCGGGGGTCGACGAGTACGGCGGGCGGGCCAGCGTGGTGTGCTGCCCCGTCGCCCCGGCCAGCGCCTTCTGCGTCAGGGACAGTTCGAGCCGCAGCCGCCATTCCGGCACGTTCGTCAGGTCGGCGTGGGCGTAGGTGTGGTTGCCGATCTCGTGTCCCTCGGCGACGATCCGCCGCGCCAGCTCCGGGTACTGGGCGACCTTCGAGCCGACGGTGAAGAAGGTCGCCTTGGCGCCGTGCCGGCGCAGCACGTCGAGCACGAGCGGCGTCCACCGGGGATCGGGTCCGTCGTCGAAGGTCAGCGCCACCTTCCTGGCGGCCGGCGCGGCGCTGGCGACCGTTCCGGCCGTGAGGTTGAGCACGGGTCCGCCCCCGCGCAGCTTGTCGAGCTCCGGGGTGGACTCGTCGGTCGCCGGCGCGGGCGCCTGGGTCTCCCCCGCGACGTTGGTCACGTAGCCGTTCAGCGCCAGCGCGCAGGCGAGCAGCAGCATGCCGACGGCCAGCAGGAACCAGTGGCCGCGTGGGTCGGCCGCCTTCGTCCGCGGGAGCGGCGCGGTGATCGGACCGGCAGCGGGCGGCTGCGGCACGGCGGGCGGCCGGTGTCCGTCGAGCGACTGCCAGGCGGCGAGCGGCCGGCGTTCGGCGGGCGGCCGCCCCTGGGCGGGCGGGTGGCCGTCGGCGGGCGGGTTCCGGTCGGTGGGAAGCGTCATCCCTTCGGCCCCTTCGGCCTGTCGGGGTCGTGGCCCGGCGGCGTCTTGCCGTCCAGACCCGGCGGCAGCTCGCCGGTCGGCTCGGCGGTGGCGGGAGGGTCGGTGACCGGGTCCGGCTCGGCGCTCGGGGCCCGGGTGGGCGCCTCGGGGGTTTCGGCGCTGTCCGCGGGTGGAATCGCCCGGGCGCTCGGCGTGGCGCGGGGTGCGCGTGACGGCGGGGCCTGCCGCGTGGCGCTGGAGGCGGGTGTGGGCCTGAACACGGGCGGGGTGCGTGACGCGGTCGGCGTTGCCGACGGCGACGCGCTCCTGGACCGCGTGGGCGAAGCCGTGCCCTTCGCCGGTGAGCCGTCACCCGGCCAGCCGCTCACCGACAGCGTCGTGCCGGTGAACATGCCGCCGAGGACGACGGCGAGCAGCACGAACGCCAGCGTGCTCGCGGCGATGGACCCTGCCATGACCAGCCGCCTGCGGCGGCCGCTCTGGTCGACGAACACGGCCTGCGGCGGGGAGTCGGGACGACGGCGCTGAGAGGACACGCCGAGCGATCGTAGCGACCTTGCATCACAGGGAGGAAATCGTGCGACGTCATTGCGGATCTGACGGGGCGTCGGGCCGCGACAGCGCCTGCCCGAAGCGGGCGAGCAGGTCGCGGAGCTGGTCGCGCTCCCGCGGCGTGAAGGCGTCGGCGATCTTCCGCTCGATCGCCACGGCGGCGGCGTCCGCCGTCTCGAGCGCGCGCCTGCCCTCCTCGGTGAGGTGGGTCTCGAGCATCTGCCGGTGCCAGGGGTGCGGGCGGCGCTCGACGAGCCCGCGCTCCATGAGGTTCCTGACCACGACGCTGGAGGCCTGCGGGGTCACCAGGCACTGCCTGGCCAGGGCCGCGTTGGAGATGCCCGGCGCGTCGGCCAGCACGAGCAGGGCCGCGTACTGCGGCACCGTCAGGCCGGCCTGCTTCACGGCGGCGTGCTTGGCCGCCATCAGCAGGTGCTCGGCCCGCTTCACGTCGAGACCGAGTCGCTCCTCCGCGGGCATGCGCATGGCCAAACTATACAAGCATGGACATCTATCAAAGCTTTGATAGTGTGCCGGGCCATGAGCGTTATTCCAGACAGCCATCTCGATCTGCTGACCCGGCCGCTGTTCGCCCACCTGGCGACGTTGATGCCGGACGGGACACCCCAGGTGACGCCGGTGTGGACGATCTGGGACGGGGAGTTCCTCCGCTTCACCACCACCACGGACCGGCGCAAGGGCAGGAACGCGGCCGAGCGCCCCTCTGTCGCCCTGTCGATCAACGACCCCGACGCGCCGTACCGCTACCTGGAGGTGCGCGGCGTGGTGGAGCGCATCGACCCCGATCCGGAAGGGGTGTTCTTCGACGTGCTGGCCAGGCGCTACGGGCTGGACTACGAGGCGCCCGTGGGCGACGCCGAGCGGCGGGTCGTGCTGGTCGTGCGGCCCACCAGATGCACTAGGCAGTAGCCGCGCGGGCCAGCAGCGCGGCCTCGGTGATCGGGTCCTCGTGCGTGCCCTCGGAGACGCACGCGTGGGCGCCCGCGATGGTACCCAGGCGCGCGCACGTGGCCACCGGCTCGCCGCGCAGCAGGCCGTACAGGAAGCCGGAGACGAACGCGTCGCCCGCGCCGTTGGAGTCGGCGATCGGCGCGGGCAGGGGCACGGCGGGCAAGGCCGTCACCTCGCCGTCGCCGCTCAGCACGAGGCAGCCCCGCGCGCCGTCGGTGCAGACGACGGTGTGGGCGCGGCCGTGCCGCCTGATGTGGCGCATGGTCGCGGGCGGGTCGGCCAGCGCGGTGGCCGACAGGAAGACCAGGTCGGAGCGGTAGGCGAAGTCCTTGTGGTAGTCGGAGACACCGTCCCAGTCGTGCAGGTCGGTGGAGGTGGGCACGTCGGGGAAGTCGGCGTAGACGTGGCGGGAGAAGTCGGTGATCGAGACGTGCACGTGGCGGGCCGGGCGCAGGTACAGCTCGCGCGGCAGCCGCTCGCCCGGCACCCCGCGCGGATCGAACAGCGAGGTCCTGCGGCCGTCCGGGCCGACGAGCAGGATGCTGCGCCTGGTGCCCGCGGCCGACGGCGCCCACGCGAAGTCGACGCCCCTGGCAGCCAGGTGCTCCCTGATCAGCCTGCCCTGGGGGTCGTCGCCGATCAGGTCGGCGAACCTGGTCCGCAGTCCCAGCGCGGCGCAGCCGAGCGCGACGCCCGAGCCGGTGTTGCCGATGCGGTCGACGACCGGCGGCACCGCGTAGGTGTCGGCGTACGGCAGGGGCAGCTCGGGCACGTAGGCGGTGGTGTCGACCCCCGCGCCGCCGATGACCAGCACGTCGTACATCTCGCACCCCTCCAGGGACTGGCCGGCCTCGCCTCAGGGCCGGCCGATGACGAGGATCAGCGGTTGACGAGCGGCCCCGAGCCCGTCGAGCCGCGCACCACCAGCTCGGGCTGGAAGATCAGCTCGAGGTGCCGCCCAGGGGTCCCGTTGACCTCTTCCAGCAGCGTCTGCACCGCCGCCGAGGCCATCGCCCCGATCGGCTTGCGGACGGTGGTCAGCGGCGGGTCGGTGAAGGCGATCAGCGGCGAGTCGTCGAAGCCGACCACGGAGACCTCGCCCGGCACCGACCTGCCCCGCTCCCGGCAGGCCCTGATCGCGCCCAGCGCCATCAGGTCGCTGGCGCACACGATGCCGGTGCAGCCCTTGGCCAGCAGCTGGGCCGCGGCGGCCTGCCCGCCCTCGACCGAGAACAGCGAGTGGGCGATCAGGTCGTCGACGTCGTCGGCGCCCAGCAGCTGCGCCATCGCCTGCCGGTAGCCCTCGATCTTCCTGATCACCGGGACGAACCTGCGCGGCCCCAGCGCCAGGCCGATGCGCTCGTGGCCGAGGTCGACCAGGTGCTGGACGGCCAGGCGCGAGGCCAGCCGGTCGTCGGGCGAGATGAAGGGCGCGTCGATGTTCTCGTTGTAGCCGTCGACCAGCACGATCGGCAGCCCGCGGTCGGTCAGCCTGGTGTAGCGGTCCATGCGGGCGGTGGTGTCGGCGTGCAACCCCGAGACGAAGACGATGCCGCTGACCCCTCTGTCGACCAGCAGCTCGGTGAACTCGTCCTCGGGCGCGCCGCCGGGCAGCTGGGTGCACAGCACGGGCGTGTAGCCGTGGTGGGTGAGCGCCTTCTCGATGGCTTGCGCGAAAGCCGGGAAGATCGGGTTGTCCAGCTCGGGCGTGACCAGCCCGATGAGCCCGTTGCTGCGCTGGCGCAGCCGCGGCGGGCGCTCGTACCCCATGAGGTCGAGCGCGGTCATGACGGCCTGGCGGGTCGCCGAGGAGACGCCTGGCTTGCCGTTGAGCACCCGGCTGACCGTGGCTTCGCTCACCCCTGCCTGGGCGGCGATGTCGGCGAGACGGGCGTGACCGTTCATGATGGACACTTTACGCAACCTTTGCCCGCCACCACGTGGTGGAATCGGGAGCCAGACGTCCCTGCCCGAGGGGGCCACTGGACAGGATCGGCGTGCCGTCGACCGGGTATCCGATCTCCTGTCCGGTCAGGTTGACCGTGCAGACGAAGCCGTCGTCCCGGCTGAAGACGAGCGTGCCGGCGGGCGAGTCGTGCCAGCGCAGCTCCCCCGCCACGGTACGGCGCAGCCGCAGCGCCTGCCGGTACAGCGACAGCATCGAGCCGGGATCGTCGGCCTGGGCCTCGACCGACATGTGCGCCCAGTCGGCGGGGATCGGCAGCCACGGGTCGCGCCAGCCGTACCCGTCGGCGGCGGTCCACGGCAGCGGCACCCGGCAGCCGTCGCGGCCGCTGTCGGGGTCGCGCAGCCGCTGGGGGTCCAGGCACACCTCGGGGGGCAGGTCGAGCACCTCGGGCAGGCCGAGCTCCTCGCCGTTGTAGACGTAGGCCGAGCCGGGCAGCGCGAGCATGAGGAGCGCGGCGGCGCGCGCCCTGCCGAGGCCGCCGAAGCGGGTGACGTGCCGCTTGACGTCGTGGTTGGACAGCACCCACGTGGACGGGGCGCCGACGGAGTCGGCGGTCTGCAGCGACTCGGTGATGACCTCGCGCAGCGCGTCGGCGTCCCACCGGGCGTTGAGGTAGTGGAAGTTGAAGGCCTGGTGCAGCTCGTCCTCGCGGACATAGCGGGCGAGCCTGGCCGGCGTGGGCGCCCACGCCTCGGCCACGCCGATGCGCTCGCCGGGGTAGGAGTCGAGGATCCTGCGCCAGGCGCGGTGGATGTCGTGCACGGCGTCGTTGTCGAAGTACGGCACGACGTCGTTGCCGATGAGGCGGACCTGGTCGGCGTGGCCGATGTCGGGCAGCCCCTCGGGCTTGACCATGCCGTGGGCGACGTCGACGCGGAAGCCGTCGACGCCCAGGTCGAGCCAGAAGCGCAGGATCGACTCGAACTCCGCGCGGACCTCGGGGTGGTCCCAGTTGAGGTCCGGCTGCGAGGAGTCGAACAGGTGCAGGTACCACTGGCCGTCCTCGACCTGGGTCCACGCGGGGCCGCCGAAGATCGACTCCCAGTCGTTGGGCTGGTCGCGGAAGATGTAGCGGTCGCGGTTGACGCCGCGCAGCGCCTCCTGGAACCAGGGGTGGGCGGAGGAGGTGTGGTTGGGCACGATGTCGACGATCACCCTGATGCCCAGGCCGTGCGCCTCGTCGATGAGCGCCTTGGCGTCGGCCAGCGTGCCGAACAGCGGGTCGACGTCGCGGTAGTCGGCCACGTCGTAGCCGAAGTCGGCCATCGGCGACGAGTAGAAGGGCGTCAGCCAGACGGCGTCGACGCCGAGGTCGGCGAGGTAGCCGAGGCGGTCGCGCACGCCCATCAGGTCGCCGACGCCGTCACCGTCGCCGTCGGCGAAGCTGCGCACGTACACCTGGTAGATCACCGCGTCCCGCCACCAGCGGGCCGGTGCCGACGAGTGGGTCATGTGATGTCCCCCGCGAACCGACAACAAGCAGGTCCCGCCAACGCGACGGGACCACTTCATATGAAAGGGCTTGCCGCAAGTTTACGCAAGCCTTTCCAAAGTGGGATTTTTCGCAATAAGTCGAGGCAGGGGATGGTTGCCGGCGTACCGAAGCCGACCGGATACGTGGGCGGGAGCGGGGATTCGGGCGCTTCGCGGGCCGCCGTCTTGAATCAGCCACGCACGGTTACAGATTTTTCATGTCAAGTCTGGACACCGGGGTGAACACGCGATGTACTACCTCATCAATCAGCCCCGTCACAGGTGACGTCTCATGCCCGCCAAGCAGCGATGACTCCCTCGCGCTCGGGAGTCTGATGCGCGTCGACGAGGGTGGAGCAGACCCATGAGCACGGTCGTCCTGGACAAGGTAACCAAGGTCTACCCCGGGGGATACCTGGCGGTCGACCGGCTGAGCCTGCGCGCCGCCGACGGGGAGTTCCTCGTCCTGCTCGGACCGTCGGGATGCGGCAAGTCGACGCTGCTGCGGATGATCGCCGGGCTGGAAGAGGTCACCTCCGGCGACCTGTGGCTCGACGGCAAGCTCGCCAACCACGTGGCCCCGCGCGACCGCGACGTCGCGATGGTCTTCCAGAACGGCGCCCTCTACCCGCACCGCACGGTGCGCGGCAACATGGCCTTCCCCCTGGAGATCGCCAAGGCCGACCCCGCCGTGGTCAGGGAACGCGTGACCGAGCTGTCCAAGGCGTTACACATCGACGAGACCCTCGACCGCAGGCCCGGCACCCTGTCGGGCGGCCAACGCCAGCGCGTGGCCATGGGCCGCGCCATCGTCCGCCAGCCGAAGATCTTCCTGATGGACGAGCCGCTGTCCAACCTCGACGCCGGCATGCGCACCGAGCTGCGCATGGAGATCTCCTCCCTGGTCCGCTCGCTCGGCGTCACCACCGTCTACGTCACCCACGACCAGGTCGAGGCGCTCACGCTGGCCGACCGCATCGCCATCATGAACAGGGGCGTGCTGCAGGACGTCGGAACCCCCGCCCAGATCTACAACGACCCGGCGACCGCCTTCGTGGCGGCCTTCCTGAGCTCCCAGCAGCTCAACCTGCTGGCCGCGACCGTGCGGACGCCGCAGAACCAGTACGTGCTGCTCGACTTCGGCCCCCACCAGCTGGTGATCCCGTGGAGCGACCCCCGGGCGTACGCCATCTCCCAGCACACCGGCGGCCAGATCATCGTGGGGCTGCGCCCCGACGGGCTCGCGCCGGTCCCGGAGTCGTACGAGGGGCCGAGCTTCTACGGCAGGGTCAGGGCGCTGGAGTACCACGGCCACGAGTGGCTGGCCTACGTCGAGTGCGGGGTGCCGGGGGTGGCCGTCCCGGAGCCGCCCGATCCCCGGCGCAACGCCAACGGCCGCGACCAGGGGGGCGGCGGGCTGCGCGGGATGATGCGGCGGCTCCTCGGGCCGGTCGAGGAGGACCACGCCGACCAGGAACAGGTCGGCCACACCATGCGCGACGGCAGCCACCGCAGGGCGGACCTGATCGTCCGGCTGGGCGTGCGGCCGGCGTGGCGGACCGGGGACGCCGCCAAGATCGGCGTGGATGTCAGCCGCCTGATGCTGTTCACGATGGACGGCGCGCGGATCGACCCGCCGCGCCGCTGACTCCCCGCGACGGGATGACGGGACGTTCGACGGGGCCACGCTGAGACCGGACAGTCGATAGGGACGCGTGAGACGGGCCACGCTGAGACGGGACGCGCGAGACGGGACGGTCGATGGGGCCCGCGCGGGTGGTGGCCGCTGCCCTGGGACCCGCGCGGGCGGCTGACGGTCAGTCGGCGACCGGCTCGAAGCGGGTGGCCATGCGGGAGACGATCTCGACGATGCGGGCCGCGCGCTCCAGCTCGGCCCGGTGGAAGGGCGGGCCCTCGGCGCGGGCGACGATGACGTGCACGGCCGGGCTGGTCACGGGGAGCACCATCAGGCGGTGTTCGCCGGCCTCGTGGGACAGCGCCCTGGGCGGCAGCTCGAGCAGCTGGAAGGTGGGTGGGGCGGCGGGGCTGGCGTGCCGTACGACGCCCTCGCCCAGGGCGAGCGCCCACTCTCCCCCGCACAGCGAGGGCAGCGCGTCGACCAGTGTGGCGAGGCCGCGTGCGGGGTCGGCGGCGACGTGCAGGAGGAGATCGTAGTCGGGCGCGGAGCCTGGGACCTCACGGGTGGGCCAGACGCCTTCGACCTTGACGCCCGGGACGGCCGACAGCCTGTCGCGGACCGAGGCGGGAGTGGTGGCGCCCGGCCACGAGATGACGAAGTCGTCCACGGCCCTGCCCGCCTCGCGTTCGAGCACGGTGACCTGCAAGATGTCGGCCCCGAGCACACCCAGCACCCGGGCGACCTGACCCAGACCGCCGGGGCGGTCCGGCAACGAGACCCTGAGTCTCAGCAACATCGCATCTCCCCCTTCCGAAGGCTCCAAACAGTGCCGCAGGGAGATTTCGCGCGCGTTTCCGGGCTATGTCCAGAATGATGCCCGATAGGGCATTTGTCGATGACCCCTACCCCCCACCCGTAGCGCGTTGGAAAACCGGACGTTGTAGCGTGAAGACAGTCCAGTTTTCCAATGAACCAGGAGGCGCGATGCGCGACGCCGTGATCGTGCAGGCCGTACGAACCCCCATCGGCAAGGGCAAGCCCAGCGGCGCGCTGGCCCAGGTCCACCCGGTGGAACTGCTCGCGCACACGCTGCGCGCGCTGATCGAGCGCAGCGGCGTGGACCCCGCGCTCGTGGACGACGTGATCGGCGGCTGCGTCGACCAGGTCGGCGAGCAGGCGATGAACACCACCCGTTACGCGTGGCTGTCGGCGGGCTTCCCCGACGAGGTGCCGGCCGTGACCGTGGACCGGCAGTGCGGCTCCTCCCAGCAGGCGGTGCACTTCGCGGCCCAGGGCGTCATGTCGGGCGCCTACGACCTGGTCGTGGCCTGCGGGGTCGAGTCGATGAGCAGGGTGCCCATGTGGTCGAACGTGCCGCCCGGCGCCGACCCCTTCGGTCCCGGCGTCGCCGCCCGCTTCCCCGAGGGCCTGGTCCCGCAGGGAGTCAGCGCGGAGCTGATCGCCGCCAAGTGGAGCCTGAGCCGTGAGGAGATGGACGCCTTCGCGATGGGCTCGCACCGCAAGGCGGCCGCCGCCGACTTCTCCGCCGAGCTCGCCCCGATCGCCGGGCTCGACAGGGACGAGTCCGTACGGCCCGGCACGACGATGGAGGTGCTCGCGGGGCTGAAGCCCGCCTTCGCCGACCCCGGCTACGCCGAGCGCTTCCCGCAGATCGACTGGTCGGTCACGGCGGGCAACGCGAGCCCCACCAACGACGGCGCCGCGGCCGTGCTGATCGCCGGCGCCGACACGGCGGCCAGGCTCGGCCTGCGCCCGCTGGCCAGGCTGCACTCCTTCGCCGTGACGGGCTCCGACCCGCTGCTCATGCTGACGGGCGTCATCCCCGCCACGGAGAAGGTACTGAGGAAGGCGGGGCTGAGCCTGGCCGACATCGACCTGTTCGAGGTCAACGAGGCTTTCGCCAGCGTGGTGCTGGCCTGGCTGCGGGAGACCGGGGCCGACCCGGCGAAGGTCAACGTCAACGGCGGCGCCGTCGCGCTCGGCCATCCGCTCGGCGCCAGCGGCGTCCGCATCATGACCACCCTGGTCAACGCCATGCGGCAGCGGGGTGCCCGCTACGCGCTGCAGACGATGTGCGAGGCGGGCGGCCTGGCCAACGCGACCGTGCTGGAGCGGATCCCGTAAGGCGCCACCGTGCCGGGGCCCAGCTCGTCGGGGCTCAGCTCGTCGGGGCCCAGCTCGTCAGGGCCCCGGTCACCGGCGCCGTGGTCGAGGCCGCTCCCGCTCAGTGCTGGTAGGCCCCTGCGTCGCGCGCGGCGCCGAGGGGCTTACCCGTGAAGTCCTTGGTGACGGCCGAGCCGCCGAACCACACGGGGCTCAGCACGGCGCCGCGCCCCAGCGCCGGCGAGCCGGGCCGCAGGCGCAGGTCGGTCCTGGAGACGAAGCGCGGGTCGGCGATCACCGATCCGGGACCGAGCGTGAAGCGCTTCTTGCGGCCCATGTAGACGCTGCCGGCCTCGTCGGCGCCCTTGCCGTCCTCCCAGCCCATCTCGCCGCCGACCGCGATCACGTTGTTGCGCAGCTTGAGGATGTCGGGAGCGCACCCGTCGTGGCAGGACCAGCCGATGGTCTTGGCGGCGGGCAGGTACACCGAGTTGTGCACGGCGACTGTCCCCTTCACCGGCCCGACGACGTGCCGGGGCCCGCGGGTGACGAGGAACGAGGCGAGCTTGCGGCCGGAGGTCACGACGTTGAAGGCGAAGACGTTGCCGGTCGCCGTCTTGCCCTTCTGCGCGCCCAGTTCGGTGAAGGTGACGTTGTCGTGGGAGCGGTTGTGCGTGATCCTGTTGCGGTCGCCGTTGAAGATCTCGACGGCCGCGCCGTCGAAACCGTAGTCCTTGCTGGTGGCGAAGCTGCCGGTGATCGTGTTGCCGGTGACGAGGTTGTCGTCGCCGTTGAGCAGGACGCCGAAGGCACCGGAGTCGTTGTCGCCGCCGTCGTCGTTGACGCTCATCCGGTTGTTGCCGGTCAGCGTGCTGTTCCTGATGGTGTTGCGGCTGCCGTCGGTGCCGACGTGGACGCCGGCGATGTTGCCGTCGGCCGTCACGCCGGTCAGCTCGTTGCCGTCACCGCTGATCTCGAAGCCCGACCACTGGCAGTTGCTCGCCCTGATGCCCGAGACGCGCCAGTGGTTGCCGGTGATCACGACGCAGGGCTGGTCCTGGCCGCTCAGCTTGGGCGCGGCGCCCGTGCCGTACGGCTGGACCACGATCGGCCTGGCGGCACTGCCCTTGGCGGCGAGGGTCAGCGTCTCGCTCCAGCTGCTGCCACGCTTGAGGTTGACCGTGTCGCCGGGCCGCAGCGTGGCGGCGTTGACCGTCGCCAGGCTCTTCCACGCGGTGGCGGCGCTGGTGCCGGCCGCCGCGTCGTCGCCCGCCTTGGAGTCGACGTAGTACGTCGTCCCCGCCACGTTGCTCTCCAGATGGCCGGCGGGCAACAGCAGAACGGCCACGACCAGCGACTTCATCGGCGCACCACTCATCTAGTTGAAGAACGAATCGTCAGGTGCATACCGTAGCGTGATCAGCCGCGTGCGGCGAGACGCCAAACCTTGAACGACGGCCCTTCTCCCGGTAGGACCGGCGAGTCAAGATCGTCGGCGTCGTGGACGCCGGTCAGCGTGCCGTCCAGGGGCAGCGCCAGCGGCTCGCCCGGCGCCCTGCGCGCGCACACCAGCAGCGACTCGCTCGCGCTCTCCCGCAGGAACACCAGGCAGTCGGCCGAGGCGTGCACCCAGCGCAGGCCGCCCCTGCGCAGCGCCGGCTCGGCCCTGCGCAGGCCCAGCAGCCGCCGGTAGGCGGCGTGGGTCTCCTCGTCGCGGTCCTCGGGCCGGTTCCACGGCATCGGGGTGCGGGAGTACTCGCCGTTGTCGCCGGTCAGCCCGAACTCGCTGCCGGCGAACACCATCGGCGTGCCGGGCAGCGTGGCCTGCAGGCCGAGCGCGACCAGGTGCCGCTCGCGCGAGCCGGTGACGGTGCGGATGCGCGGCGAGTCGTGGGAGTCGAGCAGCTGCCAGGAGTGGACCAGCGAGCGCCACGACATGTGCGCGGCGAACTCCTTGAAGGTGGCGACCGTGGCGGCGCCGTCGCGGGAGGGCACGCCGCCCGGCACGCCGAGGAAGTGGGCGAGCTCGAGCGACTCGCCGCGCAGCCACGCCCACACGGGCCGGGTGAAGCCGCCGTAGTTCATGGTGCCGTGCCAGCCGCCGGCGTCGAGGTCGGCGGAGGCGTCGTGGTTGTGCTCGGCGATGAAGGCGGCGCCCCGCGGCCTGAGCAGCCTGGCCACCTCGTGGTTGTGGTCGTCGCCGCCGCGCCTGCCGGTCATGTTGGCCACGTCGACGCGCCAGCCGTCCAGCCGGCCGAGCCACCTGGTGATGGCCTCCCCCATCCTGGCGCGGACCAGCGGGCTGCCCCAGTTGAGCTTGGGCAGCGTCTTCACGCCCCACCACGACTCGTAGTCGCCGGTGTCGTCGTCGAAGTAGTACATCTCCCGCTCCGGCGCGTGGACGTCGGAGACGGCGGCGGTGAACCACTCGTGCGAGTCGCCGGTGTGGTTGGTGGTGATGTCACCGAGCAGCCGCATCCCGCGCGCGTGCACCGCCGCCGACAGCCGCTCCAGCGCCTCGTCACCGCCCAGCAGCGGGTCGACGGCGTCGAACCGGGCGGCGTCGTAGCGGTGGTTGGACCGGCCGGGGAAGATCGGCGTCAGGTAGACGGTGTCGGCGCCGAGCTCCTGGATGTGGTCGAGATGCTCGACGATGCCGTCGAGGTCGCCGCCGTAGAACTGCTCGGGCGTGCCCGGCCCCTCGCCGATGACCTCGTCGGTGTCCCACTCGGCGGGCAGCGCCCACGCGGGCGGCTCGCCGCCGGCGCCCGAGCGGGCGAACCGGTCGGGGAAGATCTGGTAGACGATCGCGTCGGCCATCCAGTCCGGCGGCGGCTCGTGGGCGACGAGCCGGAAGTCGGTGGCGTCGGTCACGTCGTGCCCGACCAGGCCCCGGGCGGTCAGCCATTGCTGCCCGCCCGGCGTCAGCAGCAGGAAACGGTACGGCACGACCGGGTTGACCGCCGTGACCGTCGCCTTCCACCAGGTGTCGGCGGCGCCGTACCCGCCCGCGCCCCGCCTCGACGGGTCCTGCGCGGCCGGCATGTAGCGCGGCTCGCCGTCGTGGACGGCGCGCACATGGACCGCGTCCAGCGCGAAGGCGGGCGGGACGCGCAGCCACACGGTCACCTCCTCCCCCAGCGCGGGAGCGGGGGTGGAGATGTAGAGGGACGAGCCGTCGTGGTGCGGCTGGTCGAGGTGGTGCACGTGCCGTCTGCCTTCCTCAGCCCTTGACCGCGCCCGCGGTCAGACCGGAAACGATGAACTTCTGCAGCCAGAGGAACACGCTGACCGTGGGGATCGCGGTGAGGAGCGTGGCCGCGGCGAACATGCCGAAGTTGGCGTTGCGGCCGTCGCCGGCGATCATGCCGTACATGCCCACGGCGAGCGTCTTGCTCTCCGGGTCGCGAAGGAAAATGTTGGCCATGAGGAACTCGCTCATCGTGCCGATGAAGGCCAGCAGCGCGGTGACCGCGAGGATCGGCGTGACCAGCGGCAGGATGATCTTCCAGAAGATCTGCGCGTGGGTGGCGCCGTCGACGGTGGCCGACTCGTCGAGCTCCTTCGGGATGGTGTCGAGGAAACCCTTCATCAGCCAGGTGTTCACGCCGAGCGCGCCGCCCAGGTAGAGCAGCAGGATGCCCCACGTGGTGTTGAAGCCGAAGGCGGGGTAGAGCTCGGTGACCCTGGTGAAGATCATGAAGATCGTCACGATGGCCAGGAACTGCGGGAACATCTGGATCAGCAGCAGCGACAGCAGGCCGACCCGGCGGCCGGCGAAGCGCATGCGGCTGAAGGCGTAGGCGGCGAACATCGACAGCAGCAGGCTCGCCGACGAGGAGGCCAGCGCGATGAACACCGAGTTGAAGAACCAGCGGCCGAACGGGTAGACGTCCGAGCTGAACAACTTGGCGAAGTTGTCGAGGCTCGCGCCGGTGGGCAGCAGGTCGGAGGAGGCCAGCGTGCCCAGCGGGTTGATCGCCGCCGAGACCACGAACAGGATCGGGAACAGCGCGAACGCGCACACCAGCAGCACGTAGGCGTGCCGCAGCATCAGCTTCATGCGTAGACGTCCTCCAGCTTGCGGGTCCGCCTGAACGTGATCGCCGAGATGGTCGCCACGATCGCGAAGATGAACACCGACATGGTGGCCGCCAGGCCGAACTGCGCCGCCCCCTGGCCGAAGGCGAGCCTGACCGTGTAGCTGATCAGCAGGTCGGTGGCGCCGACCGTCGGGCTGTCGGCGGGGAACGGCCCGCCGTCGGTGGTCAGCGCGATCGCGTTGTAGTTGTTGAAGTTGAAGGCGAACGAGGAGATCAGCAGCGGGCTGAGCGACACCAGCAGCAGCGGCAGCGTGACCTTGCGGAAGGCGTAGGACGGCGGCGCGCCGTCGATCGAGGCCGCCTCGTTCAGCTCGCGCGGGATCGCCTGCAGCGCGCCGGTGGTGACCAGGAACATGTAGGGGAAGCCCAGCCACAGGTTGACCAGGAGCACGGCGGCCTTGGCCGACACCGCCCCGCCCAGCCAGTCGACGTCGAGCCCGAACAGGTTGTTGATCAGGCCGAAGTCGCGGTTGAACATGTCGCGCCAGACCAGCAGCATCGCGAACGCGGGCATGGCGTACGGCAGGATCAGCGCGATCCGGTAGATCCTGGTGCCGCGCATCTTCGGGTGGTGCAGGGCCAGCGCCACGGACATGCCGAGCGCGAACGTGCCCAGCACCGACAGCAGCGCGAAGGCGACGTTCCAGCTGAACATGCCGAGGAAGTGGGCCGAGAGCGTGGGGTCGGTGACGACGCGGGCGAAGTTGGCCAGGCCCACGTTGACCTGCCAGCCCTGCGCGAGGTGCTCGCCCCTGGCGTTGACGAAGTAGCCCTGCGACTCGTCGGCCGTCCAGGTGTCGCCTTCGCCGCGCACGCAGTCGCAGCCGGCGTCGTAGGCGAGGGCCGCCCTGCCCTCCACCGCGCGGCTCAGGCCGTTGGCCTTGATCAGGCCGCCCCGCGTGGGGACCGCCAGCCCGGCGATCTGGCCGGCGCGGGCGGCCGCCTCCGGCGCCTTGAGCACGGTGTAGCCGGGCGCCTCGATGACCTTGCCGGTCACGCCCAGCCGGGCGCCCTGGACGGGGGCGAGCCCCGCGGCCGTGCCCTCCTGGACCTGCTTGGTCTTGGGGTCGACCAGCAGGAACACCAGCGTGTCCCCCTTGAGGGCGGCGCTCAGGCCGTACTCGGGCGAGCCCGGCGCCTGCCGTACCGACCCGGTCTCGATCGCGGTGATCGCGGCAGCCTTGTCACCGCGGTGGCCGTCACCGAAGTTGGTGAAGGCGGTGCTCACGGTGTAGAGGACCGGGAACACCTGGAAGGCGATGAGGAAGACGGTGCCGGGGACGAGATACTTCGCGGGCACGAAGCGGCGGGTCAGGTAGAGGTATCCGATGATCGCGCTGGCCAGGCCGAGCACGGTCAGCGAGACCCATGACTCGGCGGCGACCAGCGGCGGCACGGCGTAGAGCAGGATCGCGGCGGCCACGGCCAGCACGGCGATCCTGCTCACCACGAACGCGGTGGTCAGTTCGCGACGGGGCCGCGGAGTGGACCTGACCTCCGCGGCCTCACGCACGTCCAGGGACATCGGCTAGTTCTTCAGCGAGCCGTCGATGGTCTTCTGCGCCGACTCGGCGGCCTTCACCGGGTCGCTGCCCTTGACGACGGCGGCCTCGGCGATGCCGAACGGCTCCCAGATGGCCGACATCTCGGGGATGGCGGGCATGGGGATGCCGCCGGCGCCCGCCTCGAGGAACTTGCCTGCGTCGGGGTCGCTCGCCTTGACGGCCTCCAGGGCGGAGGTCAGGGCCGGCGGGCGCGGGTCGGCGTCGTAGAGGGCCTTGGCGACGTCGGCGTTGGTCACGTAGTTGGTGACGAACTCCTGGGCGAGGGTCTTGCTGGCGCCCTTGGCGGCGACGAAGAAGCTCTGCACGCCCACGAACGGCGTGGCGGGCTTGCCGTCCTTGAAGCCGGGGACGGGGCTGATGTCGTAGGACAGGCCGCTCTTCTTCACGTCGGCCATCGCCCACGGACCGGAGACGAGGAAGGCGCACTTGCCGCCGGCGAAGGTCGGGATGCTGTTCTCGTTGGTGAGCGAGGTCTTCAGCGCCGCGTCGCCCTTCTCGCCGAGCTCGGCCAGCTTCTTGAAGGCGGCCTGCGAGTCCTTGGAGCCGACCAGCACCTGCTTGGGGTCGGGGTCGCCGCTGGAGGTGGTGCCGAAGATGGCGCCGCCGGCGGAGGAGAAGAGCGGGTAGACGTGGTAGGCGTCGCCCTTGGCGGTGACGGGCAGGCAGAGCACCTCGTCGACCTTGCCGGCCTTCTTGAGCTCCTTGCCCTTGGCGAGCACGTCGTCGAAGGTGGCGGGGGCGTCGGGGGCGAGCTTGGTGTTGCGGATGAGCGCGACGTTCTCCACGGCGTACGGCGCGCCGTACACCTGGCCGTTGAAGGTGACGGCCTTGAGCGCGATCGGCGAGAAGCTCGCCTTCTGCTCCTCGGTCAGGTTGACCGGGTCGATGGCGCCGTTCTGCACGAGGTTGCCGATCCAGTCGTGCGCGCCGATCATCACGTCGGGGCCGCTGCCCTGCTGGGAGGCGGTGAGGAAGGTCTGCTGGTTGTCCTTGCTGATCTCCTTCACCTCCACCGTGACACCGTTCTCGGTGCCGAACTGGTCGGCGAAGGGCTTGAGCGCCTTGGTGCGGTTGGGGTCGGCCCAGATCACGAGCTTGCCGCTGCCCTTGTCGGCGGAAGCCGACGCCGTGGCGGACGGCGCGGCCGAGCTCGGCGCCGCTGACGGCGCCGGCTCCGAACCACCGCATGCCGTGGCGCCGAACGCCACGGTCGTCAGGGCGGCCACACCCAGTGCCCGGATGCGCATGGGACCCTCCTGAGGTCAAGCGGCGCATGTGGGGGAGCGCCGCTGAAAGATCCTGAAACAGCCGCCTTTGCGGCTTATGTTTCGGGGACGTTAGCGAGTCTTTGCAAGAATTGGAAGAACTTGCGCAGGAGAGTTACCTCACCGCTACCTGCCATGAAGCGTCTTTGAACAACCGTGCGGACGATCGACATGACTGCAACTTTCCGAAACTTGCGCTTGACCATCTTCACACGGGATCCTTCTTGCCGACATCGTGGACATCGGGGAAGGACGGCTTCATGCACGGCAACGACGACTGGTGGCGGGACGCCGTCGTGTACCAGGTGTACCCCCGCAGCTTCGCCGACGGCAACGGAGACGGGACCGGCGATCTGATCGGGCTCCGCGAGCGCCTGGGCTACCTGGCGGACCTGGGCGTGGACGCCGTCTGGCTGAGCCCCTTCTACACCTCCCCGCTCAACGACGGCGGCTACGACGTGGCCGACTACCGCGACGTCGACCCCCGCTTCGGCACGCTCGCCGACTTCGACGCGATGATCGCCGACGCCCACGCGCTGGGCCTCAGGGTGATCGTCGACATCGTGCCCAACCACACCTCCTCCGAGCACCCGTGGTTCAAGGCCGGGCTGCGTGAGCGCTACATCTTCCGCGACGAGCCCAACGACTGGGAGTCGATCTTCGGCGGCCCGGCCTGGACGCAGGTCGAGGACGGCCAGTGGTACCTGCACCTGTTCGACCCCACCCAGCCCGACCTCAACTGGGAGCACCCCGCCGTCCGCGAGGAGTTCCGCTCGATCCTGCGCTTCTGGCTCGACCGCGGCGTCGACGGGTTCCGGATCGACGTGGCGCACGGCATGGTCAAGGCGCCCGGGCTGCCGTCCGTGGGGCCCAAGGAGGGGCGCCAGGCCGAGATGCTCGGCGACGAGAGCGTGCCGTACTTCGACCAGGACGGCGTGCACGAGATCTACCGGGAGTGGCGGCCCATCCTCGACTCCTACCCCGGCGGCCGGATGGCGGTCGCCGAGGCGTGGGTGTCCTCGCCCGCCCGGCTGGCCCGCTACGTCGGGCCCGACGAGCTGCACCAGGCGTTCAACTTCGAGTTCATGATGGCCGCCTATGGGGCCAAGTCCTTCCGCGAGGTCATCGACAAGGCGCTGGCGGAGGCCGAGCTGGTGGGCGCGCCGACGACGTGGGTGCTGTCCAACCACGACAAGCCGCGCCACGTCACCAGGCACGGCGGCCTGGCCCGCGCCCGCGCCGCCACCCAGCTCATGCTGTCGCTGCCCGGCTCGGCCTACCTCTACAACGGCGAGGAGCTCGGCCTGCCCGAGGTGCTCGACCTGCCCGACGAGCTCAAGCAGGATCCCGCCTTCCTGCGTACCGGCGAGAGCCGCGACGGGTGCCGGGTGCCGCTGCCGTGGACCGCCGCCGACGGCTTCGGCTGGCGCGACCCGTGGCTGCCGATCCCCTCGACGTGGGGTCCGCTCAGCCATGCGGCGCAGGAGGGCGACCCTGACTCGACACTGGCCTTCTACCGGGCCGCGCTGCGGCTGCGCAAGGAGCATCCGGCGCTCGGCGGCGGCGAGCTGACCTGGCTCGACTCGGCTGAGGACGTGCTGGCGTTCCGGCGCGAGCCCGGCCTGCTGGTGCTGGTCAACTTCGGCGACGAGCCCGTCCAGGTCACCGGCCGGGTGCTGCTGTCGAGCGGGCCGCTGACGGCCGACGGGTCGGTGCCCGCCGACACCGCCGTGTGGGTGGCCACCGGCGAGAACTGAGCGCCGCGCCCCCGCGAGCGCCCCGTCCGCCCGCTGCGCGATACTGCCCGTCGGGCGGGTACGCGAGCGAAGGGGGCCGGGACCATGCGGACGCATGACGTCGTCGTGATCGGCGCGGGCGCCATGGGGTCGGCGGCGAGCCGGGCCCTGGCCGCCGCCGGTCGCGAGGTCGTGACACTCGAGAAGTACGGGCTCGGCCATGACCGGGGCGGCTCGCACGGCGGGACGAGGCTGTTCAGGGCGGCCGTCGACGACGAGCACTACCTGCTCGAGGTGCGGCGGGCGGGCCGGATGTGGGCCGAGCTCGAGGAGGAGTCGGGCGAGCGGCTGCTGGAGCTCACCGGCGGCCTCGACCACGGCGTCGGCGAGCGGGCGGTCGAGAGGTTCCGCTCCCTGTTCACCCGTCACGGCGTCGCGCACGAGGTCCTCGACCCCCGCGAGGCCGTCGAGCGCTGGCCGGGCATGCGCTTCGAGACCCCCGTGCTGTACCAGCCGGGGTCGGGCAGGCTGCTGGCCGACCGCGCCGTCGCCGTGCTCCAGCGGCTGGCTCGCCTGCGGGGCGCCGAGTTCAGGCCCGGATGCCCGGCGACGGCGCTGCGCGTCCTGACCCACGGCGACGGCCCGGACGGCGGGCTGGTGGAGGTGGACACGCCCGACGGGGCGCTGCGCGCCCGCCAGGTCGTGGTGACCGCGGGGGCGTGGGCGCCCCGGCTGCTGGGCGGCCACCTCGGCCTGCCGGCCATCGTGGCGACCCAGGAACAGCCCAGGTTCTTCGTGCCGCGGGACCCGGCGCACGGCTGGCCGAGCTTCGTGCACTGGCGGGAGGGCGACGACCGGTTCACGACCGCCGGGGCGTACGGGGTGTTCGAGCAGGGGTCCGGCGTCAAGGTCGGGCTGCACGGGACGGGTCCCGTGGTGGACCCGGACCTGCGCGACTTCACGCCCGAGGCGCGGGCCGACCGGGAGCTGCTCGAGTACGTCAGGACCTGGCTCCCCGGCCTCGACCCCGCCGACTCGACGCCGATCAGCTGCCTGTACGACAACACCCCGCGCGACACCTTCGTGATCGACAGGAAGGGCCCCATCAGCGTGGCGACGGGTTTCTGCGGGCAGGGCTTCAAGTTCGTCCCGCTGGTCGGCCACTACCTCACGGCCCTCGTCACGGGGCGGGGCACGGCTCCGGCCGGCTACGGGCTGGCGGCCCACGCGCCGCGGTCCTGACATCAGCCGCATCGCGGGCCCCGCAAGGTATGGCCAGCCACGCGGAAGGATGACCTAATTTTTCCCTCTTTAGGGCTTTTGTGAAAGTTGTGGCTCAGTAACCTCGTGGCGTGTCACGCATGTGGGCGAGCTCCCTCCGCGGACGGATCACGCTCATCGCCGTGGCCGTCGCGACCTTCGTGCTGATTCCAGCCGGAGCCGGCGGTGTGCTGGTGACACGATCGCTGGTGAACGCCGGCGCGTGGAAGAACACCAAGGACGCCGCCGCCACCGTCGCCGCCTCGCTACGCGAAGGGCATCTGGTCACCGGCACGATCCCCGTCACGACCGACGAGGTGAACCTGCTGCAGGTCGTCACCAGCGGCGGCCGGGTGGTGGCCTCCAGCAGCGCCGCCGCGGGCATGCCCCCGCTCACCAACCTCATGCCCTCGCCCGACAGGCGTGTCGTCAACCTCACCACCTGCGGCGCGACCAGCTGCCTCCACATGACCGCGGTCAGGCTGTCGACGGCCCCCGACTCCATGGTGGTCTACGCGGCACGGCCGACGCCCGGCCTGCTGGCCACCCGCACCCTCGAGATCGCCATCGCCGCCCAGGTGGCCCTCGTCGTCGCGCTCGTGGGATGGGTGACGTGGATGGTGACCGGCCGCACGCTGCGCCCGGTGACCACGATGCTCACCGAGCTGGACATGGTCAACGCCACCGACCTCAGCAGGCGCGTGAGCGTGCCGTCCGGGGAGCACGAGGTGGCGCAGCTGGCCAGGTCGATCAACAGCACCCTCGACCGGCTCGAACGCTCGGCCGAGCAGCAACGGCAGTTCGCCTCCGACGCCTCCCACGAGCTGCGCACCCCGATCGCGGGGCTGCGGGCGCAGCTGGAGAGCGCCCAGCTCTACCCCGAGGACACCGACATGGACGCGCTGGTGGACAGCGCCCTGCACGACACCGACCGGCTCGAAGCGATCATGTCGGATCTGCTGCTGCTGGCCAGGATCGGGTCGCGGGTGGACGTGGTCAAGGAGCGGATCGACCTGTCGGAACTGGTGCGGGAGGAGCTGGCCTGCCGCCTGGACAAGATCCCCGTCCGGCTGGAGACGACCGAGGACGTCGTGGTCGAGGGCGTGCTGATGCAGCTGCGCCGCGCGCTGACCAACCTGCTGGACAACGCCCAGCGCCACGCCGACAGCTCGGTGACGGTGTCGGTGCGCAAGGAGGACGGGTTCGCCGTGCTGGCCGTCCAGGACGACGGGGCGGGGATCTCGCCCGAGGAGCGGGAGCGCGTCTTCGAGCGCTTCACCCGGCTGGACGCCGCCCGCAGCAGGGACGCCGGGGGCACCGGGCTCGGCCTGGCGATCGTGCGGGACGTGGCGATCGCGCACCGCGGGGACATCAAGGTGGACGACAGTCCCCGCGGCGCGCTCTTCGTGCTGAGGCTGCCCCTGGCGTGAGGGGCACGGCATGAGGTCAGACCGCCGTCATCTCCCGCTCGGCGGCGGGCGGCTGCTCCGGCTCCGGCTCGTGCTCGTCGAGCAGCGTCGCCTCGTCGAAGGGGGCGCGACCGGCCAGGACCTCGGCGGCCCGCTCCCTGTCGAACTCGCCCGTCCACGTGCCGACCAGCACCGTCGCGACCGCGTTGCCGGCGAAGTTGGTCAGCGCCCTGGCCTCCGACATGAAGCGGTCGATGCCCACGATGAGGCCGACGCCGTCCACCAGGTCGGGCCGGTGGGACTGCAGGCCGCCGGCGAGCGTGGCCAGTCCCGCGCCGGTGACCCCCGCCGCGCCCTTGGACGCGATGATCATGAAGAGCAGCAGCGAGACCTGCTCACCGAGCATCAGCGGCGACCCGGTGGCCGAGGCGACGAAGAGCGTGGCCATGGTCAGGTAGATGGCGGTGCCGTCCAGGTTGAAGGAGTAGCCGGTGGGCACCGTGATGCCCACCACCGAACGGGAGACGCCGAGGTGCTCCATCTTGGCGATGAGCCTGGGCAGCGCCGACTCCGACGACGACGTCGACAGGATGAGCAGGAACTCCCTGCCCAGGTAGCGCAGCAGCGACCAGAGGTTGACCCGGGCCACCACCCACAGCAGCGGGCCCAGCACGAGGGCGACGAACAGCAGGCAGGTGGCGTAGAAGCCGACCATGATGACCGCCAGCGACTGCAGCGCCTTGATGCCGGTGGAGCCGACGACCGCGGCGATCGCGCCGAAGGCGCCCACCGGCGCCGCCCACATGATCATGGCGAGGACGCGGAAGACGAGCCGCTGGATGTGCTCGATGCCCTTGAGGATCGGCGCGCCCCTGCTCCCCATGGCCTGCAGGGCGAAACCGACCAGGAGGGCGACGAGCAGCGTCTGGAGCACCTGGCCCTCGGTGAAGGCCGACACCAGCGTGGTGGGGATGACGCCGAGCAGGAAGTCGACGGTGCTCGACTCGCCGCCCTTGGCCGCCTCCGCCTCCGCGGCCTGCTTGGCGGCGTCGGTCAGCTGCAACCCGGCACCCGGGTCGAGCAGGTTGCCCACGACCAGGCCGATGGCGAGCGCGACCGTCGACATGAGCAGGAAGTAGCCGAGCGCGAGCCCGCCCACCTTGCCGACCTTGGCCGCCCGGCTGACCGAGCCGACACCGAGCACGATCGTGCAGAAGATGATGGGGCTGATCATCATCTTGATCAGCGCGACGAAGGCGGTGCCGAGTGGCTTGAGCTCCTTGCCGACCTCGGGTGCGACGAACCCGACGACGACTCCGGCCACCACGGCGAGGATCACCGCAAGGTACAGGTACCGTGTGCGGTCACGCATGGGGACACTCCTTGAACGCTTGGCTGCTGGTTGTGCGAATATGCGCCCAGGAGTGACGCAGGTCACTATTACGTAAGTTTCGTTCACCGACGAGAGGAGGCGTCTGTGAAGAACTGGAGTCTGGCCAGGCAGATGCTGGTCCTCCAGCTGGCGGTGGTGGTGGTGACCCTGACGGGGGCGGCGGCGCTGGCGCTGGTCCAGACCCGCGAGCTGCTCGACGAGGAGGCCGAGGGCAGGGCGCGGGCCGTCGCCGTGAGCGTGGCCACCTCACCCGACGTGCTGTCGGCGCTGCGGGACGCCTCCCCTTCCGTACGGCTGCAGCCGTACGCCGAACGCGTGCGGACCGCCACCGGCGTCGACTTCGTCACGATCATGGACACGAGGGGCAGGCGGTACACCCACCCGAACCCCGCCCAGATCGGCGGACTGTTCCTCGGCCACATCGACCGCGCGCTGCGCGGCGAGACGTTCACCGAGACCTACACCGGCACGCTCGGCCCTTCGGTGCGCGCGGTCGTGCCGGTGCGGGATGCGGCAGGCGCGGTCAAGGCGCTGGTCAGCGCGGGGATCACGGTCGAGCGGATCGACGCGCGGCTGCGCGAGCAGCTCTCGTGGGCCGGCCTGGTCGGCGCGCTGGGGCTGGGTGTGGGCGCGGGCGGCACGTGGCTGGTGGGTGACCGGCTGCGCCGCCAGACGCACGGGCTCGGCCCAGTCGAGCTGGGCCGCATCCACGAGCACCACGACGCGATCCTGCACGCGGTGCGGGAGGGTCTGCTGCTGGTGGCCAGGGACGGCACGCTGACGCTGTGCAACGACGGCGCCCGCACGCTGCTGGACCTGCCGGCCGACGCCGAGGGCCGCCACGTCGCGGACCTGGGGATCGCCGACATCGTCGCCCCCCTCCCCCACGCCCCGCGCCCCGTTCCCGCGGGCTCCGGCCCTCTCCAGGGAACGGGGGCGGCCTGCCCGCCCGCGCTCCCCCACCCCGAGGAGCCGCGACCCGCACCCGAGGCGGGCGTCCCGGACCCCTTGGAGGACCGGGTGCACCTGGTCGGCGAGCGGGTGCTCGTCGTCAACGTCGCCAGCAGCAGGCTCGGCACCGTCGTGACCCTCCGCGACCACACCGAGCTGCAGGCCCTGGCCGGCCAGCTCGACGCCGAGCGCGGCTTCGCCGACTCCCTCAGGGCCGCCGCGCACGAGTCGGCCAACCGGCTGCACACCGTCGTCACCTTGGTGGAGCTGGGCAGGATCGAGCAGGCCGTCGCGTTCGGCACCGCCGAGCTGAAGGCCGCCCAGGAGCTGACCGACAGGGTGGTCGGCGCGGTGCGCGAGCCCGTGCTGGCCGCCCTCCTGCTCGGCAAGTCGGCCGAAGCCGCCGAGCGCGGCGCCGAGCTGGTCATCACCCCCGACAGCGAACTGGACGACCTGGGCCTCGACCCCCGGCAGGTGGTGACGATCGTGGGCAACCTCATCGACAACGCGATCGACGCGGCGGGCAGGGTGGAGGTGCACCTGCACGCCGACGCGGAGAGCTTCGTCATCAGGGTGGCCGACGACGGCCCCGGCCTGGCCGACACGGCGGCCTTCAGCAAGGGCTGGACGTCCAAGGGCGACGGCCGCGGCCTGGGCCTGGCCCTGGTCGGCCAGGCGGTGCGGCAGCTCGGCGGCACCATCGAGGTGGCCGGTTCGGTGTTCACGGTGCGGGTGCCGCGATGACGATCACGGTGCTGGTCGTCGAGGACGAGGAGATCACCGCCGAGGCCAACCGCGTCTACGTGGAGCGGGTGCCCGGCTTCACCGTGGCGGGCGTGGCCAGGTCGGGACGGGACGCGCTGCGCTTCCTCGGGTCCACGCCCGTCGACCTGATCCTGCTCGACCTCTACCTGCCCGACATGCACGGGCTGGAGGTGTGCCGGGCGGTCAGGGCCGCGGGCCTGTCGTGCGACGTGATCGCGGTGACCTCGGCCCGCGACCTGCAGGTGGTGCGCAACGCGGTGTCGCTGGGCGTCGCGCAGTACCTGCTCAAGCCGTTCACCTTCGCCACCCTCAGGGAGAAGCTGACGCGCTACGCCGCGTTCAGGGCCAGCGAGGGCGAGGTGACGGGACAGGGTGACGTCGACCGGGCCCTGGCGACCCTGCGCGGCGGCGCCTCGGCCCTGCCCAAGGGGATGACGCAGGACACGCTGGACGCGGTGGCCGCCGAGCTGCGCAAGGCGGCCAGGACCGCGCAGGCGGTGGGCGCCGCGATCGGCGTGTCACGGGTGACCGCGCGACGGTATCTGGAACACCTGGTGGAGACCGGGGCGGCCGACAGGGTGCCGCAGTACGGCGGGGTGGGCAGGCCCGAACTCCTCTACCGGATCCGCACGCAACGTTAACAGGGAGTTCAGCTGCGATCCCCGGCGCGGTCGGATGGCCTGACTAGCTTCCTTGGCACCTCAAGCAATCCAAGGAGCCACGTTGCGAGTCCTCGCCGTCATTCCCGCCCGCGGAGGTTCGGCGGGCATTCCCCTGAAGAACCTCGCCCAGGTGGGCGGCGTCCCGCTGGTGACCCGCGCCGTCAAGGCCGCGCTGGGCGCCGAGCTGGTCGACCAGGTGGTGGTCAGCACCGACCATGAGGGGATCGCGGCAGCGGCCCGCGAGGCGGGGGCCACGGTCGTCGAGCGACCCGCCGAGCTGAGCGGCGGCGCGGCCTCGAGCGAGTCGGCGGTGCTCCACGCGCTCGACGCGCTCGGCGGCGACCCCGAGGTCGTCGTGCTCGTGCAGTGCACCAGCGCCTTCATCGACCCCGCCGACCTGTCGCAGGCGGTGCGCAGGGTGCTGGACGGCGAGGCCGACGCGGTCCTGTCGGGCGCGCCGAGCCACGCCTTCCTGTGGACGCCGGACGGCGCGGGCATCAACCACGACCGCTCCACCCGGCAGATGCGCCAGGACCGGCCCGCGGAGTTCCGCGAGACCGGCGCCTTCTACGTCATGCGGACGGCGGGCCTGCGCGAGCACGGCCACCGCTTCTTCGGCGAGGTCACCGTGCAGCCGGTGCCCACCCGCCACGCCATCGAGATCGACGAGCCCGAGGACCTGGAGACGGTCAGGGCGCTCGCGCCGCTGGTCGACCTGCCCGGGCCGATCGACGTCGACGCGGTCATCACCGACTTCGACGGCGTGCACACCGACGACCGGGCCTACGTCGACTCCGAGGGCCGCGAGATGGTCCTGGTGAGCCGCTCCGACGGCATGGGCATCTCGCTGCTGCGCCGTTCGGGGGTGAAGCTGCTGGTGATGTCCACCGAGCAGAACCCGGTCGTGGCCGCCCGCGCCCGCAAGCTGGGTGTGCCGGTCCTGCAGGGCCTGGCCGAGAAGCGGACCGTGCTGCGCGACTGGCTGACGATCGAGGGCCTCGACCCCGCGCGCGTCGCCTACGTGGGCAACGACGTCAACGACCTGGGACCGATGTCGCTGGTCGGCTGGCCGGTCACGGTGCCCGACGCGCACCCGAGCGTCAAGGCCGCCGCGCGGGTCGTGCTGACCAGGTCCGGCGGCGACGGCGCGGTCAGGGAGCTGTGCGAGCGCGTGCTCGCCGCCCGGCCCGCCGTCCAGGATCCGGCGCCGGCCCCCGTGCCCCTCAGCAGGGCCTCGCTGCGGATCGGCCAGCCGAAGCCGGTGGCCATCGGCGACCTGCTGGTCGGCGACGGCGAGCCGGTCTACGTGATCGGCGAGATCGGCATCAACCACAACGGCGACATCGACATCGCCCGCCGGCTCATCGACGTGGCGGCCGACGCCGGCTGCCAGGCGGTGAAGTTCCAGAAGCGCACGCCCGAGATCTGCGTGCCGGTCGAGCAGCGCTCCCAGATGAGGCAGACGCCGTGGGGCGAGATGACCTACCTGGAGTACAAGGAGCGCACCGAGTTCGGCCGCGAGGAGTACACCCAGATCGCCAAGTACTGCGACGAGCGTGGCCTGCACTGGTTCGCCTCGCCGTGGGACGTGCCGTCGGTGGAGTTCCTCGAGGAGATGGACGTCCTGGTCCACAAGATCGCCTCGGCCAGCGTCGCCGACCACGAGCTGCTGCGCGCCCTGGCCGCGACCGGCAAGCCGCTGATCCTGTCGACCGGCATGTCCACGCTGCAGGAGATCGACCAGGCGGTCGACATCCTCGGCACCGACAAACTGATCATGATGCACGCCACGTCCACCTACCCGCTGCCTCCCGAGGAGGCCAACCTGCGCACGATCACCACGCTCAAGGAGCGGTACGGCGTGCCGGTCGGCTACTCGGGGCACGAGCGCGGCCTGCAGATCTCGCTGGCCGCGGTCACGCTGGGCGCGGTCACCGTCGAGCGCCACATCACGCTGGACCGCACGATGTGGGGCTCCGACCACGCCGCCTCGCTGGAGCCGGCCGGCCTCGAGCACCTGGTGCGCGACATCAGGATCATCGAGCAGGCCATGGGCGACGGCGTCAAGCGAGTCTTCCCCGGCGAGGAGGCACCGAAGGCCAGGCTCCGCAGGGTCACGGTGTGACGGCGAGTGATCACCCTCTCCGTCGTCGTACCGGTCCGCGACGGCGAGCGCTTCATCCCCGACGCGCTCGCCTCGCTGGCCCGCAACACCCGGCGTGACTTCGAGTTCATCGTCGTGGACGACGGCTCGGTGGACGACACGGCCGCCATCGTCGCCGAGTCGGAGGTGCCGGGCCTGTCGCTGGTGCGCAACCCGGCGCCCGTCGGGCTGGCCGACGCGCGCAACACGGGGCTGAAGCTCGCCTCGGGCACCTATGTGACGTTCATGGACGGCGACGACTGGCTCGCCCCCGGCTACCTGTCCGACCTCGTCGCCGCGATCGACGGGCTCGGCTGCGACTTCGTCCGCGTCGACCACGTGCAGGCCGAGGGACGCAAGCGGGTGGTGCACCGGGCTCCGGAGGCCCGCCGGGGCCTGGTGCTCGACCCGCGCGACGCGATCCTGCCGGCCGATGTCAGGACGATGGTCGACTATCCCTACGCCTGGGCCGGGATCTACCGGCGCACGCTGGGCGACCTGCTGCGCTTCCCCGGATCGCTGCACACGGCCGAGGACCGGCCGTGGATCTGGCGCCTGCACCGGCAGGCCGCCTCGTTCGCGGTGGCGTCGCTGGCCGGGCTGTTCTACCGCAGGGGCGTGACCGGCTCGCTGACCCAGATCGGCGACGAGCGGCAGCTGCACTTCTTCGACGCCTTCGAGCTCGTCTTCGAGGACCTGGAGCCGGAGTTCCTGCCGAAGGCGGTGCGCAACTTCTGCGCGCTGTTGGCCCACCACCTGGAGCTGGCCGACAGGTTCACGCCCGAGCTGCGCCGGCGGTTCGAGGCGCGGGGCGTGGCGATGGTGCGGTCGCTGCCGGCCGAGCTGGTCGCCGACGCCGTGCCGCGCATGTCCGTCGAGCGCGAGCAGACGCTGCGCGCGCTGCTGCCTGAGATCCCCGCCGGCGTGCGGGTGCGGAGGGAGGAGCTGTGACGCGGGTCTTCTACGCCTCGACCCTGTTCGGGGCGATGTCACTGGCCGCGGCGATCGACGCGGGCCACTTCGGCGAGGGCGGGCGCCGGCTGTTGATCGTCTCCACGAACACGGCCGTCCCGGAGGTGTCCACGCCGCTGGACCAGATGCCGGGGTTCGCCGCGCTGCGCTCCCGCTTCGACGAGGTGCGCTCGTGGAACGAGCTCATCGCGCCGCTGCACCCGTCCGACTGGAAGGCGCGCGTCATCGAGGTGCCGATGATGAGCAGGCTGATCGGGGCGTCGCTGGGGCTCGACACGGTCGAGGAGCTGGTGCTCGAGTCGATCGCGGTGCCGCCGGCGCGCACGATCGCCGGGCTGGTGCGTGACTGCCCCATCACCGTCTACTCCGACGGTCTCATGAGCTACGGCCCGACCCGCGACCCGCTGCCGGCCGAGATCTTCCGGCGCGTCACCCGGCTCCTGCATCTGGACCTGGTCCCGGGGCTGCGGCCGCTGCTGCTGTCGGAGTACGGCGTGCCGGCCGCCACCCTGTCGCAGGAGGCGTTCCTCTCGGTGGTCGGTCAGGTGGCGGGCACCGCGCCCGACATGATGGCCGGCGAGGCGATGATCCTGGGGCAGTACCTGTCGTCGCTCGACATCGTCACGCCCGAGGAGGAGCACGAGCTGCACATGGCGATGCTGCGCGGGCTCGTCGCGCGCGGGCACGACAGCGTGGTGTTCAAGCCGCATCCCGCCGCGGGCCGGCGGCACACGCAGCTGCTGCGGGCCGGCGCCGACGAGCTGGGCGTGCGGCTGGTCGTGGCGGGCGAGAGCGTGCCGGCCGAGGTGTGCTTCGCGGCGCTGCGGCCCGCGCTGGTCGTCGGATGCTTCTCGACCGGCCTGGTCACGGCCGCCCGCTTCTTCGGGCTCGATGCGGCCTCGTACGGGACGTCGACGGTGCTGGAGCGGCTGTCGCCGTACGAGAACAGCAACAGGATCCCGGTGACGATCATCGACGCGCTGCTGCCCCGGCTGGCCGCGGACGGGAGGCTCACCGCGGCGCCGCCGGTGGAGATCTCGCGCCTGGTGGGCGCGGTCGGGTACTGCATGCAGAGCGAAGCCCATCCCGAGCTGCGCGCCGGCACCGAGACGTTCGTCGCCGAGCACGGCGCCGACCGGTACTTCAAGAGGCAGCGGCTGAAGGCGCTGGGGCTGCTGCCGGAGGGGGAACGGCCCGGCACGCTGAGCCGCATCCGCCGCCGCCTGTCCCGCACGCTCGGCTGAGGCCGCCTGCCAGGCCTCAGGCCCACTGGGCCACCGGTGTTCCGTGCCCCGAGGGAGCCGCCTCCCTCGGGGCACGTGGCGTTCAGGTGAACGACTTGATGTACCTGCGGACCCTGCGCTTGGCGCGGTAGCCGGCCCGCAGCACCTGCGGCGGCACCTCCACGCGCAGGCGGGCGCGGCGGCGCGCGGCCACGTGCTCCGGCCCGTCCAGCAACGACCTGGCCGGTGTGCGCGGCCCGATGACCAGCGCGGTGAGCAGCGCCACCCAGTCGCTGCGGTTGGCGGGGTGGAAGTAGTTCTCCGCGCACCAGGCGGGCGACGGCGAGCGGAAGGCGCCCTCCGCGACCTCGTCGAGCGTGCCGAGGACGTCGCTGCCCTCGAACACCAGGTTGATCATCTCGGCGCTCACCCCGAAGTCCGACAGCACCAGCAGCGGCACCCGCTGGGCGATCGCCTCCAGCGCCGCGGTCGAGCTGACGGTGACGAACCCGGCGGCGTGCGCGAGGTGCTCGTGCATCGGGCCGGCCGCGAAGCGGACGTCGCCGTCGAGGCCGAGCTCCCGCCACAGCCGCTGGTAGTGGTAGCGCTCGTTGTGGGTCTGCCGCTCGTCCTCCAGCGCCCGCAGCTTGACCACGACGTCGAGGTCCGGCCGGGCGGCGGCGAGCGTGGCCAGCGCGCGCAGGATCGTCTCGCGGTCCTCGCGCCGCCGCGGCACCTTGGCCTGGGTGGCGAACACCACCCGGTTGCCGCCCTCGACGGGGGGCACGTCACGCAGGAACGGCAACCTGGCCAGCCCCACCGCGCCGCCCCCGCCGAGCCGGGCGGCCAGCGCGCCGAACTCGGCGACCTCCCTGCCGCTGTGCACGACGAACAGGTCGCAGCCACTGCGGAAGAGCCAGGCCTTCTCGGTGGCGGGGACCGAGATGCCGGGCAGTCCCGTGACGAAGACGGGTCGCGGCCGCAGGCCGTCGAGGACCTCGGCGACCAGCACGTCGACGACCGGTCCCGTGCACGCCACGAGGATCGCGTCGGGCCGCAGCCGTTCGGCCGCGCGCCTGAGCGCCCGCGCCGACAGCACGGGGACGGCCGAGGACCGCGTCCCGGCGACCGCGGCGGCGATCTGCTCCGGCGAGGGGGTGATCGGGGTGCGCACGACCGCGAGCTCCGTCACGCAGTCGGCGGGCAGGTCGTCCAGGAGACTGGCCGCCCACTTCAGGTACGAGTCGGAATCGGCCAGAGCCAGGACCTTCAACTGGGTACTCCCGAGAACATCTGCAGGTGGGATCGGAGGGATGGCGCCGCGCGGCTGGTCCACCAGTCGTCGGGCACGTGCACGGGCTCGACCGCGACGCCGCGCGGGGTGAGCAGCACCCGCAGCGAGCTGATGGCGGTCGAGGGGAGGCTGACCACGCGCTGCTCGGCGGACAGGCCGCGCAGGGTCAGCTCGGCTGGAACGCCGGGGGCGTGGACGGTGATGCCGGGCCGCTCGCGGATGAGGGCCAGGTCGACGGGGTCCTCGCGGCGGTGCGGGTAGTAGGCCAGCGGCTCCTCGGCCGCCAGCTCCGTCAGCCAGCGCAGGTAGCGCTCGCGGTGCACCAGGCCGTTCCTGACCAGGGAGGTGCCGAGCACGACCGTCCGCTCGGAGGGGCCGGGCGTGCTCATCGGCTGCGCGCGCAGCCAGTCGAAGTCGTGGCCGGCCAGCTCGACGCCGGCCTGCCGGACGGCCGCCGCCAGCTCGCCTGGCACGGGAAGGGCCGTGAACACCGACAGCGCGCCCTTGCGGGCGGTACGGCGCAGCCGTCCGGCCGCCAGCAGGCCGAGCGTGGTCCGCCAGGCGCTCGGCTCGGCGCGGGCCCGCAGCAGCGGCCTGGCGGGGCGGGCCGACAGCAGCTCCAGCAGCCGGATCGTGGCGAGCCCGTCGTCGACGATCACGACGCGACCGGGGCGGATCATGACCCAGCGCAGCTGGACCCGGCCGGAGAAGGCGTCGCCGACGGCGTTGAGCGTGCGGGGCATGCGCTCGCTGGGTTCGGCCAGCTCCAGCCCGCGCGGCAGGTCGAGCCTGAGCAGTTCCCGCCTGGTGGTGGCCAGCGGGCGCAGCCCGGCGCGCGGCACCACCAGCGTCCGGTCTCCCAGCAGCCCGGCGTGGTGGGCCTCGACGGCGCAGAGCATCTGAAGTGGCGACTCCACCCAGGCCACGGATTCCTGTTCGTTCACGACACGCGCCACGGTAGGACGCCCACTCGAAGTGCCAGCCAACGCGACGTTAACAATGGAGAGATGAACATGAACTCGCTGCTGCTCAACACCGACGGCGTGCAGATACCGCAACTCGGCTTCGGCGTCTGGCAGGTTCCCGACGACGAGGCGGAGCGGGCCGTGTCCTTCGCCATCGAGGCCGGCTACACCAGCATCGACACCGCCAGGCTCTACTTCAACGAGGAGGGCGTGGGCCGGGCGATCGCCCGCGCGGACGTTCCGCGCGAGAAGCTGTTCATCACCACCAAGCTGTGGAACGACGACCACGACAGGGCCGAGGCGGCCTTCGAGGCGAGCCTTTCCCGGCTGGGGCTCGACCAGCTCGACCTCTACCTCATCCACTGGCCCGTCCCCGCGCAGGACAAGTACGTCCAGGCGTGGAAGTCGATGGAGCGGCTCTACAAGGACGGCAGGGTGCGCGCGATCGGCGTGTCGAACTTCACGATCGCCCACCTCGAGCGGCTCATGAACGAGACCGAGATCGTCCCCTCGATCAACCAGATCGAGCTGCACCCCCGCTTCCCCCAGCCGGAGCTGCGCGCCTTCCACGAGGCCAACGGCATCCTGACCGAGGCGTGGAGCCCGCTCGGGCAGGGCAGGGGGCTGCTCGACGATCCGGCGCTGGCCACGCTGGGCCGCAAGCACGGCAAGTCGCCCGCGCAGGTCGTGCTGCGCTGGCACGTCCAGCTCGGCAACGTGGTGATCCCCAAATCGGTCACCCCTTCGCGAATCAGGGAGAACATCGACGTGTTCGACTTCACCCTCGACCCGGAGGACATGGCGGCGATCGGCGCGCTGAACACCGGCACGCGCCTCGGTCCCGACCCCGCCACGTTCAACTGGATGGGCTGACATGACCGAACGGGCACGGCCCGCGCCGCCGGCGCGGGCCGTTCGCATGTCCGAGATAAGGGAGGATTGATCGCGGAAAGGGAGGTTCGTCATGCGTGAGTTAGCGTGGGGCATCGCGGCCACGGGCGGGATCGCCAGGACAGTCGGCGCGGTGATCGCCGCGGAGCCCGGCATGCGGGTGGCCGCGGTCGGCTCCCGCGACCAGGGCAGGGCCGCGGAGCTGGCGGCGGCGCTCGGCGCGGACGCGGCCTACGGCTCCTACGCCCAGCTGTGCCAGGACCCCGCCGTCGACGTGATCTACGTGGCCACCCCGCACGCCCAGCATCTGGAGGTGGCCGAGGCGGCCATCGCGGCGGGCAAGGCCGTGCTGTGTGAGAAACCTCTCGCCGCGAGCGTGGCCGACGCCGAGCGGATGGTGAAGCTGGCCAGGCAGGCGGGCGTGTTCCTGATGGAAGCGATGTGGATGCGCTTCAATCCCCTGATCAGGGCGCTGCTGACGGAGGAGAGGTTCGGGGAGCTGCGCTCGGTGCAGGCCTCGTTCGGCTTCGTCCAGCCTTACGCGGCCGAGCACCGGCTCTGGAACCCCGCGCTCGGCGGCGGGGTGCTGCTCGACCTGGGGATCTACCCGTTCGGGCTGGCGCAGCTGCTGCTCGGCGAGCCGGCTGAGACGCATCTCACCGGATCGCTCGGCCCCTCCGGCGTGGACGCCGAGGTGGCGGCGCTGCTCACCTACGCGGGCGGCACCAGGGCGCTGGTCGAAACCTCGCTGCTCAGCCCGCTGGCCAACACCGCGACCGTGGTGGGCACGGGGCTGCGGGCCGACATCGCCGCGCCGTTCTGGGCGCCGCGGCGCATCGTGCTGTCGGGGCCGGGCGTGGATCCGGAGGAGCTCGTCCTGGACCCCGCCATGAACGGCTACGCCGAGGAGGTGCGCGAGGTGCGCGCCGCGCTGGCCGAGGGCAGGACGGAGAGCTCTGTCATGCCGCTGGACGAGAGCCTGGCGATGATGCGGATGCTGGAGGACGCCAGGGTCAGGCTAGGCGCTCGGTAGCGCGGGCCGCCGCCTCGGCGTGGCCGGAGCCCGCGGCCGCCCGGAAGTGGGCGCGGGCCCGGTCGGGGCGGCCCTCCCTGCCCTCCAGCAGGCCGAGGTTGAACATGGCGCGCGGCGCGGCCTCCTCGTGGCCGGTTTCGATGGCCCTGGCGTACCAGCGCCGGGCCGCGTCGGTGTTGCCGCAGCAGTCCTCCAGGACGCCGAGGTTGAACATCGCCCTGGGCGTGCCGGCCCTGCCGTACCAGTGGCGGGCCGCGTCGAGGTGGCCGCTCTCGTCCTCGATCAGCGCGAGGTTGAAGGCCGCCCGCTGGACGGCGGCCGGATGGCCCGATGCGATCGCCAGGAGATACCATCGCCGGGCTTCGTCCGGACGGTGTCCGTCTTCCCGCAGCCCCCTGTTGAACAGGTCCTGTGGCGACATGACCTGACCGTAAATGATCGCCGGACCTTTATCAATTTGTAAGCTACTTGCCTCGTGTATTACCTTAGGCTCACTCAAGGCATAAACCGGGCATTCCGGACATTGCCTGTCATTGCAATCATCACAGGTTCGCCTGTGACCGCTGAATCCGCACCATGCGGAACCGGGGACCCACTTCCTCTGGGGTGAATCGGCACACCGTGCCGTAGGGCAGCTTCGCGTCCGAACCCGTCAGCTAACCCGGTAAGCGGCAGGAAGCTAGCAAGGAGTTCCCCTTCCCATGGCAAAGCCCAGCCGTAGCCGTGCCCCGAAGCTCACCTACGCGCATGCCGCGCTCGGCGCCGTCGTCATCGCCGGCTCGTTCGTTCCCACCGCCGCCCAGGCCGAGAAGCTCCCGCTGTCCGAGAGCCAGCGGGTAGCCGTCCTCGCCAAGGCGCCCAAGGAGGAGGCCGGCAAGCCCGCCGCCGCCAGGCCGGAGGCCAAGGTCATCCCCTCCGCCACCGTCGTTCTCACCGAGGCCAAGAAGCAGGTCGGCGTCAAGGAGAACTCCGCGGGCGGCGGAACCAAGTTCCAGAACTGGTACGTCGGATCGCAGCGCGCCAGGGAGACGGTCGTCAGGGACGGCGGCGACGTCAGCGCGTACGCCAACGCCCCGTGGTGCGCGATGTTCGTCTCGTGGGTCGGTGAGATGACCGGCGCCCGCACGCAGGTCGGCTGGGACGCCTACACGGTGACCCACGCCAAGTGGTTCAAGGCCAACAAGCGCTGGGGCACCGCGCCCAAGCCCGGCGCCGTCGTCTTCTTCGCCTGGGACGGCAGCAAGAGCCTCGACTCCATCGACCACGTCGGCTTCGTCGAGAAGGACAACGGCGACGGCACGATCAGCACGATCGAGGGCAACACCGGCAACGGCGCCGTCGAGCAGCGTGTCCGTCCGAAGTCGCAGGTCGTCGGCTACGGCTACCCCAGCTACGGCGGCTGACGCTTCCCCTTCCCCCGCATTCCCCCCGGCCCTGTCGCCAGGACGGCCACGCGCCGCTCCGGTGACGGGGGCCACCCACGGGCTCGGGCCGGTCCCCTCGGACCGGCCACCCCGTTCCCCCCGCAGAACGCCCCCCGCAGAACGTTCCCCCACAGAACGCTCCCCCAGGCCGCGACGGCGCCGTCTCAGCGCGCTTGCCCTCCGGCCACCCGCAGGACCCTCGTCCATTCCCCTGTCTGCACCGATCAGCCGGGGAACCGCAGGTAAGCAGCCGGCACGGCGTCGGTGAGCCACACCCCGTTGGCGCTGACCACGAACTCGTGCCCGGCCGCGTGCATCGCCCGCGCGTCGACGACCAGCACCACCGGGACGCCGCGCCGGGAGCCGACCCGCACCTCCGTCTGCCTGTCGGCCGACAGATGGACGTGCCTCCTGGTCATCGGCAGCAGGCCCGAGCGCCTGATGGCGGCCAGGTTGCGCCCGACGGTGCCGTGGTAGAGGACGTGCGGCGGCTCCACCGGCGCCAGTCCCAGGTCGACGGGCACGGAGTGGCCCTGGCTCGCCCTGATGCGGTCGCCGTTGATCGCGTAGCGCCGCTTGTCGTTGTCGGCCACCACCGTGTCGAGCTCATCCCTGGTGATGGGGAAGCCGTGCCTGGCCGCGGCCGCCAGCAGCTCGTCGATCGGCACCCAGCCGTGCTCGTCCAGCGTGATCCCGATGGCGGCGGGGTCGTGGCGCAGGTGCCTGGCCAGGTACTTGGAGATCCGCACGGTCCTGTCGGTCATGCGGGCATTGTGCCGACCGCCCGCCGTACCCGGCAAAGGCGGTACGGCGGGCGGAGCCGCGCGCTCAGCCGCCGCAGGCGGCGAAGACGAACGTGTCCTTGAGCATCGAGTAGCTGTCGCGGACCCTGGTCGCGCCCGAGGTCACGTCGTGCTGCAGGACGGTCATCCTGGTGGCCTTGCCCGTGGGGTACTGGGAGACGTGCAGGGTCACCTGGTTGTCGCCGGTCCAGTCGAGCTTGTGGACCGTGCCCTCCTTGGGCAGCTTGATCGCGTGGCCTCCGACGACCTGGCCGTCCGCCAGGTCGTAGAGCTTCACCTTGGTCCCCCCGACCAGCACCGCGATCGTCCTGCCGTCGGCGTGCAGCGCGTGCGGGCCGTTGGCCGACACCAGCTGCGGCGGCGTGTCGCTCAGCAGCCGCCGGCCCGCCAGATCGTAGACGTGCATCTCCAGCACCGACTCCGCGCCGTCCATGGTGGCCAGCACCTTCTCCCCGTCGCCGCTGAAGCCGACGAAGACGCTGTTCCTGGGCAGCGTCCCGAGCCTGGCGCCGGTCGCGGTGTCGAACACCTGCGCCCTGCCGGCGACGACGGCGAGCCTGGCCCCGTCGTCGGACAGCTGCAGCGTCACGTCGTACTGGCTGGTCCTGGGTGGCAGCGCGTCCTTCGGCAGCACGCGGACACCGCCCTTCACGGTGCGGACGGCCAGGTGGCCGGCCTTGGCGAAGTAGGCGACCCGGGTGCCGTCGCCGGAGACCGCGACGGGCGCGACGGCGTAGTCGACAGGCTTGCCGTCCGCGCCCAGCGCGCGCAGCTGCGCGTCCTTCAGCGGCGTGACCTCGCCCTTGTGGGAGACCAGCCGCCAGGTGCCGCAGGGCACGACGGTGCCGTCCTTCTGCGGGCAGCCCTGGGCGGAGGCGTAGCGGATGGCGTCGCCCCTGCTCTGGGCGTGGTCATGTCCCCGGTCGTGACCCGGCGCCTGACCGGGGCCGGCGACCGCGGCCTGGCCCGGCACGCCGAGCACCGCCAGGGCGACGGCGACGGCCGCCAGGATCCTGAGCTTCATCTCGTCACTCTCCCGCCGTCATCCAGGCGTGCTGCCTGGCGGTGAACGTGAAGGTCTCCACGGGCTTGACCGCGCCCGTCGCCGTGTCGACGGTGAGCACCCGTACCACCGTCGGCTTGTCGTCCCCGCCCGACTGCGTCTTGACCGTCAGCCGGTCGGCGCCGCTCCACTGGACGTGGTAGACCTCGCTGCCCTTGGGCAGCGGCACGTCGACCGCCGCGGCCAGCCGATCCGTGCTCAGGTCGTACAGCCGCAGCCTGGGCTTCTCCCCCGCGAGCACCGCCACCGTGCGGCCGTCGGCCGCCAGCGCCCGCGTGGCGGCGTTGATCACCACCTGCGGCGGGACCTGCGCGAACCTGCTGCCGTCCAGCCCGACGGCGAGCAGCGTCGTGGTGTTGTCGTTGTTGTAGCGCTGGGCGAGCACCTCGTCGCCGTCGGCGCTGAAGCCCTCCAGATCGTCCCCCGCCGGCAGCTTCACGATCTTCCCCGTGGCCACCGTGACGATCTTGCCGGGCTCCTTGGCGTCGGTGTCGTCGTACTCCAGCAGGACCCGGTCGCCCGAGGGCGACAGCCGGACCGTCAGGACGTCGGTGCCGAGCCTGGTCAGCGACTTGGGCAGCAGCGTGACGCGGCCGCCTGCCGCCCTGCGCACGGCCAGGCGGTGGTCGCTCCTGCGCTCGTAGACGATCCACCGGCCGTCGGCGCTGACGGCGAACGCGCCGGTCTCGTCGGTCGCGCGCCCGTAGGCGTCGACCGAGGTGGCGGCCGCGTCGGCGACCGTGACCTGCTTGCCCGAGCGCAGCCGTAACCGCCAGGCCCCGCAGGCGCGGCTGCTCTCGTCCGGGCTGACGCACGAGCCCACCCACGCGGCGCCGGCCGTCCTCGCACTGTCGGCGTGGGCCAAGGCGGGCAGTCCCGCGGCCGCCACCGCGACCACCGCCGCCCCCAGAAGTGTCCTTCGCATGGTGCCTCTCCTCCTTCACCGGGTTGGACTGCCGGCGAGGCGGAGAGGTTGGTCACAGCTGGGACACGGCTTGGCTCAGCCGGTCATCGCGTGCCGGACGCGTCCAGCGGCTCGTAGGCGTGCAGCAGCAGCCGTTCGGCGTCGTCGAGGTAGCTCTCGAGGAAGGTGCCGGCCTCGTCGGCCCGCCCCGCCGCCAGCAGCTCCAGCAGCTGCCGGTTGCGCTCGACGAACGGCTCGTGCAGCGCGCGCGGATTGCTCATGACGTGGAAGACCAGGCGCAGCTCGGCCAGCAGCTGGCGCATCGCCTCGTTCAGCCGCGGGCTGCGGTGGAGCGCGACCAGCGCCTGGTGGAAGCGGCTGTTGGCGGTGCCGACGTCCTGCCAGCGGTCGGCCAGCGCGGACCGCTCGGCCTCCTCCACCGTCTCCTTGATCAGGGCCAGCGCCTCGGGCGAGGCGGTGCGCCGTACCGCGGCCCCTTCGAGAACCCGGCGCATCTGGTAGAGGTCGGCGACGTCGGCGGCCGACAGCACGCGGACAAAGACGCCGCGGTTGAGCTTGTGGTCGAGCAGCCGCTCGTGGCCGAGGAGCCGGAAGGCCTCGCGGAGGGTGTTGCGGGAGACGCCGAGCGCGTTGCCGATGGCCTCCTCCGACAGCCGCTGGCCGGGGGCGAACAGCCCCTCGATGATGTGCTCGCGCAGGATGTCGGCCACTCGCTCGGCCGTGCTGCTGCGCCCCAGACGGACCCGTTCGTGTTCAAGCGCCGCGACCACGTTCTCCACACCCCTCAGGGAAGCATCGAACAAAACCCTTGTCGAATTGTTCAACGATCCTTAGATTCAAAAGAACACCCCCATCTCTAGGAGCGATGACTATGCACCAGACGCGGCGAGTGATCCTCGCCAGCCTGATCGGCACGTCGCTGGAGTGGTACGACTTCTTCCTCTACAGCACGGCGGCGTCGCTGGTGTTCGGCAAGCTGTTCTTCCCGACCTTCGACCCGCTCAACGCGACCCTGCTCGCCCTGGTCACCAACGCCGTCGCCTTCGTGGCCCGCCCGCTCGGCGGCATCGTCTTCGGCCACTTCGGCGACAAGGTCGGCCGCAAGACGGTGCTCGTGGTCACGCTGCTGGTGATGGGCATCTCGACCTTCCTCATCGGCGTGCTGCCGACCTACGACGCCATCGGGGCGGCGGCACCGGTCCTCCTCGGCGCGCTCAGGTTCGTCCAGGGCCTCGGCCTGGGCGGCGAGTGGGGCGGCGCGGTCATCATGTCCATCGAGCACGGCGACCCGCGGCGGCGCGGCTTCAACGCCAGCTGGCCGCAGGTCGGCGTCCCCGCGGGCTTCATCCTGGCCACCGCCCTGCTGGGCATCCTGGACGCCACCATGTCCGAGCAGGCCTTCCTGTCATGGGGCTGGCGGGTGCCGTTCCTGCTGTCGGGCGTGCTGGTGCTGGTCGGCCTCTGGGTCCGGGTGAAGATCACCGAGTCGCCGCTGTTCCAGGAGGTGGAGCGGAAGGGCGCCAAGGCCAAGATGCCGCTGATCGAGGTGCTGCGCAGGCACCCCCGCGCGCTGCTGTCGGCCTTCACCGCACGCATCGGCGTCGACGTGGCCTTCTACACCTTCACCATCTACATCCTGCTCTACCTCACGACCGTGCTCGGCATGGACCGCTCGGTCGGCCTCAACGCCGTCCTCATCGGCTCGGCCTGCCAGCTCGTGCTGATCCCGCTGTTCGGCGCGCTCTCCGACCGGTACGGCAGGCGCACCGTCTACCTCGCGGGCGTGATCGGCGCGGCCGTCTGGGTGTTCGTCTTCTTCCAGCTGCTCGACACCAGGTCCTTCCCGCTCATCGTGCTGGCGGCCGTGGTCGCGCTGGTGACCCACGCGGCGATGTACGGCCCGCAGGCCGCCTTCATCGCCGAGCTGTTCAGCACCCGCCTGCGCTACAGCGGCGCGTCGATGGGCTACCAGGTGGCCGGCATCGTCGGCGGCGCCATCGCCCCGATCATCGCGCTCAAGCTCCACGCCACCTACCAGACGACCCTCGCCGTCTCCATCTACGTGGTGATCGCCCTGGCCGTCACCGCCTTCGGCCTCGCCATCGCGCCCGGGAGCGAGGACGTGCACAAGCCCGTTCCCGAAACCATCGGATAGCCGCGAAAGGGACGTGGGCGGCGGCTGCCACCGCCGCCCACCAGGGAGGCTCCCGTGAGAATCACCCTGATCGTCATCGCCGCCGTGGTCGCGTTACCCACCCTCCTCGGGCTGGCCCACGGCTTCGAGAGCACCAGCGGAGGGCAGGTCGCGGTCGTGCGCGACGCCGGCCCGCTCGACGACAACCGGGTCCGCCAGGTCATCCCGCCCGCTTCCGGCCTCACCTGGACCGGCTGGTGGTCGGCGGTGCACACCTATCCCGCCCAGCAGCGCTTCTACACCATCACCGCCGACCCCAAGCGGGCCACCGCGCTCGGCGTGGACGTGGTGACGGTGCCGAGCAGCGACGGGGTGAACCTCGGCATCGAGGGCACGCTCTACTTCACCCTCACCCTCGACCCCGAGACGCTCAAGAGCTTCGACGACAAGTACGGCACCCGCACCTACCGGGGCGGCCGGTACGCCTGGGACGGCGAGGAGGGCTGGGCGGCCTTCTTCGGCCAGGCCGTCAGGCCGGTCATCGACAACGCGCTGCGCGTCCAGGTCGGGGGCATGCGCTGCGCCGAGCTCGTGCCCTCGTGCTCGCTGCTGAACAGCTCCGCGCTGCGCGCCCAGGACAGCAACGCGACCATCGCCCAGGTGCAGGACGGGGTCAACCGCGCCCTGGCCCGCGACCTGCCCGCCACGCTCGGCGGCGACTACCTGACCGGGCTGCGCTTCACGCTGGCCCGGGTGACGCTGCCCCTGGCCGTGCAGCAGGCGGTCGACCGGTCGCTGGCCGCCAACGCCGCCGTCTCCGAGGCCCAGGCCAAGGTCGCGCAGGCGAAGGCGGAGGCGGCGGCGAACCGGGCCAGGCAGGACGGCTACGACGCCTGCCCGGCCTGCGCGGAGATCGAGAAGCTGCGGTCGCTGCCGCAGGGCATCACCGTCTACGCGCCGGGCAACCCGCAGTCGGTCGTCGTCCCGTCACGCTGACCGGGTCACGCCGCACCCGGCTCAGCCCAGAGCCCTCCCCGCCCCGTCGCGGCCCGGCGCCCCGATTCCGCGGGCCGCCAGGTCACGGCAGGACCGGTCGCGGCACGGCCGGTCATGGCACGGCCGGTCATGGCACGGCCGGTCGCGGCGGGGCCGGGGTCAGAAGGAGACGCCGCAGCGCAGGATGACGTTGGCGTACGGCCGTGCCTCACCCGTCCGCACGGCGAGCCTGACCTTCCCGGCCATGCGTTTGAGCTCCTCGTGCGGCACGTGCACGAGGCCGGGCAGCCGGTCGGCGAGCATGGCCGCGCAGGCGGGGTTGGCCTCGGCCACCTCTCCCGCGGCCACCGCGCCCTCGACGACGAGCTCGGCCAGCAATCCGTCCAGCACGGCCGCGAAGGACGGCACGCCGGCCACGAACGCCAGGTCGACGGTCTCGACCTCACGCGGGATCGGCATCCCGCTGTCGCAGACCAGCACCTGGTCGGTATGGCCGAGCCTGGCGAGCTGCCCGGCCAGGGCGCCGTTGAGAATCCCCGAGCGCTTCACAACTCCTCCAGCCGCGGATACGAGCTCTGCGCGCCTTCACGGCGCACGGCGGCCGCGCCCACCCGCACGGCGAAGGCGGCAGCCTCGGTCAGGCTGTCGCCGCGGGCCAGGCGCCAGGCGAGCGCGCCGGTGAAGGCGTCGCCCGCCCCGGTGGTGTCGACCGCCTCCACCCGAGGGCTCGGCACGGCGGTGACGGCGGCCCCCTCCTTCTCCGCCACCACGGCGCCCGCCGCGCCCAGCGTCACCACCACCGACCGCGCCCCGAGCCCGAGCAGCGCCCGAGCCATCCCCGCGGCCCGCTCCGAGGCCCCCTGCGCGGCCCCCTCCGCGCCCCTCTCGGCGGCCCCCTCGGCGGCCTCGGAGAGGTCCCCGGAGCGGGCCGGAGCCGAGGCCCCGGCAGCGGGCACGGCAGCGGGCACGGCGACAGGCCCGACGGGGTCGTCGGGAACGCCGGCCGCCATGCCTGGGACCTCGGGCGCGACGGCGAGCAGGAAGGCGGCCTCGTGCTCGTTGACCACCAGCGGGTCGGCCAGCGCCAGCAGCTCGGCGGGCAGTTCTCTCGGCGGGGAGGCGTTCAGCACCGCCCGGCGGGCGGCGCGGGCCGCCGCCGTCACGGTGTCGAGCGGGATCTCCAGCACGAGCGAGACCACCGGCGCCTCCGCCAGCAGCGGCGCCGCGGCCGCCACGTCCGCCGATGTGAGGCGCGCGTTGGCGCCCGGCGAGACGATGATGCTGTTGTCGCCGTCGGCGCCGACGGTGATGAGCGCGACCCCGCTGGGCCCGTCGGTGGACAGGACGTGCCCGGTGTCGACGCCCTCGGCGGCCAGCCCCGCGGCCAGGCGCGTGCCGTACTGGTCGGATCCGGTCCTGGCCAGCAGGGCCGCGTGCGCGCCGAGCCTGGCGGCCGCGACGGCCTGGTTGGCGCCCTTGCCGCCGGGAAAGGTGCCGAGGTCGGAGCCCAGCACCGTCTCACCTGGTGCGGGCCGCCGGTCGACCCGCACCACGAGATCGGCGTTGACCGACCCCACGACCACCACGTCCATGGCTCAGCTCGTGAACTCGGAGAGGTTGTCCTTGGTCGCGACCTTCACCGGAACGGCGACCACCTTCTGCAGGCTCTCGCCCTTGGCCGCCTTGACCGCGTTGCCGACGGCCTGCTGGCCGAGGAGCTTGGGCTGCTGGGCGATGCTGGCGGCGAGCGTGCCGGCCTGGATGGCCTTCAGCCCGTCGGGCGTGCCGTCGAAGCCGACGACCTTGACCTCCGCGCCGGCCTTCGCGCCGAGCGCCTTGATGGCGCCGAGTGCCATCTCGTCGTTCTCCGCGAACACGCCGGTGATGTCGGGGTGCGACTGCAGGAGGTTGGTCATGACGTCCAGGCCCTTGGTGCGGTCGAAGTCCGCGGGCTGCTGGGCGACCACCTGGATGTTCGGGTAGGCCTTGATGCCCTCGGTGAAGCCCTGGCCCCTGTCGCGCGAGGCGGAGGTGCCGGGCACGCCCTGCAGTACCACGACCTTGCCCTTCTCGCCCATCTGCTTGGCCAGCTCCTGCGCGGCCAGCTTGCCGCCCGCGACGTTGTCGGAGGCGACGGTCTGCGCCACCTCGGCGCCGTTGACGCCGCGGTCGGCGGCGATCACCGGGATGCTGACCCGGTCGGCCGCCTTGACGGCGGGCGCGGCGGCGTCGGAGTCGACCGGGTTGATGACGATCGCCTTCATGTTCTGGCTGGTGAAGTTCTGGACCTGGTTCACCTGCTGGGAGGCGTCGTTCTGGGCGTCGGTGACGGTCAGCGCGACGCCGAGCTTCTTGGCCTCCTCCTCCGCGCCGGCGCGCAGCTGCACGAAGTAGGGGTTGTTCAGAGTGGAGATCGACATGCCGATCTTGATGTCGCCGGAGCCGCCGGCGGGAGTGGAGCCGCCGGAACCGCTGGAACCGCCGGAACCGCAGGCGGCGAGACCGAGCGCGAGCGCGGCGCCTGCCGCGATGATGCCGAGTTTCATGATGGTGCTTCCCCTCAGTTGGCTGATCTGCGGCGCAGGGTGTCGACGAGGACCGCCAGGGCGATCACCACGCCGATCACGACCTGCTGCCAGAAGGCGGAGACGGACAGGAGGTTGAGGCCGTTGCGCAGGACGGCGAGGATGAGCGCGCCGACGAAGGTGCCGAAGGCCCGGCCCTTGCCGCCGGACAGGCTGGCTCCTCCGATGACGACGGCGGCGATGGCGTCCAGCTCGTATCCGGCCGCGGCCTGCGGCTGGGCGGAGGCCAACCGGCTGGCCAGGACGATGCCCGCCACGGCGGCGAAGCCGCCCGACAGGGCGTAGGTGACGAGCTTCATCCGGTTGACCTTGATGCCGGACAGCCGGGCGGCCTCCTCGTTGCCGCCGATCGCGTACATCGCCCGGCCCGCGTAGGTGCGGTTGAGGATGACCGCCGCGATGACGCCCATGACGAGCATCACCAGGACGGGGACCGGCAGGTAGCCGGCGACGGTGTCGCCCACGTGGGAGACCGCGTCCGGCATGGCGATCGGGCTGCCCTCGGAGATGACGAGCGCGAGGCCTCTGGCGATGCCGAGCATGGCCAGGGTGGCGATGAACGGGGGAAGCTTGCCGTACGCGATGAGCGCGGCGTTGGCCAGGCCGCACGCCACGCCGACGGCCAGCCCGAGCAGCGTGGCCAGCGGCCACGGCAGGCCCGAGGTGGTGGACAGGTAGGCCAGCGTGATCGCCGAGAGCGCCGCCACCGAGCCGACCGACAGGTCGATGCCGCCGGTGATGATCACGAATGTGGCGCCGAAGGCGAGGATGGCGGTCACGGCCGCCTGCACGCCCACGTTGAGCAGGTTGCTCACGCTGAGGAAGTCGCTGGACAGCAGCGACAACGCGACCGCCAGGACGACGAGCGCGACGAGCGCGCCATTCTCCGAGAGCCAGCCTCTCGCTTTATCGGACACGAGTACCCTCCACCTCGGTGACGGCCAGCGCCATCACCGCGTCCTGTGTCGCCTCGTCGGCGGGGAGTTCGCCGACGAGCCTGCCCCGGGCCATGACCAGCACCCTGTCGCTCATGCCGATCACCTCGGGGAGATCGCTGGAGATCATGAGGACGGCGTCGCCCGAGGCGGTGAGTGAGTTGATCAGTTGGTAGATCTCGACCTTGGCGCCCACGTCGATGCCGCGCGTGGGTTCGTCGAGGACGAGCACGCGGACGTCGGCCAGCAGCCACTTGCCGATGACGACCTTCTGCTGGTTGCCGCCGGAGAGCGTGCGGACCTCCTGCTCCAGGCCGCTCATCCGGACGCCGAGCTGCCCGGCGACCTTGGCCGCCGCCTTGCGCTGGCCGGTGCGGTCGACGAAACCGGCGCGGCTGGCCCTTCCGAGGGTGACCAGGCCGAGGTTCTCGGCGATGTCGGCGCCGAGCACCAGCCCCTGGCCTTTGCGGTCCTCCGGCACCAGGCCGAGTCCCGCCTCCATGGCCGCGTCGATGTCGCCGCGCGGCAGCCGCCTGTCGCCGACCGTGACCTCGCCCTCGTCGTAACGGTCCGCGCCGAAGATCGCCCGGGCGAGCTCGGTACGGCCCGCGCCCACCAGCCCCGCGAGCCCGACGACCTCGCCCGCCCGCACCTCGAAGGAGACGTCCTCGAACGCGCCACGCCTGGTCAGCCCCTCCACCTTGAGCAGCGGCCGCCCGGGCGGCTCGGCCTCGCGCGGGTACTGCTGGTCGATGGGCCTGCCGACCATGAGCCGGACCAGCTCGTCCTGCGGCGTGTCGGCGGGCACCTCGGCCACCGAACGCCCGTCGCGCAGGACCGTCACCGTGTCGCCGATCTGGGCGATCTCCTCGAGGTGGTGGGTGATGAACACGACGGCCACGCCGTTGTCGCGCAGCTGCCTGACGATGGCGAACAGCCTGTCGACCTCGCTCGTGGTCAGCACGGCGGTCGGCTCGTCCATGATGAGGACGCGCGCGTCCAGCGCCAGCGCCTTGGCGATCTCGACCATCTGCATGCGGGCGATGCCGAGCGTGCCGATCCTGGTGCGGGGGTCGACGTCTAGGCCGACCCGGTCGAGCAGTTCCCTGGCCTTGTCGTGCATGGCCTTGACGTCGACGAAACCGAACCGGCGCGGCGGGCGGCCGAGCGAGAGGTTCTCGCCGACGGTCAGGTCGGGCACCAGGTTGAACTCCTGGTAGATGGTGGCGATGCCGAGCCGCTGGGCGTCGCCGGCCGTACGGATGTCGACCGGCCGCCCGTCGAGCAGGATGCGCCCCTCGTCCGGGTGGTAGGCGCCGGACAGCATCTTGATCAGCGTGCTCTTGCCCGCGCCGTTCTCGCCGAGCAGCACGTGCACCTCGCCCGTGCGCAGGGCCAGATCGACCCCGTCGAGGGCGAGGACACCGGGGAAACGCTTGCGCAGGCCCTCGACCCTGAGGATCTCCTGGCTCATCTCACGCACCCTTCCTCTCGCAGGACCTGCGGATGACCAGCTCGGCGGGCAGCGCCACCGACTCCGCCGGCCGTCCCGCGACGCGGTCGAGCAGCAGCCGTACGGCCCGGCGGCCGAGTTCGGCGGTCGGCTGGGCGATCGCGGTGATCGGGGGGTCGACGTGGACGAACCACGTCACGTCGTCGAAGGAGGCGACGGCCACGTCGTCGGGGATGCGCAGGCCGCGCGCCCTGATCTCGTCGAGGCCGCCCAGCGTCATCAGGTTGTCGCCGAAGAAGATCGCCTCGGGCGGCTCGGCCAGGTCGAGCAGGCGTGCGGTGATCGCCCTTCCGCTGCCTTCGCGGAAGTCGCCGGCGGCCAGGTAGTCCGGCCTGACCTCGAGGCCGGCCCCGGTCATCGCCGCGACGAACGCGTCGGTCCGCTCCCGGCCGGTGGACAGGGTGGCCGGGCCGGAGGCGAAGGCGATCCTGCGGTGACCCATCTCCTTCAGGTGCGCCACCAGCCCGGCGATGGCGCGCGCTCCGTCGGCGCGCACGAACGGCACGTCGAGGCCGCTGATCGTGCGGTCGAGGAAGACCAGCGGCCTGGCGGTGGAGACGAGCTCCTGCACCAGCGGGGTCACCTCGGCGGTGGGGCAGATGAGCAGGCCGTCGACGCGCTGTCCCACCAGGGTGCGCACGTAGTGGTCCTGCTCCTCGGCCCGCTCGTCGGCGTTGCCGATGATGACGGTGTAGCCCGCGCGCCTGGCCTCGTCCTCCACTCCCCTGGCCAGTTCGGTGAAGAACGGGTTGAGGATGTCGCCGATGATCAGGCCGAGCGTCCTGGTCGCCTCGGTGCGCAGCGACCGGGCGACGGCGTTCGGCACGTACCGCAGCGCCGACATGGCGGCGTAGACGCGGTCGCGGGTCTCCGGGGTGACCGACGGGTGGTCGTTCAGCACGCGGGACACCGTGGCCACCGAGACGCCCGCGTGTGCGGCCACGTCCTTGATGCGTGCCATGCGTCCTCCATGAAATCGATTACATCACCTTAGGTAATCGATTACATGGAAGTAAACGGCAAAAAGATGTGACCCGCATCACATTTGACCGGATATTTCGGGATATGTGGCGATGGGGGTGCCCGCCTGGCCCGAGCAAGCGCTCGCCTTACTCCAGGGATGTCACGATGCGATCTCAGTCACCCGACTGGCCGGTGAGACTGGTGAGGTTGTAATGCAATCGCCGCCGTTTTCGGGCACGCGGCTTTCCAAATAGCCATAAACTCCGCGCCGTGAGCCTGCCTGTACGTGAACGTTCCCCCCGGCCCGGCGGCGGTCGCCACCGCCGGCCCGTTCCCACGTCCCTGCCACCGGACGCCCCCGTCCTGCTGCTCGTCAATCCTGGCGACGCCGGCGAGCCGGCCGCCGAGATCGCCGCGCTGGTCCGGGTCGACAACCCGCACATCGAGGTGCGGCTGGCCACACTCCATGACCTGGCAGACCAGCTCCCCCAGGATCGCGGCGCGATCGTGGTCCCCCTGACGCTCTGGTCCGACCCTCGCGTCACCGAGGAGACCACCAAGATCATCGCCGCGACCGGCAGCGACGCGACCGTCACCGACGCACTCGGCCCGCACCCGCTGCTGGCCGAGGCCCTGCACATCAAGCTCGCCGAGAAGGAGCTGGCCAGGGCCGACCGCATGCGCCTGCTCAGCGTCTCCAGCCCCGTCGACGCCGTCATCCTCGGCACCGTGGGCGGGGAGCAGGCCGTCCACGCCGCGCAGGCCACCGCCGTCCTGCTGGCCTCCCGCCTGACGCTGCCCGTCGTGGCCGCCTCGCTCGACAGCGAACCCGGTGTGGCCGTGGCCGCCGAGCGCCTGCGCGCCGCCGGGGCCGAGCGCCTGGCCATCTCCCCCTGCCTGATCGGCCACGAGACCGACGCCTCCGTGCTGGAGTCGGCGGCCGCGAGCGTCAAGGCGGGCTACGCCGACCCTCTCGGCGCCCATGGCGCGGTGGCCGAACTTGTCGCGCGAGCTTACGGCAGTCAACTGGCGACTTGACAACACTTGTGAAGATCGTCCCCTAGGCGTTACCGTCTGCGCATGCGCAGCGTCCACGTCACCGGCAAGCGGCTGGGGCTGCGCGAGGTGTCGGCCGAGGACGTCGACGCTCTGCATGCCGTCTACGGCGATCCCGCCGCGACCCAGCACCTGCCGTTCGACCCGCGGACCCGCGCGGAGGTCGTCGAGATCGTCAGCGAGGCGGTCGCGGCGGCCCTCGCCAGCCCCCGCCGCCTGTACGTGCTGGCCGTCACCGAGGCCGACGGCCACGACGTGATCGGCGTGGCCCGCCTGCACATCGAGGCCGACCACCCGCACAGCGCCGAGATCGGCCTCGGTCTCAGGCCCGACCTGTGGGGGCGCGGCATCGGCACCGACCTGTTCCGGCTGGTGCTGACCTTCGGCTTCAAGCACCTCGGCCTGCACCGCATCTGGGGCGCCCGCGCTCCGGCCAACACCGCGGCCCAGCTCGCGATGCTGGTGGCGGGAATGGTCGAGGAAGGCCGCATCCGCCACCACGTCCACACGCCGCACGGGTGGCGCGACTCCATCGTCCACTCCGCCCTGTCCGACGAGTGGCCCGCCGACCGCGCTCTCTGACCCTTCGCACCTGCCCGAGGAGCGGCCCGCCGTTCCTGCCTGCCGATCGTGTCCCCAGCCGCTCGTGCTCTCCGGCCGATCGTGTCCCCAGCCGTTCGCGCTCTCCGGTCGTTCGCGCCTGCCCGGCGGGCGGCTGCCGATCGTGACCTCCGGCCGTTCGCGCCTGCCCGGCGGGCGGCTGCCGATCGTGACCTCCGGCCGTTCGCGCCTGCCCGGCGGGCGGCTGCCGATCGCGCTCTCCGGCTGTTCGTGCCTGTCCGGAGAGTGGCCCGCCGGCCGCGCCGCCGTTCGCGCTTCTTCCCTGTCCGACGCGCGGACCGCCGGCCGTCCTCTTCAGCCGTCCCGTACGGCGAGCCGTTCCTCTCGGGTCCGAGCGCGACGTCGCCCGGCCTGCGACGGCGGACCGGCGATGACGGACCGGCGCCCCGGCGATCCCCGAGCGGCCCGCCCGCTCAGGCAGTCACTTCCATCTGACCCGCCTCGCCGACTGACCCCGCTTGGAACACCTGGACGAGCAAGTCCTGAGAACCCGCGCGGATAGGCCGGGCTTGGAGCCCACAGTCGAGCCGTGGTGCGCCCCGATCCGCCACTACTTCGGGGCTGGTGATCGTCAGTAGAAGGATGTAACGGGTTTGAGGGTGTGCCGGGGTTGGTGGGATGTCAGTGCAGGCGCCTAGTGTGCCGGCCATGGAGACGATCTACCAGACATGGGCGGAGGCGGTCGCTCTGTTCGAGCGTCGCGGCTTCCCGAAGGCGTCCTACGGCAACCTGGACGAGGACGAGTACATCCTGCACCCGGGGCCTGCGGCGTTGCCCGGCTCGCTCTGGCTGGACGACCACCAGTACCGGCACCAGAATCCCTGGATCAAGGCAGGCGGCCGACCCGAGTACGAGGGAATCGACGGCGCGGTCTCCGGATACGTCATCGACGGCGACCTCCACGTCGACGGCAACATCCTCAACCTGGACCACGGCAGCCCGTCGCTGATCGTGCTCGGCGACCTGAAAGCTGCCAACCTCGTCCTCACCGGCACCTCACACCTCCTGGTCCAGGGCGACATCCACGTCGAGACCTTCCTCGGCAACTCCACCGACCAACACGTCGACGTCCTCGGTGACCTGCGTGCCACTCTGGCGATCATGTGGGACGAGTTCCTTCCCGAGATCGGCGGACGTCTGCGCGGGCGGGCTCTGGTGCCCGACTATCTCGACCTCGACGGCTGTGGCCTGGCCGTCGAGGATCCGGCGGCGCGCGTCGGCCTGTCCGATCTTCTGGTGCCAGAAGTCCTCATCGCCGACGGCGACGACCCCGGGGAGGACCTCTACCTCGCCGATACGGGCCTGCGCTACGAGCATATGATCGACCGGCTGGTGCGGGGGCTGCCGGTGGTACGCGGTGGGCGCACCGTCGCCCCGCTGGAGGAACTACCGCCGAAGAGGTAAGAGGTCCTGGAAGACAGAGAGGGGTCATGGCTGACGACAACGACATGCAGGAAGACATCCTGTACGTCCACGAGGTCCAGGGCACCGTCTACTTCCTGCTGATCGTCTACAAGCCCGGGCACGCGGCCCATGCCGCCGGCTACGTGTTCCGGCGCCCGGCGGGCAGCGACGGCCCCGCCGAGAACGTCCTGGCCACGAACGACACGCTGCGCGAGATGTGGTGTTCGCCGCGGGGGAATCCCTGGGTGACGAGCACCACCGGCCTGGTCTGGACCACGGCGCCGGTGGCCTGGCCGGACGGGGAGGAGATCGCCGACCTCGAGTTCGATGTGCCTGACGGCGATCTCACCTGGCGGCATGCGGAGTTGCCGGCGCAGGAATCCAACGGCTCGCGCCCCAACCCGATGGCGATCTGGGGAGTTCGGAGCAGGACGTGCATGTCGGCACCTTCGGCGGCGTGCTCTACCACTGGGACGGCGAGGTCTGGACCCAGCACGATCCCGGTCTCAGGAAACCCATCGGCTGCATCCGCGGACGGGCCGCCGACGACGTGTACGCGGTGGGGTACGGCAGCACCATCCTGCACTTCGACGGAGAGCGGTGGCGTGTGCTCGAGGATCCGGACGGGGCGGCCACCGAAGGCACATTCACCGGTATCGCGTTCCTCCCGGGCGGCGACGTGCTGGTCAGCGGCAAGTCCCGGGGCGGGCGCGTGCCGCGCGGATCGGCGAACCAGGGCTTCACCGTCATGGGCCGCCACGGACTGTCTCTGATCGACATGGCCCTGGTGGATGGCCGGCTGTTCCTCGCCGCAGGCAAGAGCGGCGTGGCGGAGCTGACCGCCGACGGCGTGCGGATCCTGCGCGACGACCTGACGCCTGGGTCGGTCGCCGAGGGCCACGGGCGGGTCTACTTCACCATCACTCCCGGCGACGCCGCCTATGCCGAACTGGACCTCGCCACCGGCCAGTGGCGGCAACTCAGCTACTGACCACGCACGATGTCCTCACCACCGCTGAGGAGAGGGCGACGTGCGCTCTCCACCTGAGCCCTGGGCCATTCGCATCATCGCAGTTCAGGGCGCTCTTCCTGCTCCTGACCAAACGCCGGACGCCTGGGGTGTGAAGAGCACGAGGCAAGGACCGTGATCGGGTGGGCGGTGGCCCCGTTGTGCCGAATGGCGGCGGTAAGCGCCAGGAAGCGACCTGGATCACCCGGCGCGGCAGGGGCCCGACCAACGGAGGCAGACGGGGAGCCGGCTCATCGCATCCAGCACGACCCGGCTGCCCAGCGGCTCCTGGAGCCGGACGACGCCCTCGCCGGATGCGCCGACGCCCGCACACAGCCCATTACCGATGTGCTCGTGGACCTCGATTCCGAGGACCACGACATCGGGCCGCTCGTCGACCCGTAGGCGGACAGTCGGCGTCTTCTCACCGAGGCAGACGCCGTAGTCGTAGCTCACCCGCAGCGTGCGCTCGTCGAGCACCTCGAAGCCTCTGATGTCGGAGGACAGGTGGTCACCGACGGCCTCCTCGACGGTGCCGAGCGTGGCCCGGTCGACCGCGGCGTGGTCGACCGGGCCTGGCAGGTTCGAGAAGGACAACCGCCACGCCGGAACAGTTGCCATGCCGCGCAGGGTCCGCAGGCGCATGGTCGTGAAGGTAGCGGCGGTCATCTTGTATGCCCGATCGTCCTGAGCGGAGGCCTCCATGTCGTAGGGGGACAGTTCGATCAGTGCCTGGCGTGCGCTGATCACGGGAACCCGCATGGTGGAGCCGTCGTCCCAGCGGATCCAGGCCTCCTTCGGAGTCGCGGGGAGCGGGACGGCCACGGCGAAGCCGTACTCCTCATCACTCGAGATCCGCTCCGCCACGTCCTGCCGCATCTGGCTGAGGTCCTCCGTCGGCACGAAACCGTTGCGCCAGATCTCCGCCGCGCCGCTGGTGCGCCAGGTCCAGACGGCACGGACGGCGTAGTCATCGAATGTGAGCCGGCGAGAAAGGAGGTGGTCGCCGCCGGCGAGCGCGGTCACGGTCAGGAGCGTCACCAGTAATCGCAGCATCCGAAGATTATCGAGGGTTCCTCGGATCGTCGGCGCACCCTATGGCCGGCTCGACCTCGAACTGCACGGCACCCGTACCCCCGACCGGCTCGGTGCGTGGGACCGCCTTCCAGCGCGAGAACGCCGGGCCCCAGGCGCCGTTCGGCCGCTCCGCCCTCCCGCCAAGGGACCCTGTCACAGATATGGCGTCACACATATGGCGGGACAGCATGACCTCGTCCTGAGCCCCTTTCGTCCCAGGCGTGCGCAGACGTCATCGGCCCCCGTACAGGGAAAGCCGTCCTGCCCGAGTACGTCGCCACCTTGACGAACCGCCGATTTCCCTGACACATCGGCGATTGCGACATATAACTCGAATCCTCATCTATTGACATGAAACCGGCATGCAAGTCAGTGGGCCTAGAAATGTGGACATAGCTCACCAGAGCTTCACTCCACCACCACCACAGCTCTCCAGAGCAGCCAACAGAAAGAGATATCTCATGGTCGACATCAAGAAGGTCGTCGCCGGCGTCACCCTCGCCGCTTCCGCACTCGTCGTTCCGATGGCCCTGGCCGCCCAGCCCGCCAGCGCGGCCACCTCCTACGTCATGGGGGGAGACGACGGTGGCCACGGCAAGAGGGTCGAAGTCCACAACGAGGGCGGCAACCTCGGCCACGGCAACGGCGGCAACGCCAACGGCGCCCACGACAGCGACCTCCCGGGCGGCAACGGCGGCAGCAACAACAGCGGTGACATCAACATCGGCAACGGCTGACGCCCATGAGACCAGGGATCACGATCCCTGGTCAGCCAGAGAGGCGGCCGACGCGACTCCCTGCTGGCCGTGGTGAGCACCAGGTCGGCCAGCTCGGCCAGGGGTGAGCGGGCGAAGGAGG
>NZ_JBSGJX010000045.1:0-72788 GCF_053605785.1 Nonomuraea sp. NPDC003754
GATGCGCGACACCGACGAGGACGTCTTCAGGGCGGCCGAGGAGCTCGGTATCGATCTGTCCCGGCGCGAGCCGAGCAGCGTGGAAGAAGTCTGAGCGGGTCACGGCCGCAGGGCCCGGCCACGCCGGCCGCGCGTGACCGGCAGGCACCCCGGGTGTGCTGGGCCTGGTCACGCGGGGACGCTCACTCGGAGCGGGAGCGCTCCTCCTCGGCGGGGCCGAGGGCGGCGTGGCCGTGTCCCTCACCGGTGTCCAGCGGGATCTTCTCCCCTCCGTACGCCCGGGACATGCGCGCCCGCAGCCTGCCGAGCGGGCCGCGCAGCCCCTTCGGCGGGATGCCCTCGGTCTCGGCGGCGCTGATCTCCCGGACGGGCTCCTTGCCCCGCACGTGGGCCTCGATGTCCTCCGACGGGGGCGTGTGGATCTCGACGTACTCGCCGTGCGGCATCCGCTTGATCACACCCGCCTCCACGCCGTGCCCGATGACGGCGGCGTCGGAACGCTGCAGGCCCAGGCAGATCCGGTAGGTGACGATGTAGGCGACCACCGGGCCGGCCAGCACCAGCACCCGGCCGATGTAGGTCGTCCAGTTCAGGCTGATGTGGAAGTTGGCCGAGATCTCGTCGTTGGCGCCGAGCAGCCACAGCACCCCGTAGAAGGTGATGGCCGCCATGCCGATCGAGGTGCGGTGCGGGTTGTTGCGGGGCCGGTCGGTGATGTGGTGCTCGCGCCGGTCGCCGGTGACCCACTGCTCGGCGAACGGGTACAGGGCGAGCCCGGTCATGATGATTCCCATCGGCAGCAGCGCCGGGATGATCACGCTCAAGGGCAACGTGCCGGCCTGGGCGGTCCCGAACAGGTTGATCTCCCAGGCAGGCATCAGCCGCAGCGCGCCCTCCAGGAAGCCCATGTAGAAGTCGGGCTGCGACCCGGCCGAGATGTCGGCCGGGGTGTACGGGCCGAACGCCCAGATCGGGTTGATCTGTGCGAAGGTCGCCAGTCCGGCGATCACCGCGAAGGTGAACATGAAGAACGAACCGGCCTTGAGCATGAACGCCGGGAGGAACGGCGCGCCGACCACGTTGTGGTTGGTGCGTGCCTTGCCCGGCATCTGCGTGTGCTTCTGCACCCACATGAGCACCATGTGGGCCGAGATGAGGGCCAGCAGGATGCCCGGGATCAGCAGGATGTGCAGCGAGTAGAACCGCGCGATGACCGAGTCACCCGGATACTCCCCACCGAACAGGAAGAAGGTGATGTAGGTGCCGATGAGCGGCAGCGAGATCATCACGCCCTCGGTGATCCGCAGGCCCGCGCCGGACAGCAGGTCGTCGGGCAGCGAGTAGCCGGTCAGACCCTCGAGCAGCGCGAGCGTCAGCAGCATGACGCCGATCAGCCAGTTCAGCTCGCGCGGCTTGCGGTATGCACCCGTGAAGAACACGCGGAGCATGTGCACCATCATGCCGGCCACGAACAGCAGGGCCGCCCAGTGGTGGATCTGCCGCATGAGCAGACCACCGCGCACCTCGAAGCTGATCTTCAGCGTCGAGGCGTAGGCCTCCGACATCATCACGCCCTTGAGCGGCTCGTAAGGGCCGTCGTAGGCGACCTCGCTCATGCTCGGCACGAAGAAGAACGTCAGGAACGTGCCGCTCAGCAGCAGGATGATGAACGAGTAGAGGGCGATCTCACCGAGCAGGAACGACCAGTGGTCCGGAAAGACCTTGCGCAGGTTACGCCGCAGGAAGTTGCCCGCGCCCGTCCGGTCGTCGAGGAAGCGGGCCGGACCGCCGGCGGCCTTCGGTACCCGCGTCAGCTCACCCATCGTCCTGTGCCTTCCTGCATCGCGAGACGGCGCGGTGGTATCGCCAGGCCACCCAGAAGCCCACGCCCACGCCGATGCCGGCGGCCAGCGCGTTGATGGTCCAGTGCACGACGTCGGAGCCGTAGCCGTACCCGTTGCCGAGCACGAGGACGGCGATGACGATCGCGGCCAGGACGCAGGCCGCCGCCCCCGACGCCACGCCGACCGCGACGGTGCGCACCAGCCGGGAGACGCGCGACCGCGGCCGCGGCGGGGGGAGCGGCGTGGCCAGGCGGCTGACGATCTCCTCAGGCGCCTCACCCACACGGCCGAGGCAGCGCTGCGAGATCAGACCCGATCGGTCCTCGCCGACGCAGATCCATTGGTCGCCCGACACGTAGACGATCGAGCGCGCGGAGTCGGGAAGGCCCAGCCGGACGAACTCCTCCCCCTCGGGAAAGTGTCTGATCCGGTACGGCACGGCAGGCAGCTGGGCGTCCAGCGCGTCGAGGAGTTCGGTCAGCTGGTGCATCCGGGTCATCGCCCCCTCACCCTCTTTCTCCCATCTTCGCGCGACAACCTTCTGCGGATGCACTGCCAGCCGTCAAAGATGCACCGGCTTCGCGCCCCCCGGGGAGCATGCCCTTGCACTCGGCGCCCTGCCCGTCACCCACAGTCACCCTGAGCCTGGGGGTCCGCACTCCACGGGGTGTCCCGAAGAGCCTCGGCGCGCTCTCAAGGGACGTCAGCCCACGTCCTGCGCCGGTTCCCGTCAGGCGTCAGCCCGAGCTCTCCGCCGGATCCCCTGAAGGCGGCGGTCCGCGCCCCCAGCCGGGATCATCGGCCCCTCGCCCGGGCTGTCCCGACAACGCGGAAGCCCGCGCCCCCAGCCGGGATCACCGGCCCCTCGCGTTGGGCTGTCCCGACAACGCGGAAGCCCGCACCCCAGGTCACCTGGGGTGCGGGCTTCCGGTCGAGACGAGACGTCTACAGCCCGCACAGCTCCGCGAGGCTCTTGGCCGAGCCGTTGTTGGCCGCCTGCCCGTTCCGCGTCGGCGTCTGCGAGGGCGTCGCGGTCTTGGAGGCCTGCGGCGTCGCCGCCACGGTGCCGGACGGGGACGTCGTCGCCCCGGGAGAGGCCGTCACCTGCGCCGCCAGCGCGCGCCTGCTCGGCTTCACCGAGTCGTTCAGCGCCTTGACGGTGGCCCTGCGGATCTTCGGCCAGTCCGGCGACCCGGTGTAGAAGTGCGGCGGCACGAACTGCAGGCTGGTGATCCGCGCGTCCTTGACCTTGAGAGCCAGGTTGGCCAGCGGCTCCAGCAACTCCTGCGGGATGTTCGTCTGCGCCATCCGCTTGGCCGCGTCCGCGATCTTGGTGAAGTTCGTGAGGATCTTGTCGGGCGTCGCCTGCTGGGCGAACGCGCCGATGACGCACCGCTGCCTGCCCATGCGGCTGAAGTCGTCGTCGACGACGCGGGAGCGCCCGTACCACAGCGCCTCCTCGCCGGACAGCCGCTGGTAGCCGGCCTTGATCGTGCCCGCGGTGCCGTAGTGGCCGCCCCACGGGATGTCCTTCTCCACGCGCAGCTTGATGCCGCCGATCGCGTCGACGAGGTCGACGAAGCCGTACATGTTGATCAGCGCGTAGTAGTCGAGCCGCAGCCCGAGCGTGTGGCCGATGGCGTCCATCAGCGCGCGGGGGCCCTTGTTCTTGCCGTGCATGATCTCGGGGTGGTCGTTGGCGAACTGCCAGACCTCGTTCAGCAGGCCGCCGTTGGGCAGCTCGGCCATGAAGCCGTTCGGGAAGTGCTTGGCCAGCGGCGAGGACGGCGGGAACCGTACGTGCTGGAGGTTCCTGGGCAGGCTGAACAGCACGGTGTTGCCGGTCTTGATGTTGACGCTGGCCACGGTCATGCTGTCGGTCCGCACGCCCTGGCGGTTGCCGGCGCCGTCACCGCCGATGAGCAGGAAGTTGACCCGGTCCTTGCCGTTCCACGGGTCCTCCTCCTTGATCGGCTGCACCTCCGGGTCGGAGACCGAGGGGAAGATGCCCTGGACGGCGTCCCGCGTGGCCAGGACAGCGTTGGCGGTCAGCGCGAACGGCGACATCACCACCACGCACAGCAGTCCGACCACGATCCCGGAGACGATCTGGCCCCGGCCGTTCAGACGGTCGGGGCCGAGGGCGATGTAGGAGACGAGCACGAGCGCGAACCATGCCAGCGCGCCGATCACGGCGGCCACCGACACGGTGATCATCGTGCTCTCCCTGACCGCCGCGCCGAGGTTGCCCACGAAGGACAGGCCGTAGACGATCGCGGCGATCAGCAGCGCGCCGAACGCGCCCAGCAGCACGAATCCGGTACGGCGCCGCCCGGCCCGCAGGTGTGCGGCACCGGGTACGAGGGCCGACAGCGCGGTCCAGCCGATGATCGAGCCGACGCCCATCTTCCTGGCGAACGCGGGCGCCTGGGCCTTGGGCGTTCTCGGCGCCTTGGCGTTCTTCGGGGCGCCGGGCGCCTTGAGGCTCGGTCGCGTGTTCTGCTCCCTGACCGCCGGGCCGGAGCCGGTGTCGCGCTGCGCGCCGCTGTCGTCCGCGGCGCGGTCCTGCGCCGCGCGGGCGCGGGTGCCACGCTCGCGGGAGGAGCGGTCCTGGCCGGTCTGGTCCGGCGCCGCGGAATCCTGCGCGGGGCGGTCCTGACCGGCGCCGTTCCGGGCGGATGGCTCCTGGGCGGAGGGCTCGGCGGGCGCGGCGCGCCGAGGCGCACGCCGCTTTCTGCCGCGCTCGGGGAAGTCTCCTCCAGGGCGCTTCGACACACCGGCTCCTTCGCACGTCGTACCAGGCCAAACCCGAAGGTTTGCCCCCCGTTGGTCACGAGATTGCCAGGATTCTAGCCCCCATATTGGGACATCAATGACAGATGACCAATGTGGGATGAACGCTCCATGAAGCTAGGACGTCGTGGAAGCGGGGGCCAGCCACGTGTTGCATTGGTAGGCCTTGTTCTTCAACCAGCCCTGCCGGAACCAGACGTTGTTGTTGGCCGGAGTGCCGTGGTCGCGGGGATACCCGGGATGGTCGCCCACCTTCGAGTAGAACCAGAACAGGATGTCACGCTGGCGGCCGCTGACCGGATAGGTGTCGGCCACCGCCCGCATGAACATACCCCCGAAACAGGTTGCCTGGAGTTCCAGTTTTCTGCTGAGTGCCAGCCGGCCGCTCTGGCTCGACGTCTGGACATGCTTCTGCCAGTGCGAGTCGAGGATGCCGGTGATCTGCTGGATGTGGTGACCGTACTCGTGGGCCATCATGCTGATCGTCGCCCCGTGCCAGGCGACCATCTCGCCGTACCCGATGGAGTTGCCGTTACCCCTGGCCAGCGCCGAGGTGGAGGCGTAGATGGTGTTGTTGCGCGGGCAGTAGTACGGCACCATGCTGCCGGGCGACGGGTAGTCGCCGCAGGCGCCCCTGCCGCGCTTGGCGGCGATCGCGTAGTTCGGCGGGCTCCAGTCGATGCCCTTCTTGCGCAGGATCGGGGCCCACGCCGCGTCCATGCACTTGCCGGTCTTCAGGATCAGCGCCTTGAGCTGGCTGTGGCTGAACAGGCTCGCGCTGCCCGCCCTGCACGTCGTGCGCGGCAGCCCGCCCGCGAAGTACAGCGTGTTGGCCTGCAGGCTCGTGTTGAGCTTGACCGTGGCGGGCTGCTCGGATGTCGGCTGTTCGGACGTCGGCGGCTCGGAGGACGGCTGCTCCGAGGAGGAGGGCCGGTCCGACGACGGCTGGTCCGACGGCTGGTCGCTGGGCCGGTCCGACGGCTGGTCAGAGGAGGACGGCTGGTCGCTGGGCCGGTCGGTCGGCTCGGCCGACTCGTCGGTGTCGTCGTCCCGCGGCTCGAACGTCGGCGGCGTGTACGTGGGGATCGCGATCGGCGAGGTCGCGTCGGTGTCCGAGGCGCCCTTGAAGACCGCCGAGCCGATCACGAGCAGCACGAAGATCGCCGCCAGCGAACCGAACACCGCGCCGACGATGGCGCCCGCGTTCGACTTCCTGCGCTGCGGCGGGCGCTGCCACGGGCCGTACGGACCCTGCGCGGGACCGTGCGGCGGCCGGTGACCGGGCCCCGGATGCGGCGGCGGGTCCTGCCGCGGCCGGCCGTTCCCCGGCGGGTACGGCCCGCCCTGCCCTGACCCGTGCGGATGGGGGCCGCCCTGTCCGGGTCCCTGCGGGTGCCCGCCTCCCTGGGGGTACGGTGCGCCCTGGCCGTTCCCCTGGGGGTAGGGGCCGCCCTGGCCCGGCCCGTGCGGGGGCGGGTACGGCATGCCGGGGTGAGGCGCCTGCGGCCCGCCGGGCGGCGGTCCGGCGGGCCGGTGGCCGTTCGGAGGGCCGGGCGGGGGAACGTACGGCCCCGCGGGCGGCGGCGGCTGCGGCGCGCCGTACGGCGGGGCCGGGCTCTGCGCCCCCGAGCCGTTCGGGTAGGGGGCCTGCGCTCCCGAGCCGTTCGGGTACGGGGTGTGCGTTCCCGGGTCGCTCGGGTGCGAAGGGTGCGCTCCTGGGCCGTGCAGGTACGGGGGTTGCGCTCCTGGGGCGTTCGGATGTGGGGCCTGCATGCCGTGGCCGGGCGGGGGCGGTGCCGGGGGGCCATGGCCGGGCGGGGGTGGGGTGTGTACGCCGGGAACGGGCGGAGGCGGCTGCGCGGGGCCCGAACCGGGCGGCGGAGGCGGCGGAGGCGGCGGCGCGTAGGGGTGCCCCTGCGCGGGTCCCTGAGGCGGGGCCGGGGGAGGCGTGGGGGGCCGGTACCGGCGGGTGGCGGGCTCCTCGTACGCCCCAGGCCCGTTCTGCTGGGGCGGCCACGTGGGGAAGGGCGGCTGCTGGGGCTCGCCGGACCCGGGCTCTCCCTGATGCCCCGGAGGCGGCGGTGGGTATTGCCCGTTGCCTGTCACCCTGTCTCCCCCTCGACCTGGTCGTCCGAACCGGACCCGCATACCGGACCTTTGCCGAATTTGGGGCAGAAGCATACTGATTTATCACCCGTCACGGATGTCGCCGTGCTCGATTACAGTCCGAAATCATTCGAGGTGATCTCTGCTATGTCGCCGTCCGAGCGGCCGCAGTTGTCCTAGCTTCAATGTCATGAATCTGCAGCAGCTCCGCTACGTGGTCGCGACTGCGGAGCACCGCACCATGACCGACGCGGCCAGGTCGCTCTACATCGCGCAGCCTGCGCTTTCACGCGCGATCCGAGACCTGGAGCGCGAGCTCGGGATGACCCTCTTCGCCCGTTCGGGGCGCGGGGTGGTCGTCACCGCGCACGGCCGCAGGGTGGTCAAGCTGGCCAAGGAGGCGCTCGACGCGGTGGGGGAGATCGAGGCGCTCTCCAGCCACGGCGGTGCCTCCGACGCCGAACTGCGCATCGCATCGACGACAACCCTCGAGCCCGGCCTGGCCGGGCGGCTGCTTCCCGCCTACGCGGCCGAGCATCCGGGTGTCCGCGTGCACATCATCCGCTGCGACGGCCGTGACGCGGTCGTCAACGCCATCAGGGACCAGCGGGCCGACCTCGGCCTCACCGACCTGCCGGTCCCGACCGACCTGATCACCCATCCCCTCGAACGACAGGAGATCGTGCTCATCTCGCCGCCGGGAACCGACCTGCCGGATCCCGTCCCGATGACCCACCTCGACGGACTACGCCTGGCCCTGCCCGCACGGGGAAGCGTCAGGAGAAGGGAGTTCGACGCGATGTTCGGCAAGTACGCGGTCAATCCGATCATCGTGCTGGAGACCGACGAGAGGAACGGCTGGCTCAACGCCGTCCGTGCGGGCCAGGCCTCGCTGCTGTGGTACCGCGGCATGGCCGAGCAGGCGCTCAGGGCCGGGCTGGTGGTGCGGTCACTCGAGCCCGCCGTCCGCCGCGTGATCGCCGTCGTCCACGCCCGCCGCAGGCTGCCGCTGATCGCCCAGGACTTCCTGGCGACCGCGGAGAAGGGTTCAGCCGCCTAGGAACGTTCCACCTCCACCGATCCGTACGCCCGGGGGCCACGCGCCACCCCCGCGGCCGACGCGGGGCCGGCAGCAGCGCACGCCGCCGCGGCCCGCCTCCTCACCCGTGCACCCTGACGCCAGACCCCGGACACGCCGGACCGCCTGCCGGGACACGCCCCTCCCCGACATCGGACCACGCCGCCCAGGCACCCGGCCACCGCACGCGCAAGCCCGTTCTGAGACAACCCTGAAGCCGGGCCCGCCGCCATCCGAACCGCTGCTCGTCTCGAGCCCGGATCCGCCGTCTTCCCGAACCCCTGCGCGTCTTGAGCTCGAATCCGCGTCCCCCTGCACCCCTGCGCGTCTCGAGCCCGGATCCGCCGGCCCCCTGAACCCCTGCGCGTCTCGAGCCCGGATCCGCCGGCCCCCTGAACCCCTGCGCCTCGTCGCCCTCGAACCAGCCGCCGATCCGCGCGAGCCCGGGCCGACCTCCCTGAGCCCCCGTGCGTTCCCAGATCGGTCGCGACGGGCTCTTGCGGGTTTCCGGGCCGGGTCCGCCTGAACCCGGGTGCGTCGCCAGGTCGGTCGCCACGAGTCCTCACCGGTTGGCCTGAGACACCAGTGCGTTCCCGGGCCGTCACCCTGGGTCCCACGTGTTCCAAGGCCGGTCAGTCTGAACCCGGGCGCGTTTCCCGGGCCGTCACCCTGGGGTCAGCCTGAACCCGGGTGCGTTCCCGGTCGGTCACCATGAGCCCCTGCGCGTCGCCGAGTCGGCCACTGAGAATCTCTTCATGTCCCGAGGCGACACCGGACGGGCAGGTGCGGGACGGCGATGTGCCAACCCGCGGGATCTTCCGTAGGCTCGAAGGTGATGAGCATCTTGCGACTGCGCGGCAAGGAGTTCGGTCCCGGAGACCACGCGGTGATGGCCGTGGTCAACAGGACCCCCGACTCCTTCTTCGACAAGGGGAAGACCTACGGCTTCGGCGCCGCGCTCGAAGCGGTCGACGCCGCGGTCGAGGGCGGCGCCGACATCGTCGACATCGGCGGCGTCAAGGCGGGCCCCGGCGACACGGTCGACGCCGAGGAGGAGATCAGGCGCGTCGCGGGCCTGGTCGCCGCCGTACGCGACCGCCATCCCGACCTGATCATCAGCGTCGACACCTGGCGCTCGGAGGTGGGCGACGTGGTGGCCGGCGCGGGGGCCGACCTGCTCAACGACACCTGGGGCGGCGTCGACCCGCTGCTGGCGGAGGTGGCGGCCAAGCACGGCGCCGGGCTGGTGTGCGCCCACGCGGGCAGGGTCGAGCCGCGCACCAGACCACACCGCATCGCCTACGCCGACGTGGTCGCCGACGTCATCGGTTACACGGTCGACCTGGCCGAACGGGCCGTCGCCGCGGGGGTGGCGAGGGAGTCGATCCTCATCGACCCGGCCCACGACTTCGGCAAGAACACCTACCACTCGCTGGAGGTCAGCCGGCGGCTCGACGAGATGGTGGCCACCGGGTGGCCGGTGCTGGTGGCGGTGTCGAACAAGGACTTCGTCGGGGAGACGCTGGGCGGGCTGCCGGTGGACGAACGGCACGCGGGCACGATCGCGACGCTGGCGGTCTCGGCGCTGCAGGGCGCCAGGGTGTTCAGGGTCCACGACGCCGCCTCGGCGCGGGCCGGGCTGGCGGAGGTCGCGCGGCTCGCCCCCACGAATCCCACCCCCTGACCGCCGCCGACAGTCCCGGCGGTCATCGACCGACCGGCCGGAGAGCCGAGCGGGCACGCCCGCCGGGACGGGCCCGGCCCACAGCCGTCAGGCGGCCGGACGACGAGCGGGCAGGCGACCCAGGCCGAGCAACCGTAGACCTGGGCGGCGATCCAGGGCCGTCAGCCGTCAGCCGTCAGCCCGGCGGGCGGCCGTGGAGCGGCCGGGGCAGATGGTGGGGCGGAGACGCGAGAAGGCGAGTCGGTGCGGAGCTGGGGTGAGAGGAAAGGCGGAGGGGGTGAAACGGGAAGGGCTCCGGCAGATCGGGAACCGGGGGTCTGTACAAGCCCTCAGCGACGCGACCCTGCGGAGAGGTCGCGGGGTGCGGTGGTGCGGCGGCGGTAGTAGTCGACGGCCACCAGAGCGAGCAGAGGGCTCCAGGCTGCCAGGGGCCAGTACGTGACGTTGAAGATCACGGCCCGGCCCGTGATCGCCTCGACTTCGCAGTTCGGTCGATCAGATGAGGGCGGGCAGCCGCACCACCGCGCGCAGGCCCGGCCCGGCGTCCTCCAGGTGGACGGCCCCGCCGTGTGCCCTCAGCGTCTCGCGGACGATCGCCAGGCCCAGGCCCGCGCCGCCCTCGTCCCTGCTGCGCCCGTGGTCGAGCCTGGTGAAGCGGTTGAACACCCGCTCCCTGTCCTCCTCGGGGATGCCCGGGCCGTCGTCGGTGACGGTGAGCACGCCGTCGCGGGTCAGCGCCACCTCGACGGTGGAGGTGGCGTGCCGGACGGCGTTGTCCATCAGGTTGGTCACCACGCGGCTCAGGTCGAGGGCGTCGCCGCGCACCACGACGGGGTCGCAGGCGGTCAGCCTCGCCTCGCCGTACCTCTCCACCACCTGACGGACGACCTCGTCCAGGTTGACGGGTACGTTCCTGGCCAGCCTGCCGCCGCGCTCGTCCAGCCTGGCCAGCGCGAGCAGGTCCTCGGCCAGGCGCGACAGGCGCAGCGTGTCCTCCAGCACGCCTTCGGCCGTCTCTGTCCAGTCCTGCCCGTCGGGGTGGCCGAGCGCCACCTCCAGCTGGAGCCTGATGCTGGCCAGCGGGCTGCGCAGCTCGTGCGCGGCGTCGGAGACCAGCGCCCGCTGGCGGGACTCGGCCTCTTCCAGTCTGGCCAGCATGTCGTTGAGGGTGACGGCCAGCGAGTGGACCTCGTCGCGGGCGGCGGGCACCGGCAACCGCCTCGACCTGGCGGTGTGGGTGATGTCCGCCGCGCCTCTGCGCAGCGCGTCGATCGGCCGCAGCGTCCTGCCGATGATCAGCCAGCCGCCGCCCGCCAGGAAGGCCACCAGCAGCGGCGTGCCGAACAGCAGCACCTTGCCCGCCGTGAGCAGGCTCCGCTCGATCTCGCGCACCGGCCGCGCGGCCAGCACCGTCACGCCCCTGTCACCGCTGACCACGACGACCCGCAGCGGCCCGGGGATCCCGTACGGCTCGCCGTTCAGGAACCAGGCCGAGTCGTGGCGCAGCGCCCTGCGCCGGTCGCCGGCGTCGAGCAGGGGAACCAGCCGGTCGGCGCCGTAGGTGCCGTGGGTGACCCTGCCGTCAGCTCCGACGACCTGCACGATCGTGCCGTCCTGGGTGGTGATCGGGTCGGTCAGCGTGCCGCTGTCGGCCTGAGCCCGCACCACCTGCGCGTGCTGCCTGGTGGTCTCGTCCACGGTGTTCGTCAGCGACCGGCCGAGCACCATCATCAGCACCGAGGCCGACACCGCGAACGCGAGCGCGAGCCCCACGGCCGACAGCGCCGTCAGGCGGAAGCGCAGGCTCTTGCGCCGCCACCACTCAGCCATCGTCAGCCACCGTCGCCGGCCAGCCGGTAACCCGCGCCGCGCACGGTCTGGAGCGCGTTCCTGCCGAACGGGCCGTCGATCTTGCGACGGAGGTAGCCGACGTACACCTCGACCACGTTCGGGTCGGTGTCGAAGGTGTCCCAGACGTGCTCGAGGATCTCCGCCTTCGACACCACCTCGTCGTGGCGGCGCATCAGGTACTCCAGCAGCGCGAACTCCCGGGGCGTCAGCTCCACCGACTCCTCCCCGCGCTGCACCTTGCGCCTGGCCGGGTCCAGCGACAGGTCGCCCGCCGTCAGCACCGCGGGACGCCGCCCCGCGTCGCGCCGCAGCAGCGCGCGCAGCCTGGCCACCAGCACCACGTAGGAGAACGGCTTGGTGAGGTAGTCGTCGGCGCCCAGATCGAGCCCGTCGGCCATGTCGTACTCGCCGTCCTTGGCCGACAGCATGAGGATGGGCACCCAGTTCTCCTCCGCGCGCAACCGCTTGCACACGTTGTAGCCCGACAGCCGGGGCAGCATGATGTCGAGCACGACCACGTCGTAGTCGCCGTGCCTGGCCAGGTGCAGCCCCTCCTCGCCGTCGTGGGCGAGATCCACGGCGAACCCCTCGGCCTGCAGCCCCCGCTGGAGGGCGGCGGCCATCCGCCGTTCGTCCTCGACGACCAGAACTCTCATAGCGCACATAGTGCACCATCGGTGCTGAGAGGCCTCTCAGCTCGTCTCAGGATCACCACAGCACTCCTCACGCACTGTTGAGACGTAAGCAATACCGTGAAGGAGTGAGATGTCCAGAGGCAAGCTCGTGAGGTGGGGCGTCCCCGTCGCGGCCGTCGCCGTGATCGGTGCCGCCATCGGCGCGGGTCCGGTCATCGCCGCCGTCAGCGGGGACCCCGTCCTGCCGGAACGCTCGGCGCAGCAGCTGCTGGCCGAGGCCGCCGCGGCGGTGCAGAAGGACGGCCTGCCCCCGATGTCGGGGACGGTCGTGGAGACCGCCTCCCTCGGCCTTCCCGCCCTGCCGCAGGGCGCCGCCACCGGTTCCCCGCTCAGCCTGCTGTCGGGTTCCCACGAGGCGAAGGTCTGGTACGGCTCCCGCGACCAGTTCAGGCTGGCCGTACCGGGCCCGATGAGCGAGACCAACGTCATCGTGAACGGCGACCAGACGTGGCTGTGGGAGAGCCAGTCCAACCGGGCCACGCGCGTCAAGCTGGCCCCCGGCACCGCCGACCGGCCCGGCGCGACGCACGTGCCCGACGCCCCCGCGCTGACCCCCCAGCAGGCCGCCGAGCGCCTGCTGGCCCAGGTCGGCGAGCACAGCGTGGTCAGCGTGACCAACACCACCAAGGTGGCCGGACGCCCGGCCTACGAGCTGGTGCTGGCGCCCAAGCAGGACGGCTCGCTGATCCAGGACGTCCGCCTGGCGCTCGACGGCGAGACCTACGTCCCGCTGCGCGTCCAGGTGTACGCCAAGGGGTCGGCGGAGCCGGCCTTCGAGGTCGGGTTCACCCAGGTCACCTTCTCCGCCCCCGCGAAGGAGAACTTCACCTTCACCCCGCCCGCGGGCGCCAAGGTGGAGGAGAAGACGTTCGGCCCGGCCCTCGAGGACCGCAAGCCCGAGCACGACTTCCGCGAAGGCGCGGTCAAGACCGTCGGCGCCGGCTGGACCACGGTCGCGGTCCTGCCGACGCCCACGCCCACGGCAGGGGCCGCCCAGCCGCAGGCCGAACCCGGTGGCGAGCAGGCGCCCTCGCTCGATGCAATCCTGCGCACCGCCACGCCGGTGAGCGGCCCGTGGGGGAGCGGCAAGCTGATCAAGACCAAGCTGGTCAGCGTGCTGTTCACCGACGACGGCCGGCTGCTGGTCGGCGCGGTCACCCCGGAGGAGCTCACGAAGGCGGCAGGCGCCAGGTGAGCATGACGCTGGAAGCGGGGGCGCCCTCAGGGGCGGCCCCGCCCTCCGCTGACCACGCGATCGTCACGGAGGGCCTGACCAAGCGCTTCAAGGGCGGGCAGATCGCGGTCGACGCCCTTGACCTGACCGTGCCGCGCGGCTCGGTCTACGGCTTCCTCGGCCCGAACGGGTCGGGCAAGACCACCACCATCCGCATGCTGCTCGGCCTGGTCACGCCCACCTCCGGCACCTACGCGACGGTGCCGCTGCCGCGGGTGGGCGCGCTGGTCGAGGGCCCGGCCTTCTACCCCTACCTGTCGGGCGAGGCCAATCTGCTGCGCTACGACGCCGCCGACCCCACCGCCTCGGGCCGCACCGCCCGCGCCAGGGTCGGCGCCGCGCTGGAGCGGGTGGGCCTGTCGGCCGCCGCCGGCAAGCGCTACCGCGCCTACTCCCTCGGCATGCGGCAGCGCCTGTCCATCGCCGCCGCCCTGCTCGGCCCGCGCGATCTGCTCATCCTCGACGAGCCGACCAACGGCCTCGACCCGCAGGGCACCCGCGAGGTCCGCACGCTGGTCAAGGAGATCGCCGCCGACGGCACCACGGTGTTCGTCTCCTCGCACCTGCTGGCCGAGATCGAGCAGATGTGCACGCACGCGGCCATCATGCGCACCGGCAGGCTCGTCGCCGACGGCACGATCGCCTCGCTGAGCGGTGGCCGCGCCCCGCGCGTCAGGGTGGAGACGCCCGACGGCGCGGACGCGGCGCGGGTGCTGCGCGGGCTCGGCCTGGCGGCCGTCACCCACGAGGGGACGCAGGTGAGCGCCGAGCTCGGCGGTCACGCCCCCGAGCGGCTCAACGTCGCGCTGGTCGAGGCCGGCGTCGCGGTCAGGGGCCTGTCGGTCGTACGGCCCAGCCTGGAAGAGGTCTTCGTCGGCCTGACGGGGGAGGGGTTCGATGTCGAAGGTTGAGCCCGAAGTGGCAGACCTGGTGGCAGACACCGTGGAAGACCCAACGGCCGGCCCGGTGGCCGGCACGCCGGTCGAGGATCCCGGCCTGCGGAGCGGGCGCGGCGCGGGAGCCAGGCGGACGCCCGGCCTGGTCCCGGTGAGCGAGTCGAGGCGCACCGCCGAGCAGGGCCCGCGCCCCGACCTGCCCGTGCCGGCCGCCTCCACCCTGGACGCCGTCACCCGGGAGGCGACGTCCGGCCCCGGAGCCGTCGCCGCGTTCGCCAGGATGCTGGGCTCCGAGCTCGGCCTGACCTTCCGCCGGCCGCGCAACCTCGCCATGCTCGCCGTCCTCGCCGCCGTCCCCGTGATCATGGGCGTCGTCCTGCGCATCCTCGGCGACGACATGGCCGACGGGCCGGGCGGCCTCATCCAGCAGGTCGCCGGCAACGGTTTCTTCCTGGCGCTCGTCTCGCTGGGCGCCCTGGTGCCGCTGCTGATGCCGGTCGCGGTCGCCGTCGTGGCGGGCGACGCGCTGGCCGGCGAGGCCGCGGGAGGCACGCTGCGGTACCTGCTGGCCGCCCCCGCCGGGCGCACCAGGCTGCTGGCGGTCAAGTTCGTCAACGCCGTGCTGTTCTGCCTGGCCGTCGCCTCGGCCGTGGCGCTCGCGGCGCTCATCACCGGCCTGCTGCTGTTCCCGGCCGGGCCCGTCACGCTGCTGTCGGGGGTCGCCATCCCGCTCGGCGACGCCCTGCTGCGCCTGCTGATCGTCATCGGCTACGTCACGCTCGGCATGGCGGCGCTGGCCGCGGTCGCGATCGCGCTGTCGACGCTGACCGAGGCGCCGATCGGCGCCATCGCGGCGACCGTCGTGCTGGTCATCGCCACCCAGGTGATGCGGGCGATCCCGCAGCTGGAGCCCGTCCAGGCGTACCTGCTGCCGAACTGGTGGAGCGGTTTCGACGCGGTCCTGCGCGACCCGATCGCCTTCGATCACCTGACCTCGGGGCTGCTGGCCTTCGGCGCCTACATCCTGCTGTTCGGCTCGTTCGCGTGGGCCCGCTTCACCAGCAAGGACATCACCTCCTGAGCCGCGGCGGGGCCGAAGGGGAGCACCCCTCCGGCCCCCGGTGACCGGACCGCGGGCCGGCCACCGGGCCCGCGGGTCAGGAGGGGCGGCGGCGCAGCCCGAGGAAGCCGACCACCAGGCCGATGGCTCCCACCACCAGCCCCGCGCCGCCGAGCAGCCGGGCCGTGCCGTCCGCCGCGGAAGCGGAGGCCGCCACCGGCGTCACCGAGGGCGCCGCGGGCGCGGACGAGGCGGCGGGTGCCGAGGGGGCGGCCGACGCCGTGCCGTGGTGGCCGTCGTCGGCCGTGGCGGGCGTGAGCTTCAGCAGCGGCGCCGGCCGCTCCGGCTCGGTGCCGTCGGCCGTGGGCTCGTCGGCCCACTTCACGACCTCACCGCCCGAGTAGGTCTGGCTGGTGGGGAAGACCAGCCGGTCGGTGTCGGTCGGCAGCTGCCCCATCGACACCTCGAACTCCTGGAACTGGCCCGGCTTGATCTGGCCGCCCGACCAGACGACCTTGGTGACCGCCTCGGTGAGGTCGCCGTACTCGGTCTTCACCGGCTTGGGCAGCTTGCCCTCGGTGACCTTGACCTCCCAGCCGGGCACCGGCTTGACCGAGACGAAGGCCAGGGGGTGGTCGACGGGGAAGGACACCTCGATCTTCGTCGTCGAGGCGTCGTCACGCTCGTTCGGGACGCGGAAGGCGACCTTGGTGAACCCGCCCTGCTCGGCGGTTCCGGGGTTGACGGTCACATGCGCGAGGGCCGGGACGGCCAGGCCGAGGGACAGGGCGGTGGCGGCGGCGAGCACGCCTGCCGTACGGGGGAAGGTGGGCATGCGGAAACTCCACGTGTCTGTGGGAGGAAGAAGGAAAGAGGGGCGAGGTCAGCGGGCGGGAAGGGGAGGACCGCGCCTGGTGACGACGTGGCGGAGGAGCGGGCCGCCGCCGATGGCACGACGGGCGGCGGGCACCGGCGCCGGCCGTACCGCGACGGCGGTGGGCGGCGGCAGCAGACGGATCAGGCGGTGCCCGAGGCGGCGTAGCAGCGACCAGAGCGCGGCCTCGCCGCGGGCCAGCCACCAGCCGGTGACGAGGGTGACGGTCAGGTGGGCCAGCAGCATGCCGAGGCTCTCGCCGAGCCCGGACTCGTGCGCCTGCCCGTAGCCGAGGACGGCGGCGCCCCGCCCGTGGGCCGTCCCGAGGAGAGCGGCGGTGCCGTCCAGGCCGAACAGCTCGTGCAGCCCCGCCTGCAGGGCGACGAGCGTGACGTTGACGGTGGTGGACGAGCGCTCCCTGCCCGACAGCGCCAGCGCCACGGCCAGCACGGCGCCGCCGCCCAGGCCGAGCATCCAGCCCGACGGGCCCGTGCCGCCGGCGGCGCGGTGGCCGAGGGCGGCCAGCAGCACGCAGACGGCCGAGAAGGCGGCCGCCCGCGTCAGCCGGAGGGGGAGGTCGGCGCGCATGGGTGCCCTCATGCTCTCACGCCAGGCCCCGGGGCGGACCGTCCGGCGACTCCGCCCGAACCATACGGCTCCGGCCAATACCTGGCTCAAACATCTGATTTGTCGCTATGGTCAGGCCCGAGGTGATGTCTGTGCGGCATTTCGCTGGTTTGCTACTCGGCGTGATCGTGACCGGTGTCCTGCTGGTCGGAGGCGGCTGGGCAGTCCAGCAGGCGCTGATGATCGCGCCTGGAACGGCCGCGCCCGTCGCGGGTCCGAAGCTGTGGGTCGCGCTCGGCGCCATGGCGGCCATCGGCCTGGTGGTCGGGCTGGTGACGGCGGGCAGGGTGTCACCGCTGGCCACGTTCGTGCCCTCGCTCGTGCTGCTGGCGTGGACGGTCGTCTACGCGCTCGACGTCCCCAGGGCCCTGTCGTTCGTGCCCGACGAGCCGTCCATGCACCGCGTCCTGGTGGAGGCGGGCGCCGGCAGCAGGACGCTGCTCACCACCGGCGTCTACGCCCTGCTGGGCGTGGCGTTGTTCCTGCCGGTGCTGATGCCCTCCCGCTGGAGCCGGCGCGACAACGCGGACGAGGAGTACGACGAGGCCGAGCAGGGCGCCTACTACTGACCGGCCCGGGTGTAGAGCCTGGTCACCACCTCTTCGATCGTCTCGTCGGGCGCGGTGGCCATCAGGTCGTCGAGCGAGCCGTCGAAGGCCAGCCTGCCGTGGTCGATGAGCATCACCCTGCGGCACAGGCGCTCGACGTCGCCGAGATCGTGCGTGGTCAGCAGCACGGTGGTGCCGCGCTCGGCGTTCACCCGGAGCAGGAACGAGCGGATGCTGTTCTTGCTGACCACGTCGAGCCCGATCGTCGGCTCGTCCAGCACCAGCACGTCGGGCGCGTGGAGCAGCGCGGCGGTGAGGTCGCCCCGCATGCGCTGGCCCAGGCTGAGCTGGCGCACCGGCGTGCGCAGGAAGGCGGCCAGGTCGAGGGTCTCCACCAGCTCGTCGAGCCGCTCGGCGAAATCCCTGCGATCTACTTTGTAAAGGAGCCGGATCAGCTCGAAGCTGTCCCGCAGCGGCAGGTCCCACCACAACGTCGTCCGCTGCCCGAACACCACGCCGATCCGCCTGGCCAGGACCGTGCGCCTGCGCGAGGGGTCGAGCCCCGCGACGCGCACCGTGCCGGAGGTGGGGGTGAGGATGCCGCACAGCATCTTGATGGTGGTGGACTTGCCCGCGCCGTTCGGGCCGAGACAGCCGACGAACTCTCCCGGCGCGACGCTGAACGACAGCTCGCGCACCGCGTGCACCAGCGTGCGCTTCACCTTGAACACGCGCCCGGCGCGCTCCAGCTCGATCATGGCTAACTCCCCGTCGATCGGTAGCGGCGGATGCCCTGGCGCCAGGCGAGGGCGGCCAGCAGGGCGAGAAGCAGGGCCGCGACGGGCCCGAGGAAACGCAGTGCCTCCGGCGTGCCGAAGGGGTCGTCCTTGCCCAGGACGTACAGGCCCGGCTGCCAGTTGACGAAGGCGAGCGGCAGCACGTAGGTGACGCCGCGCACCAGGTCGCGGCCGTAGACGCTGAAGGGGTACTGGGTGAGCTGGCCGCTGCCGTAGGTGAAGGCGTTGACCACCTCGGGGGCGTCGGTCAGCACGAACTGCACCGCCCCCGCCAGCGTCCACAGCGAGGCGAAGATGACGCCCGCGGTGGCGATCATCACCGGGACCATCCACGCCCGCTGCCACGGGATGTCGAGCGCGGCCAACGCCGTGACCAGGACGATCACCGACTGCAGCACGCGGCCGAACCTGGAGGGGGTGAACCTGTCGACGGCGGCCTGCAGCCAGGCCGGGGCCGGCTTGAGAAGCATCGTGTCCAGCGTGCCTGCCTTGATGTGCTGGCTGATCTTGTCGAGGTTGCCGACGCACATGTCGGCGACGGAGAAGGCGATGTTGGCCGCGCCGTACAGGAAGAGGACCTCCGCGCGGGTGAATCCGGCCAGCGCCGTGGTGTTGGCGAAGACCACCAGGATCACCGCGAGGTCCACGGCGGCCATCGTGAGGCCGAAGCCGACCATGAGCGCGAAGGAGACGGGGTAGGCCGCGGCGGCGCGGGTCCATGTCCAGGCCAGCATGACGTAGGTCCTAACCACCCTGGATCACCACCTTGTGCCTGATCGCCCGCGTGCCGAGCGCGCCGAGGGCGAGCAGCGCGACCGCCCAGAGCGCCTGGAACGGCACCGCGTCGGCGAAGCCCGCCTTGCCGAGGTAGACGTCGGCGGGCAGCTGCGCCATCGCGGCCCACGGCAGCGTCGCGGCCACGTCGCCGAGCAGGCCGGGAAAGATCGGCAGGGGCAGCATCATCCCGCTGAAGAAGGTGGTGAGGACCATCGACACGGTCACCACGCCGCGGTCGTCGGCCAGCCAGCACACCGACAGCGCGATCAGGTAGCGCCAGGCGAAGCTGACCAGGACGCCGAGGGCGAAGCTGGCGGCGAAGGCCGCCCACCGCCCGGCGCCGGACGGCACGACGACGCCGAACACCAGCGCGCCGATGATCATCGGCGGGAGGCCGCGGACGAGGAACAGGTAGGCCGCCCTGCCCAGGTCCTCGGACAGGGCCCACGCCTGCAGGGAGGCGGGACGGACGAGGTCGAGGGCGATGTCGCCGGTGCGGATGCGTTCGGGAATGGTCAGGCCGCCGCCGAACAGCTGCATCGGACCGATGAAGGCCTGGGTGACGAAGCAGAAGGTGACGGCGTCGAGCACGTCGTAGCCGGCCAGGCCGGGCCTGGCCTGCCACAGCGCGATCAGGACGTAGGCGCGCAGGATGCCGAAGACGCTGTTGGTGAAGGCTCCGGCGGCGGCGGCCCACACGTAGGTGGCGTGTTTGCGGAAGCCGTACCGGATGAGCCGGAGATAGAGGGAAATGGCGTGTCACCTCCGCTGTGTGATGGCATGACGACAGCCCGTGTCCACGAGGGGGCACGGGTGTGTGGAGCGGTAATTATCCGCTCGTTGATCAGGCGTCGGCAAGGCGATATCGGCGGCGGCCGCCCGCCCGCCGGTTCGCGGTGCCCCGGTTCGGTCTGTGGGGTCCGTGGTAGATGGAGATGTACGGAGCGAAGGGCCGCGTCCGACCTGGCGATGATTCACCCGAAATAGATGAGTTGCTTACTTGCCGATAGAACGATCCTCTGGAGGGAATTCTTTACCTGTGCGGCACGAGATCGACCTGGACGTCATCCCCGACTATCCGTTCAGCTGGCAGTCGCGAGCGCTCAACACGGTCATGCGCGGCACCCTGAAGCCCGCCGCCGGCCTGCTCCTGCGTCACTCCCTGGCCATCACCGCCTGCTCCCGGCTCGGCGAACTGGTCAGGCTCGTGCCCGTGCGGCCGCCCGGCCACGTGGGCATCGTCGCGCACCGCCGCGGCGAATGGGTGCGCGCGGGGCAGGGCCTCGACGAGCGCAAGGTGCTCCTCTACTTCCACGGCGGCGGCTACTTCAGCTGCTCGCCCGCCACCCACCGGCCCATCACCTGGCGGCTGTCGGTGGTGGCCCGCCGTCCGGTCTTCGCCCTCGACTACCGGCAGGGCCCGGTCCACTCGCTGGCCGAGTCGCTGCAGGACGCCCTCGACGCCTACGGCGAGCTGATCGAACGCGGCCACGAGCCCGCCGACATCCTGCTCGCCGGCGACTCGGCGGGCGGCCACCTCACGCTGGCCACCCTGCTCGCGCTGCGCGATCGCGGGCTGCGGCTGCCCGCGGCGGCCATCTGCCTGTCGCCGTGGACCGACCTGAGCGACACCCCGCGCAGGGCCAACCGCTGGACGGACCCGATGCTGCCGGCCGGGCGCGTCGAGTGGCTGGCCAGGCGGTGGACGTCGGGTCTGGACCCGCGTGACCCGCTGGTCTCGCCGGTCTTCGGCGACTACACCGGCCTGCCGCCCCTGATGATCGTCACCGGCTCGACCGAGGTGCTGCGCGACGAGGGTCGCAGGGTCGCGGTGCGCGCCCGCGCGGCGGGCGTGCCGGTGACCTACGAGGAGTGGCCGCGGATGCCGCACGTCTTCGCCATCCTGGCCGACGTGCTGCCCGAAGCGCGGCTGGTCTACCGGCACATGGCCCGCTTCCTGGCCGCCGTGCACGCCTCGGGAGAGGAATCTTCTCTCGCGGCCTGACGTTCCAGTTGTAGGTTAGGGTGACCTAACTACAGCTGGAGGGTTCTCATGACCGAGCATCGTGGCGTCGTGCTGCGGACCGAGCGGCTCACGCCGCACATGGTGCGGGTGGTGGTCGGCGGCGACGGCTTGCGTGACTTCGCCACCGCTGGGTTGACCGACCACTACGTCAAGCTCGTCTTCCCGGTGGAGGGTGTGACGTATCCGACGCCGTTCACCGTCGCCACCTGCAGGGAGCTCCTGCCGCGCGAGCACTGGCCGCGGCTGCGCACCTACACCGTGCGCGCCTGGGAGCCGGCGGCGAGGGAGCTGACCCTCGACTTCGTGGTCCACGGCGACGAGGGACTGGCCGGTCCGTGGGCCGCGGCCGCCAGGCCCGGCGACGTGATCCACCTGCTGGGTCCCGGCGGCGGCTACGCGCCGAGTCCCGAGGCGGACTGGCACCTGCTCGCCGGTGACGAGAGCGCGCTCCCGGCGATCGCCGCCTCCCTGGAGGCGCTGCCCGAAGGGGCCAGGGCGCATGTCCTCGTCGAGGTCGAGTCGGCGGCGGAGGAGCAGAAGCTGGACGCTCCCGTGGTCTACCTGCACCGGGAGGGCGCGCCGTACGGGCGCAAGCTGGTCGAGGCGGTGCGCGGTCTGCACTTCCCCGAGGGCAGGGTGCACGCGTTCGTGCACGGCGAGGCGGGCTTCGTCAAGGAGTTGCGCCGCTTCCTGCGCGTGGAGCGGCAGATCCCGCTCGAGCAGCTGTCCATCTCCGGCTACTGGCGGCTCGGCGTCGACGACGAGGGCTGGCGCGCGGTCAAGAAGGAGTGGAACCGCCAGGTGGAGGTCGAGGAGAGCGCCGCCCTCGACGGATGAGCCCCGGCACTGTCCCCTCGTCCCTGAAAGCCCAGGTACCTCAGCTCTTTCTCACCTAGCGGAAAGATTCGCCTTACCTTCGATACTCCTTGTGGCAGTCCCGGGGAAATGCCTCGCCCGATCCGGTCACAGTGTGCTGTGGCCGTGGTCCAGAGCAGGAGAGGCGAGCCGGATGGCGCGTGGTACGAGCGGCATGCCGCCAGGCGTGCGACCGCTGACGGTGGGCGACCCGGTGATCATCGGCAGGTACCTGCTGCTCGGCCGCCTGGGCGCCGGCGGGATGGGGGTGGTCTACCTCGCCGAGCACCCACGGGGCGGGCTGGTGGCGCTGAAGACCCCGCACGACGTGCACCTGCGGGACGCCACGCTCCGCGCCAGGTTCGCCGAGGAGGTGACGTTCTCGCGCAGAGTGGTGCCGTTCTGCACGGCCGCCGTGATCGAGGACGGCAGTGATCGCGACCGGCCGTACCTGGTCTGCGAGTACATCCCGGGGCCGGCGCTGTCGCAGGTGGTGGTGGGGCGCGGCCCGTTGACGCCCGACCTCGCCTACGGCGTCGCGCTCGGGGTGGCCGCCGCGCTGGTCGCCGTCCACGACGCGGGGCTGGTGCACCGCGACCTCAAACCGGGCAACGTGCTGCTGTCGCCGGACGGGCCGCGCGTCATCGACTTCGGCATCGCCCGCGACGTCGACACCGCCGCCGCCCACACCCAGGCGGGGCTGGTGATGGGCAGTCCTGGCTGGGTGGCGCCCGAGCGGCTGACCGGCGGTGCCGCCGTCCCGGCCTCCGACGTGTTCGCGTGGGGCTGCCTGATCGCCTTCGCCGCCACCGGCCACCACCCGTTCGGGGCCGGCGAGGCCGACGTGCTGACCAGGCGGATCGTGCTGGAACAGCCGCGGGTCGACGGCGTGCCCGCGCTGCTGCGGCCGGCGGTGGAGGCGGCACTGGCCAAGGATCCCGCCGCGCGGCCCAGCTCGGCCGAACTGCTGCGTGCCTTACTGGCCGCGGGCGGCGTGGGCGACCCCTGGGACCTGCGCGAGGCCGTCGGCCGGGTGCTGGGGGACATCTGGACACCGGTGCCGTATCCGCCGGGTGGGGGCAGGGTGCGCCTGGCCGACGCGCCGCCGGACCCGGCGGGGACCGAACCGCCGGGGCGGCCCGGCCCTGCCGCGCGCCGGCGGCGGGCCAGGTCGGGCGCTCAGCTGTCGCACGCGAGCTTCGCCGCGCTGGCCACCGTCTCGATCGCGGCCCTGACGGTGGCCGCGGCCAGCGGGGGAGCCGGGATCCGGCTGGACGGCACCCGCCGGCCGGAGGCCGTTCCCTTCGTCGTGCCCAACGGCACCGCGCAGTCCACGATCAGGCCGGATCCGCTGACCAGGGCACCGGCCGAGCCGATCCCCGCCGGGCCGTCGATCACCCCGACCGTGGTCGTCACCCAGACCAGGACGCTGGGGCCCACGACGCTGCGACCGCCGTCCACGACGCCGGAGGAGCGGAGCCGGCCCGACCACGAGAGCGTCTGGTCGCCCGACCCGCCGGGCAACGGGGACCCGGGCGACTGCGTCAACCCGGCGGGCAAGCGGCGTGGGCGTGACTGCCCGCAGCCCTCCTCCAGCATCACCACGATCCCGCAGGAGGGACCGGGCGAGACACCGGACCCGTCGGCGTCGGCGTCGGTCACCCCGACCGACCCGGTGTCGCCCGGCCCCACGGACTCCTCGCCGGGCGCCTGAACCGCGGGCCGGCCTCCTGAGCCGGGCGTTCGGGGGTCAGCGCTGCCCGGCGGGGGCGGGCCGGCGCCTGCCGTACCGGAGGGAGAGCGCGGTGGCCGCGCAGAGCAGCAGCGCGCCCGATCCGATGATGGACACGGCGACGCCCGCGAGCTCCGCGACCAGGCTGCCGGCCAGCACGCCCGCGATCGTGACGTTGACCATGAGCGCGTTGGCCAGCGCGACGCCGCGCCCGCGCAGGTCCTCGGGCAGGTCGCGCAGCAGGGGGTGGGCGACGGGAACCTGGAACAGGCCCGACCCGAAACCGGTCAGCAGGCACCACGCGCCGATCGCCGCGATGTGGCCGCTCCACTGGGCGGGGGCGAGCGCGACCATGGACAGGCCGAAGGCGACGATCGAGGCGGGCAGCAGCCGGTCGGGGAAACGGCGCAGCAGCGCGGGACCGGCCAGCGCGCCGAGGATCGAACCGCCGCCGAACAGCGCCTGCGCCAGCCCGAACGTGAGGGCGGGCAGCTGGAAGACGGTCAGCAGCTGGGCGTTGAGGTTGGTGGTGAACAGGCCGAGGGCGAGCATGACCGGCGTCAGGAAGACCGCCAGGTACCGCAGCGAGGGCACCGCCAGGACGCCGCGCACGCCGGCGCGCAGCGCCGCCCAGTACGGCTCGCGCGCCGCGGACGGCACCTCGCGCAGCACCGCCATGCTGCCCAGCAGCAGCGCGGAGAGCAGGAAGGTGGCCGAGTCGATCATCAGGACGAGGGGGACGCTGCCGGCCGCGACCAGCAGCCCGCCCAGCGCCGGGCCGAGCAGGTTGATCGTGTGGGCGGTGCTCTGGAACAGGGCGACCGCGGAGGGGATGCTGTGCCCGCCGACGATCTTCGGGATGGCGGCGATGCGGGCGGTCTCGAAGAACGCCTTGCCCAGGCCCTCCAGGAAGATCAGCGCCAGCAGGAGCCAGGCCGAGCGCAGGGCGGGGATCATGGCCAGCACGATCAGCGCTCGGGCCAGGTCGGATCCGATGAGCAGCACCCGCTTGGGCAGCCGGTCGGCCAGCGGGCCGACGAAGGCGCCGAGGATGCCCGACGGGAGCAGCTGCGCGACGACGACGAGCGCGATCAGCACGACGGGGGCGTCGGTGAGCGTGGCGGCGACGTAGATCAGGGTGACCTTGGTGATGGCGTCGCCGAGGAAGGACACCACGACGGCGAGCCAGTAGGTGAGGTAGGTGCGGTCCCGCAGCAGCCTGAGCACCCTCGTGAGGCTAGATCAGCCGGAAGGGGGCGAAGGTGACGGATCGCGCGGAGCGTAAAGCGCCCCGGTCCCGCGGGCGCGGGACCGGGGCGGTCGCCGGGGAACCCTCCCATGCCCTAGGAGGTATCGGCGAGTCCGGGCGGGCTCTTTAGTGGAACTGCTCCTCCTCGGTGGAGCCCCTGAGCGCGGTCGTCGAGGAGTCGGGCGCGATCGCCGTGCTGACCAGGTCGAAGTAGCCGGTGCCGACCTCGCGCTGGTGCCTGGTGGCGGTGTAGCCGCGCGCCTCGGCCGCGAACTCGGCCTCCTGCAGCTCGACGTAGGCGGTCATGCCGTCGGCGGCGTAGCCGTGGGCCAGGTTGAACATGGAGTGGTTAAGCGAGTGGAAGCCGGCCAGCGTGATGAACTGGAACTTGTACCCCATGTGCCCGAGCTCGCGCTGGAACTTGGCGATCGTGGAGTCGTCCAGGTGCTGCTTCCAGTTGAAGGACGGCGAGCAGTTGTAGGCGAGCATCTGGTCGGGGTACCTGGCCTTGATCGCCTCGGCGAACTCGCGGGCCACGTCGAGGTCCGGGGTGGAGGTCTCCATCCACAGCAGGTCGGCGTAGGGGGCGTAGGACAGGCCGCGGTCGATGCAGGCCTCGACGCCGTTGCGGACCCGGTAGAAGCCCTCGGCGGTACGGTCACCGGTGGTGAAGCGCTGGTCGCGGGGGTCCACGTCACTGGTCAGGAGCGTCGCGGCCTGGGCGTCGGTCCGCGCGATGATCAGTGAGGGGACGCCCGACACGTCGGCCGCCAGGCGGGCGGCGTTGAGCGTCTTGATGTGCTGGCCGGTCGGGATCAGCACCTTGCCGCCGAGGTGGCCGCACTTCTTCTCCGAGGCGAGCTGGTCCTCCCAGTGCACGCCCGCGGCGCCGGCCGCGATCATGCCCTTCATCAGCTCGAAGGCGTTCAGCACGCCACCGAAGCCGGCCTCGGCGTCGGCGACGATCGGGGCGAGCCAGTGGGTCTGGTCCGAGCCCTCCGACCAGCTGATCTGGTCGGCGCGCAGCAGCGCGTTGTTGATGCGGCGCACGACGGCGGGCACGGAGTTGGCCGGGTACAGCGACTGGTCGGGGTAGGTCTGCCCGCCGAGGTTCGCGTCCGCCGCCACCTGCCAGCCGGACAGGTAGATCGCCTTCAGGCCCGCCTTCACCTGCTGCACGGCCTGGTTGCCGGTCAGCGCGCCGAGCGCGTGCACGTAGTCCTCGGTGTGCAGCAGGTCCCACAGCCGCTCGGCGCCGAGTCTGGCAAGCGTGTGCTCCTCCTGCACGCTGCCGCGCAGCCGGACGACGTCCTCGGCGGAGTAGGTGCGCTCGGTGCCCTTCCAGCGGGGGTCGTTCTCCCATGCGTGCCGCAGCTGGTCAGCCGCTCCCTTGAGGCGATCGTCCATTTTTCACTCCTTTGTCGTCCCCTGGGTGCTTGTTCCGAGTGTCTGCCCCGGGCAAGCCCTCTCAGTAGGGTCCGAAGTGCAGAAAATTCGACGAATTTCACATCTAGGACATACTGGCGGGTATTCAGGGGAGAAGAATTCACGACTTTTCGCTATGGACTAGACCACTGGACCGGCTGTCACCTCGGCTTTCGGCGACCGTCCGGTGTTCCGGCGGCGATCGGAGGTCCCTCGCCCACTTCAGCCCGGCTTCCGGTGGCTGGGTGTAGAAAAACCAGGATTCTTCCCCTTATGATGCGCGCATGGCCCCCTTGCTCGGCGAAGAACCGCTTTCTTTGACGCAGGAGCTCGATCTCATCGCCTTCGGCCAGCGCCTGCGTCACCTGCGCAAACAGCGCGGGCTGACCCTGTCCGACCTGGGGGAGCGGGTCAGCAGGGCACCCAGCCAGCTGTCCCTGCTGGAGAACGGCAAGCGCGAGCCCAAGCTGTCACTGCTCAAGTCACTGGCCACCGCGCTCAACGTCCCGGTCGAGGAACTGCTGCGCCGCCAGCCGCCCAACCGCCGCGCCCAGCTGGAGATCGCGCTCGAGGAGGCCCAGCGCGACCCGCTCTACGCCGGGCTCGGCCTGCCACGGCTCAAGGTCTCCGCCCGGGTGCCCAACGACGTCCTCGAGCACATCCTCGGCCTGTACGGCGAGCTGCGCGCCAGGCAGGCCCGCGGCACCGCCACCCCCGAGGAGGCCCGGGCGGCCAACGCCGAACTGCGCCGCAGGCAGCGCGAGCAGGGCAACTACTTCCCCGAGATCGAGAAGGCCGCGGCCGCGGCGCTGGCCGCCGTCGGCTACCGCACCGGCGCGCTGTCGCAGAGCACGGTCCAGGCGCTGGTCACCCACTTCGGCTACTCCGTCAACACCGTGCAGGACCTGCCGCGCTCCGTCAGGTCCATCACCGACCTGCGCAACCGCCGCATCTACGTCAAGCACGAGCAGCTCGGCATGCACACCCCGCGCACGATCCTGCTGCAGACCCTCGGCCACCTCGCGCTCGGCCACGGCAAGCCGCGCGACTTCGCCGACTTCCTGCTGCAGCGCACCGAGGCCAACTACTTCGCCGCCGCCGTCCTCGTGCCCGAGCGCACCGCCACCCAGTTCCTCCAGGAGGCCAAGCAGGACCGCGCCCTGTCGGTGGAGGACCTGCGCGACGTCTTCGCCGTCTCCTACGAGATGGCCGCCCACCGCTTCACCAACCTGGCCACCCACCATCTCGACCTGGTCTGCCACTTCGTCCGCAACGACGCCGGCGGCACCATCTACAAGGCCTACGAGAACGACGGCATCGTCTTCCCCGCCGACGAGCAGGGCGCCATCGAGGGGCAGCGCATGTGCCTGCAGTGGTCCGGACGGCAGGTCTTCCTGTCACCCGACCGGTTCTCGGTCTTCTACCAGTACTCCGACTCGCCGACCGGCACCTACTTCTGCGTGGCGCACGTCGACCCGTCCCGTGAACGCGACTTCGCGATCACGCTGGGCGTGCCGTACCGGGAGTCGCGGTGGTTCCGCGGGCGCGAGACGACCAACAGGACGCGCTCCAACTGCCCGAACGGCGACTGCTGCCGCCGCCCTCCGGCTGAGCTGGCCCAGCGCTGGGAGGGTTACGCCTGGCCGTCGGCACGCGCCAACTCCCACGTGCTGGCCGCGCTGCCGCCCGGCTCGTTCCCCGGCGTGGACGAGGCCGACGTTTACACCTTCCTCGAACGGCACGCCACCCACGGCTGAGCCTTCCCTAGCCCCGGCCTGGCGGGTCTGGGCCCGGGCGGTCACGTCGTACGGTTCCCGGTGGCGTGACGGGTGGCGTGCAGGGTGGTCTGTCGGGTGGCGCACGACACCCGGCTCAGCGCCACGGTCAGCGCGTCGGACGGGAGGGCGGGCAGGTCGCGGGAGCGCCAGGCGAGGTAACCGTCCGGCCGGACGAGGGCCGCGCCGCCCCGGGAGAGTCCGTAGGCGCGAAGGAACTCCGCCGGCTCGTGCGGATGCGGCGAACCCGCGGTACGGCGCTCGACGACCATCGCGGGAACCCCGCGCCAGGACAGGAACACCGCCGCCGACAGGCCTACCAGCCCGCCGCCGACGACCAGCACCGATGTCGATTCCGTTCGCATGACCCTCCTCGGCCCGCGCGGCTTCGGGAACCGTCAGGTGTCTTGAGCTGTCAGTTGTCTTGAGGGGGTGTCGCCGATCCGCCGGTGTTCCCGATGCCGGTGTCCAGGATGTCCAGCGCGCGGCCGACCGTGTCGGTGAGGCTGGCGACGATCTGCTCAGGCGACCGGCCCGCGCCTTGCAGTCGTGCCGCCTCCTCGACCATGGCGGAGACGGTGGTCAGGACGAAGGCGGCGATCGCCCGTGCCGCGACGGCTCCCAGATGCGCGGGCACCCGGTCGGACAGGATCGCCGCCAGGTCCTCCTGGTATCGGGTGCCACGCAGTCGCAACGCGTCCTGCAGCGCCGGACTGTTCTGGATGATGGCGACGACACCGGCGAGCCGATCGTCGACCGCGGTCCGTGGATCTCCGCCGTCCGGCGCCTGCGGCAGCTCCGGCAGGTGGGCGAACAGGCGCGGCAGCTCGTCCTTGAGGAACTCCGGCAGCGAGGCGCTCAGGGGGAGCTGGTCGACCATGTCGATCACGTCGGCCTCGACCGGGCGGTGCCAGGCGAACAGGAGGTCCTCCTTGGCAGGGAAGTGGTTGACAACGGTCTGTTTCGCGACGTCCGCGGCCTCGGCGACGTCGGCGATGGTCACCGCGTCGTAGCCCCGCTCGCTGAACAGGGCCAGCGCGGTGGTGGCGATCCGCTCCCTGGTCTGGCGCCGCCGCCGCTCGTGCCGGGACGGCGCGCCTTCCTGCTGCGGCTGTGGCCGGTCGGCGCCGCTCGCGTCGGTGCTCATGGAAGGACCGTACCATGAATGGGACGATACCAGCACTGGTACCAGTCCAATGATGTGGCGTGCCCCCAGTGTCAGGCCGCGTCGTGGAAGACCAGGCCCAGCGTGTGCCGCCGGCCGCGCCGTACCGTGCTGACGCCGTGCCGGACCGGCGATGCCGACCAGCCGCGGGAGGAGCGGACAGGCCGGTCCCTCGTGGTGAAGACCAGCCCGTGACCCTGCGGCAGCAGCGTCACCGTGCCCCGCGACTGGGCCCGTGGCCGCTGCTCGACCAGCAGGAACTCGCCGCCCTCGTAGTCGGCGCCAGGCGCGTCCAGCCCGATCACGACCTGCAGGGGGAAGACGAGGTCGCCGTACAGGTCGCGGTGCAGCGCGTTCCAGTCGCCGTCCCGGTAGCTCAGCAGGATCGGGGTGGACTTGGTCTGCCCCGCCGCGTGGCACATCTCCAGCCATTCCGCCAGCGTGTCCGGCCAGGGGGCGGGCCTGCCGAGCCTGGCGGCCCAGTCCCTGGCGATGGGCAGCAAGCGGGGGTAGAACGCCTGCCGCAACTCCTCCACCGGCTCAGGGAAGGGCCGGTCGAAGTAGCGGTACTGGCCCCGGCCGAACCGGTAGCGCTCCATGTCGATCGTCGAGCGGAACCGGGCGACCTCGTCGTACAGGCCGGCGATCTCGCGGCACTCGTCCGGGGTGAGGACCGGACCGGTCAGCGCGCACCCGTGCGCGTCCATCTCCTCGGCCAGGGCGGCCCAGTCGGCCCTGTCCACGCGTTCGTGCGGCTTAGGCATGATCTGCTCCTTTCTCGATGTCAGACGAACAGCGGCTGCAGCGCGCCCTCGTGGGTCAGCAGGAACCGCTTGCGCTCCAGGCCGCCGGCGTAGCCGGTCAGCGACCCGTTGGCGCCGATCACCCGGTGACACGGCCTGACGATCAGCAGCGGGTTGGCGCCGATCGCCCCGCCCACCGCGCGGATCCGGTCGCGCGGCGCCCCGACCTGCTCGGCGAGCCGGCCGTAGGTGGTGGTCCTGCCGTACGGCAGGCCGTCCAGCGCGGCCCACACCGTCTCCTGGAAGGCGCTGCCGTGGTGGACGAAGTCCAGCTCGAAGCCGGTCCGCTCGCCCGCGAAGTACTCGCGCAGCTGGCGCTCGACCGCGGCGAACGCGCCGGGGTCGCGCCGCCCCGCCCGCGCGCCGCCCTGGCCGGCGCCCTGGCCGGCGCTCTGGCCGGCGCTCTGGTCAGCGCCCTGCGTCGCGCCCTGGTCAGCGAACGACACGGACGCCAGGGCCAGCCCGCCCCTGGCCGCCTCGGACCGCTCTCCGATCAGCAGCAGCTCGCCGATCGGGCTGTCGACCGTCGTGTGGACGTTCATGCTCCGCACCCTTCTTCGTGGAGTCCCTCTCTTGAGAGAACACCGGAGGGCCCAGGAAGGATCGGCGGTTTTCGGACCTCGCGGTGGCGATGCGGCGCGCTCGTCGCGCGCTCGTCGGGCGGCCGCCGGTCAGGGCGGCCTCCCGTCGGACGACCCCTCGTCAGGAACGCCTGAGCCGGACTCTAAGCTGAGGTGACATCGACGGGGGAGGGGCGTGTGCTGCCTGAGGTAGAGGCGTGGCTGCGGAGCCGCACGTCCTCAGCCGCCGACTGGCCCCTCGAGGCGCTCCTGGAGCGCAAGGGCGACACGACGATCAGCGTCGTCCTGCCCGCCCGCGACGAGCGCGAGACCGTCGGCGAGATCGTCGGGATGATCAGGCGGGAGCTGCGCGCCCTGGTCGACGAGGTCGTGGTGATCGACTCCCGCTCGAGCGACGACACCGCCGTGGTGGCCGCCAGGGCGGGCGCGTCCGTGCACGCCCAGGACGAGATCCTGCCCGATCTCAAACCGCTCGACGGCAAGGGCGAGGCGCTGTGGAAGTCGCTGGCGGTCACCTCGGGCGACCTGCTGGCCTTCATCGACGCCGACCTGCGCGACTTCCGCTCCTCCATGGTGACCGGGCTGCTCGGTCCGCTGCTGTCCGACCCGTCCGTGGTCTACGTCAAGGGCAGCTACGACCGTCCCCTGCTGGGCGCGCCCACCGGCGGCGGCAGGGTGACCGAGCTGGTGGCCCGCCCGCTCATCAACATGCACTGGCCCGAGCTGGCGGGGTTCGTGCAGCCGCTGGCGGGAGAGTACGCAGGGCGGCGCTCGGCGCTCGAACGCGTCCCCTTCGTCACCGGCTACGGCGTCGAGCTCGGTCTGCTGGTCGACCTGTACGAGCTGGCCGGGCTCGACGCGCTGGCCCAGGTCGACCTCGGCTCCCGCGAGCACTCCCACCAGTCGACCGAGGCGCTCGGCGGGATGGCGGGGCAGATCATGCTGGCCGCCTGGTCCCGGCTCGAGCGGCAGGGCAAGATGATCCCGCTCCACGAGCCTTCCGTACGGCTGTCGCAGTTCCGCAGGAACGAGCGTGGTCACCACGTGCTGACCAGGAACGTCTCGGTCGCGGAACGACCTCCGATGATCACCGTGGCCGGTTGACCCGGACGGGCCGACGCGCCCTTGTCCGCGCTCGACCAAGCGCGCCGGATCAGGACTCGCAGGCGCAGATGACCGCCTGGATCCGGTCGCGCAGGCCGAGCTTGGACAGCACGTCACTGACGTGGGCCGGGGCGGCCGCCGTCTCCCTCCGCACATCGATGTCATCCGGTCTCCGAAAGCGGCGGCACCTCCCGGTCTTCGAGGGCGGCGGCGTCTCCTGGTCTCCGAGAGCGGCAGCGTAACGCGGTCTTCGAAAGCGGCGGCGTCTCCCGGTCTTCGAGAGCGGCGGCGCTGACGGTGACACCGCCGGCGTTGTCCGGGAGAAGGCTCAGGGGTGCTGGTGGTGCCGGCCGCTGTCGTCGGGGCCGGGGCGGGTCCGCGAGCGGAAGGTGCGGCGGTAGGTGTCCGGGGGCACGCCGACCGTGCGGTTGAAGTGCCGGCGCAACGTCGTGGCGGTGCCCATGCCGGTGGCCGCCGCGATGGTGTCGACGCTGTCGTCGGTGGTCTCCAGCAACTCCTGGGCGTGGCGGATCCGCTGGGTCAGCAGCCACTGCAGCGGAGTCGTACCCGTCACCGACCTGAAATGGCGGCCCAGGTTGCGCGAGCTCATCCGCGCCTGGCGGGCCAGGTCCTCCACGGTCAGCGGATGGTCCAGCCGTTCGATCACCCAGGGGAACAGTTCGGCGAGCGGGTGGTTGTCCGGGGCGGGCACAGGGGTGGTGACGAACTGCGCCTGGCCCCCGTCCCGGTGTGGCGGCACGACCAGGCGGCGGGCGACCACGTTGGCGATCGCCGAGCCGCGGTCGAGGCGGACGAGGTGCAGGCACAGATCCACGGCGGCGGCCTTGCCGGCGGAGGTGAGCACGCTGCCGTTGTCCACGTAGAGGACGTCCGGGTCCACCTTCACCTGCGGGTAGCGGGCGGCCAAGGTGTGGGTGTGCGCCCAGTGCGTCGTCGCGCGCCGCCCGTCCAGGAGGCCGGCGGCGGCCAGCACGAAGGCGCCCGTGCACAGTGAGGCCACGCGCGCGCCTGCCTCGTGGGCCGCGCGCACCGAGTCGACCAGGTCGGCGGGTGGGTCCTCGTCGACGTCGGCCCAGCCCGGGACGATCACCGTGTCGGCGTCCGGCAGCCGGTCGAGGCCGTGGTCGGGCTCCAGCCGGAACCTGCCTGCCCGTACGGAGCCCGGCCCGCAGACGGCGACGCTGTACCAGGGGCCTGCCACGCCGTCCGGGGCGGCGCCGAAGATCTCGTACGCCACGGACAGTTCGAAGTGCAGCATCCCGTCGGTGACGGCCAGCGCGACAGTACCCATGTCCGGAATTATACGTGTCATGGCGTTCCGGACACTCGCGGTGGGATGCCGGCCTTCGCCAGGATGTCCGCAACCAATCATTCGAGGACAGGGGACCACCCATGGGATCGGGGCACACGGTAGCGGTGTTCGGCGCGTACGGGCACACCGGGCGTTTCGTGGTGGCACAGCTGCTGGAGCGCGGGTCCGTTCCGGTTCTGTCCGGGCGCGACGCCGACAAGCTGAAGATGCTGGCGGCGTCCGAATCCGGGCTGGAGGCCCGGCCGGCGTCGGTCGACGACCCGGCCTCGCTCGACCGCGCACTGGCCGGTGCGGCGGCCGTGATCAACTGTGCCGGACCCTTCGCCGATACCGCCGCCCCCGTGATCGAGGCGGCACTGCGCGCCGGGATCCCGTATGTGGACGTGGCGGCCGAAGTCGAGGCCAACGTCGACACGTTCGCGCACTTCACCGACCGCGCCCGCGACGCGGGAGCGGTGATCGTCCCCGCGATGGCCTTCTACGGCGGCCTCGGCGACCTGCTGGCCACCGCGACCATGGGCGACTGGGCCACGGCCGACGAAGCGCACGTCGCGTACGGGCTGAGCAACTGGCACCCTACCGCCGGGACGCGTGCCGCGGGCGCGGTCTCCCGGCAGCGGCGGGGCGGACGCCGCGTTCGATACACGAACGGACAGCTGGAGTACCGCCATGACGACCCGCCGACCCTCGACTGGCCGTTTCCCGACCCGTTGGGCACCCGGGCGGTCATCGGGGAGTTCACGATGGCCGACGTGGTCACCATCCCCAGCCACCTGTCCATCCCTGAGGTGCGCACGTACATGACGGTCGAGGCGGCCAGAGACGTGTCGGCCCCGGACACACCGACGCCGGCCACGGTCGACGAGCATGGGCGGTCGGCGCAGACCTTCCTTGTCGACGTCGTCGTGCGCTCCGGCGGCACCGAACGGCGCGCTGTGGCCAGAGGCCAGGACATCTACGCCGTCACCGCGCCGCTCGCGGTGGAAGCGGTCGACCGCATCCTCACGGGACGGACCAGGACGGTCGGTGTCGCCTCCGCGGGTGCGGTCTTCGACGCGCCGGACTTCCTCCGCGCACTGTCCCCGCACATTTCCATTGACCTGCGCCAGTAGCGCCAACAGACCGGGCCGATCCCGGTGTGGATGTACAGGTTCCATGCCGGCTTCACCGGTCCGCTTCCATGCCGGCATCATCTACCGGCACGCTCGGGCCTCGCGCGGGACGAGGACTTCACCCCTCCGGCTGTGAGCCCACCGCCGCTTGACCTGCGGGACTCCGGTGAACGCGAGGCGGAGCATCGGGTCGGGCCGGGGGCGCGCCGTCGGGTTCCTGTTCCCCGGTTCGACGGGAGGGGCCTCGGCCGTACGGCTCGCGACTCGCGCGCACCGCGGCGTGCGGGACGGGCGGCCTGCGGCATGCGGGGCCGATGGGTCGCGGTATGCGGGATCGGCGGCCCGCGGTATGTGGGAGCGATGGGCGCAGTATGGGGGATCGGCGGCCCGCGGCATGTGGGAGCGATGGATCGCGATATGTGGGATCGGCGGCCCGGGGTTGCGGGATCGGCGGGCCGCGGTATGTGGGACCGGTGGGCGGAGCGCCGGGGCGGGCCGTACAGAATGGGCTGCATGAGCAGATGGCGTGACCTGACCGGTGGAAAGCTGGGCGAGGCCTATGACGGACGCTTCACGGCGCTGGCCGCCACGGGTGCCGACGTCCACGGAGAGGCGCGCTTCTGCGCCGCGCTGGTGCCGCCCGGCGCGAGGATCCTCGATGCGGGATGCGGCACCGGCAGGGTGGCGATCTGGCTGGCCGAGCAGGGCTACGACGTGGTGGGCGTCGACCTCGACCCCTCCATGCTCGCCGTCGCCAGGAGCAGGGCGCCGGAGCTGACCTGGATCGAGTCCGACCTGGCCGCGTTCGACCTTCCCGAGCGCTTCGACCTGGTCGTCGCGGCGGGCAACGTGATCCCGCTGCTCGCCGAGGGCAGCGAGCCTCAGACCGTGGGCCGCCTCGCCGACGCGCTGCACCCCGGCGGCCTGCTGGTGGCCGGATTCGGGCTCGACGCCGATCACCTGCCGGTACGCCCGACGTTCACGCTCGACGACTACGACACCTGGTGCGCGGCCGCTGGGCTACGGCTGCGGGACCGCTTCGCCACCTGGGACGGCGAGCCGTACCGGGATGGTGGGTACGCGGTCAGTGTGCACGGCCGGTAACCGCGCCGGATCAGGTTGGTCGCACCACCGGGGGCGGCGAGCCGTACCGGGATGGTGGATATGCGGTCAGCGTGCACGGCCGGTAACCGCGCCGGATCAGGTTGGTCGCACCACCGGGGGCGGCGAGCCGTACCGGGATGGTGGGTACGCGGTCAGCGTGCACAGCCGGTAACCGCACGCGGCGCGCCGGACCGGGCTGGCCGCCGCGCATCAATCCGCGGCGGGAGCGGCGCGCCCATGCCGGCCGTCCGGTCAGGGTCGCGCCCGGTGTGCGGTTAGGGTCGCGCCCGGCGTGTGCCGGTCGGCCTGCGGGCTCAGGGCGCGCCCGGGGTGAGCCGGGTGGAGTCGACATCGTCGCCCGGTCAGGGCGCGCCGCCCTTGAGCGCGGCGGCGACGAAGGCGGCGATCTGGTCGCGCCCCGCCGCCTCGTCCTCCACGTCGTCGCCCAGGATGATCCGGCCGAGTTGCCGCATCATGGCCGGCACATGGCGGCGGGACGGCACACCAATCCGAACGCGCTCACCTGGCTCGTCACCGCTTTCGCCGCCGGCTACGGGCTCGGGTTCCTCCTGTTCGGCCCCCTTTCCGACCAGTACGGCAGGCGCCGGCTCCTGCTCCTCGGCATGCCGATCGCCGCCGCCGCGACCGCGCTGGTGGCGGCCAGCCCGAACCCCGCCGTCGCGATCGCCCTGCGCTTCGTCCAGGGCGTCGCCGTCGCGACCTTCCCGCCCGCCGGCATGGCCTACCTGGGGGAGAGCGTCGAACCCCGCCGCAGGGTGGTGGCCATCAGCGCGATCACCGGCGCCTTCCTCGCCTCCGCCGTGCTCCTGCAGGTCGGCGGCCAGCTCGTCGTCGGTGCGCTCGGCTGGCGTGGCCTGTTCCTCCTGCCCGCGGTGGGCCTGGCGGCGGCGGCGCTCGCCCTGCGCGCCGTCATGATCCCGGACGCGCCGCGCCGGTCGGCCGTCTCCCTCGCCTCCGCCTACCGCGTGGTGCCGTCGCTGCTGGCCAACCCCGCCCTGGCGCTTCGCTACGCGGCCGTCCTCGTCCTGCTCGGCGGCTTCGTCGCCGTCTACACGGGGCTGCAGCTCTCGGGCATCGTCACCTCCTCCGGCGAACTCCTCGGGCTGCGCGCCAGCGGCCTGCCGTCCATCCTGCTGGTCCCGCTCCTCACGCCATGGCTGGCGCGCCTCGGCGCACCGGTCCGGGCCGCCGCCTTCCTGCTGCTGGGCGCCGCGGTGCTCGTCGTCACCGGCGCCACCGTGCCGGGCGCGGTGGGGCTGGCCGTCCTGCTCGCCCTCTACGTCGCGGCGATCACCGCGGGACTGCCCGCACTGAACGAGTCCATCGCCGCGCTCGCCGAGGGCTCTCGCGGCACCGCCCTGGCGCTCTTCTCCTTCTTCTTGGCGGTCGGCAGCAGCCTGGGGCCGTTGGCGGCGGCCTCGTTCACCGGCTTCAACCTGCTGATGTACGGCCTGGCGGGCGCGATGGTCGTCGCGGCCCTGGCGGTGCTGGCGTCGAGGGCGATCACGGCAGGCCGCCGTCCCTGAACGGACGCACCCTCGCGGCAGGCCACCGCCGTTCGAAGCGCGTGGCAGGCCACGCGCGAGACGCCTGGTCAGCCCCTACGGCCGGCCACCTCGTCCGACCCACGCGGGTTCACCCCCCACTGCGACCACCTCGCGCATACGCCGGACCCCACGACCGCCTCGCGCACGTACCGGACCCCACCTGAGCAGCCCTCGCCGCATGGACCGGATCCCACCTGTGTCGCCCTCGCCCATGGACCCCCACCTATGGCGCCCTCGCGTATGCGCCGGACCCCACCTACGGCGCCCTCGTGCATACGCCGGACCCCCGACCGCCTTCCGCATGTGCCGGGGGCACATCGGCGCCGGTGGGCGCCAGCCGCTCCCATCAAGACGCTGCCCCCGACTCGGGGGGTTCCAGGCGCGACCGAATCGTCTCGCCGGCATCACCGCCCACCCAGGGGCCGCTGCCGTCAGCGCCAGCTCCGGGCCCGCCTGGCCGATCCCCGGCAGTGGCGGCCTGCCGTACCGGCGGGTACAGTCAGCGATGTTACCGCCGGTAACGCCCGCTGGGGCGGGAACCGGAAATATCGCCATTTGAGTGGGAGCAGTGGTATGGCCGGCTTCTGTCCAGAACCCAGCGACGACGTCCGTGACGTGCGCACATGGGTGCACGAGTTCGCCCGTGACGTCATCCGCCCCGCAGGCGCCGAGTGGGACGAACGCGAAGAAACCCCCTGGCCCGTCATCCAGGAAGCCGCGAAGGTCGGCCTGTACTCGCTCGACTTCTTCGCCACCCAGTGGTTCGAGGAGAGCGGCCTCGCGCTCCCCGTGGCGTTCGAGGAGATCTTCTGGGGGGACGCGGGCATCGGCCTGTCCATCGTCGGCACCGGCCTGGCCGCCGCCGCCATGGCCTCCGGCGGCACCCCCGAGCAGATGGGGGAGTGGCTGCCGCAGATGTTCGGGACGGAGAACGACGTCAAGCTCGGCGCCTTCTGCGTCTCCGAGCCCGACGCCGGCTCCGACGTGGGAGCCGTCCGCACGCGTGCCGTACAGGATCCCTCCGGCGACTGGATCCTGAACGGCGTGAAGACCTGGGCCACCAACGGCGGCATCGCCAACGTGCACATCGTCGTCGCCTCCGTCGACCCGGCGCTCGGCGCCCGGGGGCAGGCCTCCTTCGTCATCCCGCCGGGGACGCCGGGCCTGTCCATGGGGCAGAAGTTCCGCAAGCACGGCATTCGCGCCTCGCACACCGCTGAGGTCGTCCTGGAGGACGTCCGGGTGCCCGCCTCCTGCCTGCTCGGCGGGCAGGACAAGCTCGACGCCCGCCTCGCCCGCGTCCGCAGCGGCGAGCGCGCGGGGGAGCAGGCGGCCATGCGCACGTTCGAGACCACCCGCCCGTCCGTCGCCGCCATGGCCGTGGGAATCGCCCGCGCCGCCTACGAGTACGCCCGCGACTACGCCCGCGAGCGCGAGCAGTTCGGTCGCAGGATCGGCGAGAACCAGGCCATCGCGTTCCTGCTCGCGGACATGGCGACGCGCGTGGACATGGCCCGCCTGCTCACCTGGCGGGCGGCGTGGATGGCCAGGAACGGCAGGCCGTTCGACCGCGCGGAGGGCTCGATGTGCAAGCTGGTGGCGGGCGAGACGGCGGTATGGGTGACCGAACAGGCGATCCAGGTGCTGGGCGGCGCTGGTTACACCCGCGAGCACCCGGTGGAACGCTTCCACCGCGATGCCAAGATCTACACCATCTTCGAGGGCACGTCGGAGATCCAGCGCCTGATCATCAGGCGCGCCGTCACCGGCCTGCCAGTGAGGTGAGAACTTCGCGCGTCAGAGGGGCGGCGTGGCCACAGGGCAGTTGTCGTGCCACGCCTCCCCTGGCTGACGGAGCAGCGTTGGCGCGGCGTGGGACAAGGTCCTCAAAGCCATGACTCTGGCGCCCTACCTGGCCGGCGTCGCCGGTATGGCGGTACTGCAGGCGGTCAGCAACGACCCGTCGATGATCGCGTTCCTGCCTGACTGGGTGGAGGCGATCACCCTGCCGCTGCTGCCGACCGCGCTGGCGGCCGTCGTCGGCTATAAGGCCCGGCACACCCCGCTGGTCGGACCTCCCGGCCGACCAGCAGTAGCAGCCACACGAGAGCGCCCCGTTCCTCCTCCGCGGAGGGGCGGGGCGCTTTTCGCGTTTCCGGTGACTCCTGAAGTCAGGCGATGGTGGCCTTCCACTGGCCGCGCTGCAGGTGGATCGCCCCGTCAGAGTCGATCCGGACGTTCGCGCCGTACAGCGGCAGCATGCCGTTCTCCAGCCAGTAGTCGCGGGCCTCGTCGAGCACGTCCCACAGGCGGCGCGGCCCGCCCTGATGGACGACGCCGGTCTCCTTCCCGGTCTGAACGGCGCGGGCCCACGACCCGTCCGCGTGCACCATCAGCGCGGTCCGGGTGTCGCCGTCCTGCTGGAAGTCGTGTTCGATGCCCGGCGACATGACCTCCAGCATCGAGCGGAGCTCCCAGGCGTTCTCCTCGATGTCGATCACGGGGTACCTCGCGGCCGCGACCTGGTCACCCTCGACGGTGCGCGCGGTGTCCATCAGACTGGCCAGGCCCGGCGGGTAGTCGGCGCCGGTCCTGGTCTTCATGAACATCGCCCAGTCTCGCTCGATCTGGCCGGCCGCGCCGCCGTCGTCGGTCTTGGTGGCGCTGACGATGAGCGAGGTGTTGGAGATGGTCGTCACCAGGCGGCCGCCGGGTTTGAGCGCGGTCAGCCAGGAGGCGGGGATAGGCCGTACCGACACCATCGCCACGATCCGATCGAACGTCCACGGGATCTCCCCGACGGCGTCCATCGGCGCGACACGCGGATGGCAGTCCTGCTGGGACAGCCGCGACGCGGCGATGGAGGTGACGTAGTCGTCCACGTCGATGCTGGTCACCTGGCTCTCGCCGAGCAGGTGGCACAGCAGGCGGTGCCGTACCCCGAGCCGGTGCCGACGTCGAGCACAGTGTCCTTCTCGCTGATCCTCGCGTGCCGGTACATCTGCAGTACGAGAGTCGGCAGCGTGCTGGAGGAGGTCGGCCGTCCGGTCGGGGCGTCGCTGGGCTTGGCGTGGTCGGCGTGGAGAGTGCCGACCTTCGTGACGACCGTGCGGTCCCGATAGACGGTGTCCAACCAGGCCGCTTCGTCGGCCGCGCCCTGATGCAGCTCCCAGTGGCCGCCGCTCCACGTCCACCAGGCGGGCACGAACTGGTGCCGGGGGACGTTCGTGATGGCGTCGCGCCACCGCGACCCAGGATGGGTGACGCGGGCGGCGAGCGCGTGCGCGTAGGGTTGCCAGTCCATAGTGATCAGTCTGCTCCCTGTCACCTGATCCCGGCGAGAGGGATCCGCTGCGCGGGCAGGATGAGTGCGTTGCTCTCGCAGATGGTCTCGGCCGGCGCGCAGTCGTTGCCGTCCGACCCCGGGTTGCAGGCCGTCGCGCCGGCGGGGCGGGGGACCTGAGTGAGGAGGTTCTGCCAGATCTGCCCGACGAGGATCTCCGCGAGCGGTGTGGTCTTCACGTTCCCTGCGGGCTGAAGGAACCGGGACATGACGCACATCCACACGTCCCCGTTGGACGCGACGGCGGCGCGTCCGTTGCCGCACTGGCCGCACAGCTCTTTGACGCCCGTCTCGATGGTGGCGGCGCCGCGACCGACGCCGCGCAGCCGGTCGATCGGCCCGAGACGGTTCACGCCGAGCGCCTTCATCTGCGCCCACGCCTGCTCGGCGCGCTGCTCGTCGGAGAGCTGGACGATGGCGACCTTGAGAGGGATGCCGCGCCGTAGGGCCTCCTGGATGTTGGCGAGGGTCCGGGCGTGGGAGCCGCTGCGCTCGGTGATGCGGTCGTGCTGGTCGGGGTCGTCGGTGTAGTACGACGTCGCCAGCGTGACGTTGGGGTCGTCGAGCAGGTCCCACACGCGGTCGGTGACCCGGTAGAGGTTCGAGAACACCTGCGTCTTCAGGCCCTGGGCGAGGGCGTGCTTCAGCAGCCGCTCGAAGTCGGGGTGCTGGGAGGGTTCGCCGCCGATGAGTTGCACGGTGGTGATCCCGGCGGCGGGGGCCGAGGTGAGCAGGTTCTCCCAGTCGCCGGTCGTCATGGTGCCGTGGCTGGCGTTGGGACCGGAGTCGGCGTAGCAGTGGCCGCACCGGAGCTGGCAGCGGCCGGTGATCTCCAGCTCCAGGAAGTGGACAGGGGCGAGCTGGGGTGTGGCTTGTGCTGTCATCGTCGGTCCTTCTGTGGGGGACGAGGTCGAGCCCACGGCCACGAGAGAGATGCCGCCCTCCGCGCGCACCACCCGTAGGGGGTGAAGGGCGATTCGTCTCGTGGCCACGGGATTGTGCCTGGCGAGCCTCGCCGGCGAGCGGATTGACTGCGCGTCGCTGCCGGTGAGCACATTGAGGCCCGCCAGAGTCTCGAATTCGGCGTCGATCATCAGGTGGCGCAAGGTGTCGGGGTCGGAGGACTCGACACAGCGGCACTGGCCGGGATCGGCCATGTGCATCGCGCAGAAGGTTCGTGCCCAGGGACGCCACATGATGAGCCAGCCGGGACAGAACGCCTGCAGGAGTTCGGCGCGGGCGACCTCGTGCGCGTCATACCGGGGCGGCGTCACGTCGGACCTCTGTCTCGTCGAGAAGGGCGGCCGCCATGTACGTGATGCGTCTGCTGGCCAGCATGTTGGCCAGCGGCTCCGAACACAGCTGCTGGCTGCAAGTAGAGCCTGCTTGTGCTCGTCTGCTGTGGCTGCGTGGGCGATGTCACGGTGTTGGTCCTCCCGTCCGCGATCAGGAGTGGGGGTCCCCGGCGTTATGACGCGAATGCCGGGGCTCCTGGTCCGGTGCGCTGGTCGGTTGTCGTGTCGTGTCGTGTCTCAGCAGGGTGGTTGCCTCGGCGCGGCTGGCTGCGCCAGGTAGGCCGGGCAGGAAGGCGGCGCGATCAGCGGTTGCTGGTTCGTCGCCGTGCTCGCCGAGTTCGTATCCGTAATCGGTGAGGTAGCGACCGTTAATGGCGCCAACGGCCTCGCGGACGTGTGGATGCAGAGGGTTTCTGATGGTTAGTGAGCCGTCGTCCCGGTTTGTCACGGACTGCCCGCGCGCTTCGAGCGGCTCGGTCGGAATGGTCGAGTGATTGGCTTCCACGGCTCAATCTCACTGCGGAGGATGAGTGGGCGGGATCTGACAACCTATGACACGGAGTTGATCAATGCCTTTGGCTGTGACGATCACCGGAACCAGGTCTACCGGCCATCGCGAGCTCTCGTGGTACGCCGACCGGTTCAGCACCTACCTCGGGCCGTTCGCGAAGGATGGCGCGCACTTCTACATCGGAGGTGCGGTCGGCATCGACAGCCTGTCGTTGCTCTGGCTGGCCGGAAACTCGAAGGCGCAGATCACGATCGTCGTCCCGGGCACCGTGGAGCAGCAGCCGGCTGAGGCGCGGCAAGCCATCGCCCGGTGCCGTGATCGAATCGCCGAGATCGTCGAGCTGGGTGCCGCGGAGCTGCATACACCCACGTACTGGGCGCGCAACATGTGGATGGTCGATCACGCTGACATGGTGATCGGCTTTCCCCGTGACGGTGTTGAGGGCACCTCAGGGACCTGGCAGACGATCAATTATGGGGCGACGCAAGGGAAACCCCGGCTGATCGTGCCCGTCTGAGCCGCGAGGAGTGCATCATAAGCGGATGAGCACGCGGGACAAGCTCGTCGGCGCGGCCACCCTCAAACGGCTACGGCTCGCCCGCGGTTGGTCACTATCCGACACTGCCCGAGCCATCATCGACGCGGCGGCCCGACTCGGGCAGCCCTTCGACATCAGCGCTGCGAGTGTGCAGCGGACCGTCGCCCGCTGGGAGACCGGTACGGCGCCGGTCCTGCCCAGCGAGCGGTATCAACTGCTCCTCGCGCATTTGTATGCACACGGCACTGACGGGCGGAGATCCCTCGGCACTGGCAGTGACTTCGCCGAGCTGCTCGATGCCCTCGGACAGCTCGGGGAGAGCGAGCGGCGACTCGGCGAGCTGCGCACACTCCTCCTACGCACCACTACCGACGCTGGCGGAGGTCTGCTCGCGCTGCTTGGCCCGCCGATGCAGCGCACACTCTCGGTCGCCCTGGCCGACGCGTCCCGTCTCGACGAGGGGCTGATCGCGGCGATGCGCGATGCCGTCTCCGCCGTGAACGACCAAGTCGGCAGCATCCCGTTCGTGCGGCTGCAGCTGGTGCTCGCGCCGATCGTCGAGTCATGTCGCCGGCTGCTCGGCTCCCAGGCTCCCCGGCAGTTCCTTCCCGACTTGAGATCCGTCGCCGCCCAGGCATACATGCTCTCCGGGCGGTTCGCTTTCGAGACCCGAGACGACGAAGCCTCCAGGGCGTTGTACATCGCGGCGACGGACGCAGCCAGCGGTCTGGGCGCGCCATGGCGCAGCGCAGTCGTCCGCATGAGTCACGCGCTCGTCACGCTGTATTCGACTCCGGGCCTTGATGCCGCGAAGGAACTCGTGGACGCAGCGGTACGCGATGCCCGAGCTGGCGATCGGCCTCGTGCCTGGCCTGGAGACGTGCGTCTGGTCGAGGCATACGAGTTGCCCGTCGATGTCGCTGTGGAGTTCCCAGGTCACGACGGGGAGCCGGGGGCGAGGCGGAGGTCGTGGGCGACCGCCTTGGTCGCATTCTCGTCCCCTGGAGCGTGCGCCGTCAGGTGGCCTGTGACCCCGGCCTCGCGTCAAGCGGCTGCCCACGCGGTGGGCTCGTCGCGCCGCTCGATGGCCATGGGCATCGTGATGGCGACGGCCGGTCCTTGGACGATCATGTCGCGGTTCGCGATGCGCCAGACCAGCCGGGACGTGATCTTATGGCAGGCGCCCGGGTCCGCAAACAGGCCCGCCCGAACGTCACCACCCCACTGCTGAGGATTCGGGGGGCTGCACTGCCCATCGTGGTCGGCGGGTGACGACGTCTCCTCGACCCGAGCTCGATCCCCCGCCACCTCCCACTTCACGCCGCCACTATTGTTCCGTTCGTGCCGGTTCACAGCGCCCATGGTTTTCGTGCGGAACGGATGGTCGGGGTCGGGGTTGTCCTCACAGATGCCCGTGGGCGGATCCTGCTTGGGCATCGGATCAAGGCCGGTGAAGATCCGTCGTGGTGCCTGCCCGGCGGGGCGGTCGAACCGGGCGAGAGCTTCGAGGCGGCAGCCGTACGCGAACTTGCTGAGGAGACCGGGATCAGAAACGCGGGCGTGCCCGTGGTCACCGCGGTGGTCCTGGATCACCCCGGCGGCGCGGTCCGGGTGACAGCCGCCGTGGCCATGTCAGCGGGTGTGGCGGAGCCGTACATCACCGAACCGGAGGTCTTCGCCCGATGGGCCTGGTTCGCCCCGGACGCGCTGCCGACACCGCTCTTCCCTGCGACCGCGCTGGTGCTCGGTGATCACGGCTATCGGGTGCTCCGGTGAGTCTGGAGGAGCTGGTCGGGCCGGCCATCGCGGTCGCCGAGGAAGGGCTCGCGGCCGGTGAGCTGCCGATCGGCGCGGTGGTCCTGCTCGGTGAGGGGGTTGTCGGCAACGCCTGCACCCAGGAACGAGTCCAGGGGAGACGGCTGGTCCATGCCGACCTGCTGGCGATGGAGGAGGCCGGCCGACGGCTCGGCTTCCGGAAGCGTTGCCAGGATGGTGCGGGGTTTCCGGTGGTGGTGATGAAGTCGGTGGTGATGAAGTCATCCCGCGCTGACCGAGCCCGACGGTGTCCCGGCCGCCCCATCCCGACCTGTGCCGCCGGGGCGGGGCGCGAGTGTGCCCCGCCCCTTGGCGTCGGTCAAGGCTGGAGTTGGCGGGTGATGGACGGATCGGTGATGGCGGTGTCGGCGGCCAGCAGGAACGCCTTGGACAAGATGAGCGCCAACCGACCGTCCTCCTCGAAGGGTAGGAACAGCCCGGCCTGGGGGTCGCGGCCGGCGACGATGCACAGGTAGGCGTCGTTGGGCTCCATCAGGATGTTCGCCGACCCCAAATGGATCTTGTAGGTGCGGAGGTCGCCGCGGACCACCAGGAAGCGGTCGGTCAACGTGCAGCGGTCGGCGATGGCCAGGCGCGGCAGCAGCCGGGACAACGCGTCCCGGCGCACCTCGGCGGAAGGTGCGAGCGGAGCGAACGAGCCGGTGTGCCAGTAGGTCTGCAGTTCGTCCGGCCCGCTGTCGGCCCACTGCGGATCGGATGTTATCGAACAGACCCCCACGAACAGGTCCACGTCCCTCATCGCCTCACTGAACACCAGCGCGGGGACCTCGGCCAGCGGCGCCTGGTGCCATCTGCTCTCGACCAGCCGGTGGAAGTGGACCCGTTCGGTGAGCGCGTAGCCCTCGTCGTAGAGGCTGTGTTCCAGCGTCGCCCGCCACTGCCCGCCTGCCAGCAGCCGCCGCGCGTCGCCGCCGTCGAAGCCGCCGTCCCATTGCCCCAGGAAGTTCGACGTCCAGCCCCGGCTCTTGAACAGTGCGCGGAGCCTGCGGTAGTGCACCACATGCCCGGCGAACCGGTTCGAATGGTCGTGCGTCTCCTCCTCGGCGGGCGTGAGCAGGTAGACCTCGCGGAAGGCCTGTTTGAACGGCTGGCGCAGTTCCTTGCCCTCCACGACGTCGCGCCAGGCCCGCACCTCCTCCACCGTGGCGCGCGCCGGATGCCACAGCCGCACTGGCACGTCCGGTCTGGTCAGTCCCAGCTCGCTGCGCCACACGCCGGGTGTGATCTCGAACTCCCAGATCAGCCGCTCCGTGATCGGGTGACCCTCCAACCGCCGGTACGGCGGAGCCGTCTCGGCCGCGTAGCCCGCCTCCAGTGCCCTGGCCAGGGTCGCTTGTTGCTGCTGGACCAGCTTGACCTGCTCGCGCAGCCGCTTCACCTCGTCGGGGTGCTCCCGCTTGACGGCCGCCGGGACTGATTTGAGCTTCTTGTCACCGTGCCACCATGACAGCTCGGCCTCGCCGTCGATCGAGATCACCGCCGTGTGCTCGCCGAACGCCTGCCGTACCCGCCCGTCCGGCAGCCGGAACGCCACCTCCAGCCGCTCGGCCAGCGCGGGCTCGATGCGCTTGAACATGCGGTCGAGCTGCTTGGGCACCCCGGCATGCCGGGTGATCTGGCGGGCGGCGCGCAGCGAGGAGATCGCCTCGGGAGTCGGGTGGTCCTCCACCGCGCGGCCGATCTCGAACAGCAGCCCCTGGGAGGGGAGGGTCTTGGCCGCGGTGGGAGCCACCGCGACGCCGCGCAGCAGCCGGTCCAGCAGGCTGGGCAGCCAAGACTCGTCGCTGAAGAGGGCCAGCCGTACGGCACGCCCGAGGGTCTCCTTCTCCCGGTCGTCGAACGCCTTCTCCGCCTGGTAGGGGATCTCGCCGGACTGGATGGCGGCGACGCGGGCGTCGGCCTGATCCAGGGCGGTGCGGGCGAAGGCGGGATAGCCGGGCAGGCCGTGCAGCCATTCGGCCAGGCCGGCCCGTCGTGGGGTGCCGAATTGAGGGTCCCGGACAGCCTCGGCGAACAGGGCGCGCAGCTCCACGTCGCAGCCGAGCAGCAGGTCCATCTCGAAGACCGCGATCGGGCCGAGCGTTTCGGCGAGCTGCGCTCTCACCTCGGCATCCATGTCCGCCATCCCTGCCGCCACCAGCAGGGCGAAGGGCCGATGATGTGTCTCGCGCAGGAGGTGGCCGACGAGTTCGCGGGCTGGGACGACCATGTTGCGCCAGGTATGGTCGACGACCGCGCTGTCACCTGGCCGGCCCAGAGCGGTGGTCAGCTGGGAGGCGGCGGGCCAGTGGGTGGCGTCGGGCGCGGAACCGTTGAGCAGCTTGAGCAGGCGCTCCGCGAGGGGGGAGAGGGGCACGCTGATATTCCTGTCACGGGTGGATCTGGCGGGTGATGGACGGGTCGGTGATCGCGGTGCCGGCGACCAGCAGGAAGGCCTTGGAGATGGTGATCGACAGCATGCCGCCGTCCTCCTCGAAGGGCAGGAAGACCTGGTCGGCCGAGCCGCGGGGCACGATGCGGAGATGAGCGTCGAGAATCCCCTGGTCAGCCGCCGACCAGAGGAACGAGCTTGACGAACGACACCACCGGGTCGGTGGTCAGGTCGATCTCGGTGTCCAGGTCCTCGATCTGGCGGTCGCCGACCAGCAGCAGGAACCCGTTGCGGGCGAACGCGGCCTCGGCGGCGTCGGCCTGCCGCTCCCAGTCGAGCTTGCGGGCGGTGCGCATCCGGTAGCCGTTCAGCTCGGCCTCGGCGTCACTGGGCTTGACCAGGCCGCGGAAGTGCTGGGACGGGGTGGCGTTGTGGCGGGCCACCTCCGCGCGCACGCGCAGCCGTACCAGCTCCCGGGCCGAGATCCGCTCGGGCAAGCCGGGCAGGGAGAACTCCTCCAACGCCCGGCCTGTCGCCGTCTCATCGCGAAACACTACCGATGCCATCGAACATCCTGCTTCTGTGTATGTCAGGGGATGGCGCAATCTATAGCAGCGCCCTGCGACAAAACGTCGGCGACGGCGGGCATGTGCTCCCACCCAGCGCGGGACAACTGGTTGGCGGCTGGGCGGACCGGGCTCATATCTCGTGTGGGGTCTCCTCCCAGGAAGTGAGACGGGCCTCCGGGGCCGCGCGGCCCCCGCGCGCATGCGTCGGGTAATGGACGCGGTCACGTGGCCGGCCGGCCGCGGTAGGCGCGGCGGTAGGCCGTGGGCGTGGTGGACGCATCGCGGGACAGGTGCAGCCGCAGGTTGGCGGCGGTACCGAGGCCGCAGCGCCGGGCCACCTCGTCGACCGACAGATCGCTGGTCTCCAGGAGCCGCCGGGCCTCGAGGAGGCGTTGCGCGGCGAGCCAGCGCAGCGGGGTGGTGCCCGTTTCCGCGACGAAGCGGCGGGCGAAGGTGCGGGGCGCGAACCCCGCCTGGCGAGCGAGATCGGCGACGGTCAACGGCTCGGCCAGCCGGTCCAGCGCCCACGCGCAGACCGCCGCCATCCCGGCGCCGGTGGGGGGTACCGGGCGCTCCAGGAACTGCGCCTGGCCGCCGTCGCGGTGGGGCGCGACGACCAGGCGCCGCGCGGCCCGAACCGCGGCCTGCGGGCCGTAGTCGTTCCGCACCAGGTGGAGGCAGAGGTCGATGCCGGCGGCGAAACCGGCGCTGGTCAGGACGTTCCCGTTGTCGACATACAGCAGATCGGCATCGACGTCGACGGCCGGGTGGCGGGCGGCCAGATCGGGCGCGTCCATCCAGTGCGTGGTCGCCCGGCGGCCGTCCAGCAGGCCGGCGGCGGCGAGCGCGAAGGCGCCCGTGCACACCGAGACGATCCGCGCGCCACGCCCGGCGGCGGCGCGCAACGCGTCCAGCACCGGCGGGGAAGGCTCGTCCAGCGGCGCGTAGCCCGGCACGACGACGGTGTCGGCCGTGGCGAGGGCGTCCAGGCCCAGCGGGACGTGGATGTCCCAACCAGTGGTCGAGGGCACCTGTCCGGGCGACTCGGCGCACACGGCGAAGGCGTAGTGGTCCCGGTCACTGAAGACCTCGGCCGGGATCACCAGATCGAATGTGACGACGGCGGGCACGACCAGCGCCATGACACGATGCATGGCAGCATTCTTACGGATATGGGCATTCCTGCTGCTCGTGGCGGGCGGCGCCGTGGAGCAAGCTGATGGCTCAGCGCCGGACCCGGACGACGAGGCCCGAGCGCGCGAACCAGGGAAAGGACCTCATGCTCTTCCTCGATGCCCGTTCCTACACCGCCGAGCGGCCGTGGGGAGCCTTCGACGTCACCGAGATCGACGATGCGACCGTACGGCTGCACTGGACGGATCAGCCTTATGTCTGGCACGTCAACGACGGGCCGGAAGTCTTCGTCGTTCTCGACGGCGCCGTCGACATGCACTACCGCCACGAGGGCGAGGAACACGTCGAACGGCTCACTCCCGGCCGCATCTGCTACGCCGAACCCGGCGACGAGCACCTGGCGCACCCCGCACCGGAGGCGCGCGTCCTGGTCGTCGAGCGCAGGGGCAGCATCTGACCGCCGCGCGGGTCCCGGCACGTCGCAATCCCCTGGGCCGCCCGGCGACTGCGGCGATTCCGTCCGGTACGGCATCGCCGACACGCTGCGGAGACAGGCCGCCCTGCCGCTACGGGACGGCGAGCGTGCTCTGGACGCCGGTCAGGAGGGCGCGGCCTTCTCGCCGGCCCGCAGGGCGAGCGTGCTCGCCGGAGGCGCCGGGGCAGACGGCAGGGCCCTTGCCGCCTGGTGTGGTGCGCTTCCTGGACCTGGTGTGGGAGGGAGCTCCTAGCGGGTGGCCTCGTGGAAGTCGTAGGGCAGCTCGTCGAAGACGTAGTACGTGCAGTCGGCGCCGGGAGCGCAGCGACCCCAGTGGACGGCCTCCCCCGGGTAGTACAGGAAGTCGCCGGCGCCGACGCGGTAGGTCTTCTTGTGGCCCTTGACGTTCCACAGCATGGTGCCCGAGACGCCGACCACGTGCTCGGGGCTGGTGTGCCAGTGAGGGGAGAACGGCGTGCCGGCCTTGAGCGTGAACATCGCCTCCGACGGTCCGGCCTTCGGGTCTCCCTTGAGCTGGACGTAGGTGCATCCCGCCAGGCCTTCGCAGGGGGATCCCTTGCCCTGAACGTGATGGTGGTACGTGACCGGGTCCTGCGCGGTGGCCGAGCTCGCCGACCCCGTCGTGATCGCGGCCAGGACCGCGGCCGACAGGGCGACGAGGACCTTCTTCATCATGGTGCACTCCTTCAATCGGACTGTGGTCCGATTGTGGCGTAACCGGACTGTGGTCCGCAAGTGGAGTATGACGCGCGCCACGTCTGGGTCGGGCCGGCGGGGAACGCGTTCCTACCTCTGCCACACGCGGACGTAGTCCACCACCATGCGCCCCGACGAATCCGGCGCGGGCGGCACCCCGGAGTAGACGAAGTTGCTCACCACCAGGTTGGCCGGTCCGGGAGGGGTGCCCTCGGCGTGACACACGTGCTGCCCGTCGACGTAGAAGTCCGTCCCCGACTCGTGGATGTCGGCCCCGTAGACGTGCATGCCGGCGCTCGGATCGAAGGCGGGCCGGTGGGTGCACCCATGGTCTTCGCCCCAGTGCCAGGAGTGGTACAGCTGCTGGTGGTTGTCGGAGAAGTACTCGAAGACGTCCGTCTCGGTTCGATGTCCGTTGTCGGACGCCTGCCAGGTCCAGAACGACGGCCAGAATCCCGGAGACTGGGGAAGCATCGCCCTGATCTCCATGTACCCGTACCGGAAGGCGTAGCCCCCGGGCCCGGTGGAGGTGATCAGGCAACTGGACCACCTGTACCGGTGCCCCGACTGGGACCGGATCTTGGCGGGCTCGGCCGTGATCGTCAGTGCCCCGTCGCCCACCGAGCAGTTCTCGGGCCGGTCGAACTCCATCTGCTTGCTGTCGGGATTCCCGGTGCCGTACGGCTCGTCGGACCAGTCGGACTCGGCCGTCGAGCGGAACTGCCACTTCGACCCGTCAACGGCGGATCCATCGAACTCGTCCTGGAACCTGAGGTTCCACTGGCCGCCGGGCCCTACGGGATCGACGTCGCCGGGCCGCGCAAGCGAAGCCGGGACCATGTCCTCGGTAGAACTCATGGTCATGGCCGAAATCACTGCCAAGAATCGTATCAACCACATGGTTCCCGCCTTTCTCAGACAATTCATTGTTTCGCTGCCCAAGAGGGAAACCTGTTTCGACGGTGTCCGGGTGCTCTGTTTGCCGTGTGTACAAGTGCCAGCAAACCTCTTTGGTTTGCAGGTATCGCTCTTTAGTGTCCGATTGGCATCAATGCCTGGCTGGCCGCCAGGGCGGAATTTCGCCCGCTATATGGTGATATGAGGGTTAAAGGGGTGAAGACGGACAATCCGGTGCGGGTATGAAAGCGGACTGTGAACCCCGGGCGTGGCCGTCGGGCGAGCTGCGGGATCCGCGGTCCGAGGCCGAAGACGGCTCGCCGGTTCGAGGTTACGCGACGAACCAGAAGAGTCCGGCGAACAGCGCCGGCGGCAGAACACGCCATACGACAGGAGTGCCAGGCACGGCCACCATGACGGCCGAAGGGTAAGCGACTGTTCCGCCCAGGAGAACGGCCAGACCGGTGATATGCGTGCCGAAACTCGGCCCGGCCAGCCGCCACACCACCCCCATGGACATTCCCCCCAAGGCGGCGACCAGTCAGGCCCGGGGTATTTCAAGAAGGCGCAACTCCGCCGGCGAACAGCGGCCTCCAGGAATCCGCGGCATGCCGCCCGCCTCTCCCGGAGGAGGACGGCGGCCAGCACGTCGGATGCCTTGAGCGGGTCTTCGCAGCCGTCCTCTAGAGTGCTTCCGTCCCCTGCACGCGCCGGCGGCCCCGGCCGGTGGCGCGTGCCGACCCTGCCCCAGAGCCCGACCCCGGAGCGACCGTGACCGACTTGGCGTCCATGTCCCTGCAGCAGGAGATCGCCCGGGATCTCCAGGTGAGCGCGTCCTTCGACGTACAGCAGGAGATCGAACGCCGGGTGGCCTTCCTCGCCGACCAGCTGACCTCCACGGGCCTGCGGTCGTTGGTGCTGGGCATCAGCGGCGGTGTGGACTCCACGACCGCGGGCCGGCTGTGCCAACTCGCGGTCGAGCGGGTGCGTGCCGCCGGGCGGGAGGCGACCTTCTTCGCGATGCGGCTGCCGTACGGCACGCAGGCCGACGAGAAGGACGCGCAGCTGGCGCTGGAGTTCATCCGGCCCGACCGGGTCATGACCGTCGATGTGAAGTCCGCCGGCGACGCCGCCCTGGAGGCGGTGCTGGCCGGCGGCATGGTCTTCCGTGATGCCCACCACCAGGACTTCGTGCACGGCAACATCAAGGCCCGGCAGCGCATGATCGCCCAGTACGCGGTGGCGGGCGCGCACGAAGGCCTGGTCGTCGGCACCGACCACGCCGCCGAGGCGGTCTCCGGCTTCTTCACCAAGTTCGGCGACGGCGCGGCCGACGTGGTTCCGCTCACCGGCCTCACCAAGCGGCGCGTACGGGCCATGGCGCAGGCTCTGGGCGCGCCGCCCGCGCTGGTCCGCAAGACCCCGACCGCTGACCTGGAGACGCTGAACCCGGGCAGGCCCGACGAGGAGGCGCTCGGCGTCACCTACGACGAGATCGACGACCTCCTGGAAGGCAAGCCGGTCGGTGAGGCCGCCTTCGAGGCGATCGTCCGCCGCTACCGGCTCACCGAGCACAAGCGACAGCTGCCGATCGCCCCCTGAGCCGGTCCCTCGTCAACCGGGTCTCGCGCCGGACGCGGGTCCGGTCAGGTCACTGCTTCGACACGAGGCCGATGTCGAACTGTATGCCCACCTCGTCGCTCACCTTGAGCGCGCCGAGGAAGGCCGAGTAGGGCCGAATCCCCCAGCGGGACTGCACCATGGTCGCCGAGCCGCGAACCCGGTCCTCGGCCAGTGAGCCCTGCAGGGTGACAGGCTGGGTGGTCCCGGCGATGGTCAGGTCGCCTTCGACACGGAACGACTCCGCCGTCCCGTCGACCCGTGTCGAGCGGAACGTGATCGTCGGATGGCGCGCGGTGTGCAGGATCTTCTCTCGAATGATCTTCTTGATCTCCTCGCGATCGGAGTTCGTCAGCGGCTTGACGCCGCCGGATCCTTCCTGGACGTCGAGCGACTCGACGTCGGCCTCGACGGTCACGGAGCAGCCGGCCGGGTCGGTGGTGTCGATGGTCGCATCGCCGCGCCAGCGGGTGACCGCGATGGTGAGATCGTGGCCGGCCTTCGCGCCCAGCCCGCTACGCGTCGTCTTGATCAGGAGCCGCCCGGATTCAGGTCCGAACGTGTAGCTACCTGCGGTAATGCTCACCCTGCCAGGCTAGCTCGGGTACGGCCGGCCCGGCAGGAGCACCGCGCGGCCGCCGCCGGCGACGAGCGGGACGATCACAGGAACGGGGAGTCGCCGCCTCGGCGGGCGGCCACCCGCGACCCCGACGCTAGGCGTCGTCTCGGGAGACGGCCATCTCGCCGAGCAATGACCAGTCCTGCTGATCCAGCTTCGCGTTCACGATCCGCGGCGTCTGCGCCAGGTAGCCGGGCAGCGTCCGCTGGGCCTTCCTGAAGTGCTCCGACTGGACGTGCGCGGCGCCCGCGTCGTCGTCACGGAACGCCTCGACCAGGACGTACTCGGCAGGGTCCTCGATGCTGCGCGACCAGTCGAACCACAGGCAGCCGGGCTCGCCCCGGGTCGCCCTGGTGAACTCGTCCACGATCTCGGGCCACCGGTCGGCGTGCTCCGGCCGTACGCGGAACCTCGCGGTGATGAAGATCATTGACACTCGCCCCTTCAGCTGGAAACGCACGCGCTCAGGGACACGACACTAGCGCCCGCCCGGTCCTGCTTCGCGGATGCGGCGGGCACGTCGCGCGGTGACGTCGACCTGCTGGTCTCCTGCCGCGTCGGGAACGGCCTGGTCGACCGTGTGATCTTCACGCTCTGAGGCGGGGCGGAGCGGGCACTATACACCTAACCAAGCGCTTGCTACGCTCCGCCCATGACGCCCACCATCGTCTGGGGCACCGGCAACGTCGGCCGCGCGGCCATCCGCGCCGTCGAGGCCCACCCGGCGCTCAGCCTGTCGGCCGTACTCGTCCACAACCCCGGCAAGGTCGGCCGCGACGCGGGCGAACTCGGCGGCCTCGACCACGCGCTCGGCGTCGCCGCGACCGACGACGTCGAGGCGGTGCTGGCCACCCGCCCGCGCGCCGTGGTCTACGCGGCTTCCGGCGACATCCGCCCCGACGAGGCGCTGGCCGACATCGTCAGGGCGATCAGGACCGGAGCCGTGGTCGTCACCGCCTCGCTCTACGCGCTCTACGACCAGCGCAACGCCCCGCCGGAACTGCGGGAGCCGGTGCTGGCCGCCATCGCGGACGGCGGAGGCTCGCTGTTCGTCTCCGGCGTCGACCCCGGCTGGGGCAACGACGTGCTGCCCCTGCTGATCAGCGGGCTCGGCACCACGATCGACGCCGTCCGCTGCCAGGAGATCTTCGACTACTCCACCTACGACCAGCCCGACGCGGTCCGGTACATCGTCGGCATGGGCCAGCCGATGGACTACGAGCCGCCGATGATCGCGCCGACGGTGCCGACCATGGTGTGGGGCGGCCAGGTACGGCTGATGGCCAGGGCCCTCGGCGTCGAACTCGACGAGATCCGCGAAACCGTGGACCGGCGCCCGCTCGAGGCCACGGTGGGCACCAGCTCGATGGGCGAGTTCCAGGCCGGCACCCAGGGCGCGGTCCGCTTCGAGGTGCAGGGCGTCGTCGAGGGCGAGCCGCGCATCGTCATCGAGCACGTCACCCGCATCCACCCGTCCTGCGCGCCGGACTGGCCGTCGCCGCCCGACGGCGAGGGGGCGCACCGGGTCGTCATCGAGGGCCGCCCCCGCATCGAGGTCACGGTCGAGGCCACCGACGAGGGCGGCAACCGGTCGGCGGGCGGCAACGCCACCGCGGTCGGCCGGCTGGTGGGCGCCATCGACTGGCTCGTGAACGCGGAACCCGGGCTGTACGACGCGCTCGACGTCCCCCTGCGCCCGGCCGTCGGCAGACTCGGAAGGAAACGGCCATGAGAATCGACATCCCCGACGGCAAGGACGCGATCGAGTACGTGTGGGGCGAGATGGTCCCCGGCATCGGGGTCGCGGCCTCGAACTTCTCGCTGGCCGTCTACGCCCACACGACTCTCGGCCTGCGCGAGTTCGAGGCGGCGCGGCTGCGGATCGCGCAGATCAACGGCTGTGTCTTCTGTCTCGACTGGCGGACCGAGCGGGACGGGGAGAAGGTCGAGGCGGAGTTCGCCGACGCGGTGGCCCAGTGGCGTACCACCGACGCCTTCGACGATCGCACCCGGTTGGCCGCCGAGTACGCCGAGCGGTACGCGCTGGATCACCACGGCCTGGACGAGGAGTTCTGGACAAGGATGAGCGCGCATTACAGCCAGCTCGAGATCGTGGAGTTGAGCATGAGCATCGGCTCGTGGCTGGCGTTCGGCCGGCTCAACCGGGTGCTGGGCCTCGACACCGTGTGCAGGCTGCCCAGCGGCGCGTCGCCCCGCGCCGTACGTCCCTCTTGACCCGACAGCAGTGACTCCAGGCGCGACGAGATATGGACCGTTTTCTCGTTTTGCGAGAGTGAGGAGCACCGCATGAGGAGCAGACCCCCGACCACCACCGGCATCTCGCGTCGCGGCTTCATCGCCGGAACCGGATCCCTGCTGGGAGCCGCCGCCCTCGGCGGCCACGCCACCGCGGCCCGCGCGGCCGCCGTCCCCGCCTCCGCCCCGATCGCCTCGGGCGCGCACGTGCCCGCCCTGGTGATCGGCACCGGGTACGGCGGCGCCGTCGCCGCTCTCCGCCTCGCCCAGGCGGGCGTCGACGTCCACATGATCGAGATGGGCATGGCCTGGGACACCCCCGGCTCCGACGGCAAGATCTTCTGTAACACGCTTCAGCCCGACTACCGCTCCTACTGGCTGCGCACCAGGACCAAGGCGCCGCTCAACTACTTCCTGGGCTTCCCGATCGACAGGGACATCCCCCGCTACACCGGGATCCTGGACGCCGAGGACTTCAGCGGCATCACGGTCTACCAGGGACGCGGCGTCGGCGGCGGTTCCCTCGTCAACGGCGGCATGGCCGTCACTCCCCGGCGCGAGAACTTCGGCGCGGTCCTCCCGTCGGTGAACGCCGACGAGATGTACGACGTCTACTACCCGCGCGCCAACGCCGGACTCGGGGTCGGCACCGTGGATCCGGCCTGGTTCGAGGACACCCCCTACTACCAGTACGCCCGCGTCGGCCGCAAGCACGCCCAGCGGTCCGGCTTCCCGTTCGTCTTCGTGCCCGACGTGTACGACTGGGACTACATGGAACAGGAGGCCGCCGGTACGGTCACCAAGTCCGCGCTGGCCGGCGAGATCCTCTACGGCAACAACCACGGCAAGAAGTCGCTGCAGCGGACCTACCTCGCCCAGGCCAACGCCACGGGCAGGGTCGCCATCTCGGCGCTGCACAGGGTCACCTCGGTCGCCCCCGCCTCCGGCGGCGGCTACACGGTCGTCATCGAGCAGATCGACACCGGCGGCGAGACCACGGCCACCAAGACCGTGACCGCGGACCGGGTGTTCTTCGCCGCCGGCAGCGTCGGCACCAGCAAGCTGCTGGTCAAGCTGAAGGCCACCGGCGCGCTGCCCGGCCTGAACGACGAGGTCGGCAAGGGCTGGGGCGACAACGGCAACGTCATGTGCGGCCGCGCCAACCACCTGTGGGACCCGACCGGCAAGCTCCAGTCGACCATTCCCTGCAGCGGCATCGACAACTGGGCCGCCGGAGGCGCCTTCGCCGAGGTGGCGCCGCTGCCCACCGGAATCGAGACCTACGCCTCCTTCTACCTGTCGATCACCAAGAACCCGAACCGTGCCCAGTTCACCTGGAACGCCGCGACCGGCAAGGTGGACCTGAACTGGCAGACCGCCTGGAAGCAGCCGTCGATCACCATGGCCAAGACGATCTTCGACAAGATCAACGCGAAGGAGGGGACGATCTACCGGACCGATCTGTTCGGCATCTACAAGATCTGGGGCGACCACCTCACCTACCACCCGCTCGGCGGCGTGGTGCTGAACAAGGCCACCGACAACTACGGCCGCCTCGCCGGCTACCCCGGCTTGTACGTCATCGACGGCTCGCTGATCCCCGGCAACACCACCGTCAACCCGTTCGTCACCATCACGGCGCTGGCCGAACGCAACATCGACAAGATCATCGCCACCGACCTGTGACGCGTGCGCAGCCGGCCACGGGCGCGTGTGGCCGGCCCTCTCCCTGTCACAGCGCGCGCCCAGCAGCCGCCCGGCCAGCAGCGCCCGGCCGGCAGCCGGTCCATCCGGCGCTCCTCGTCCAGCGGGCCGCCCAGCCCAGCCGGCGTCCAGCGGACCCGCCCCTGGTGGCCCCGCAGGCCGCGGTGTGCCCCCCACGCCTGTCCGGACCAAGGACCATCTCGGCCGGCCCGATCGAGCGGAAGATCGGCGAGATCCTCCGGCGGCTACTGTTTCCGGGCCGTGATGATCATCTGGGTGCCGAAGAACTTCTTCTTCCACGCGATGGAGGCGAACCCGACTCGGCGAAGGATCGCGACGACCTGTTGCGGAGTCATGAACCCGAGTGTGGACTCCTGCAGGTATGCGTACGACTCACGATCGCGGGCGATCAGCTGGCCGAGCAGGGGGATCAGCACACGAACACCCAGAGTCACCGGGTAACGGAGTGGTCCTCGTGGCGGGCAGGTCTCCAGAATGACGACCCGGCCTCCGGGTTTGAGCACCCGGTACTGCTCTTGGAGCACGCGCTCGGCATCCGCGACATTGCGGAGGAGGTAGCCATGCGTGACGGCGTCGAAGGACTCGTCGCCGAAGGGCAGATCGTTCGCATCCGCGTGCTGCCACCTGATGGCCGAGGCCCCCGGTTTGCGTGCCGCTTCCGTCAGCATCCGCTCGGAGAAATCGACGGCATGGATGGTCGCGTTCGGATACTTCTCCAGTGCGGCCAGAGCGATGACGCCGGTTCCGGTGGCGACATCGAGCACGCTTCCACCTGGAGGGACCTTCGTACGCACTGCGACGTCACGACACCAGGCGGCATGTCGCCCCAGCGTCATGAGGCGATTCATCCGGTCGTAGTAGTCCGTGATCCTGTTGAACGTTCGCTGGACCTCTTGGCCCTTGGACGGCGGCAGATCAGGCGATGGCATCTGTGCGCGGCTCCTCAGTCACCCCGCCACTCTGCCGGGGCGATCGCCGGCCGTCGTCCCCCGTGCGGGGGAGGACCTACCTCGCAGGGGGGATCACCGGTCGAGCGCGGTGGACGTCCCGTCCCGTTCACTCGTGACGGCCGCACGACTTCCGCAGGGGCGAGCAGTACGGCGGTGGCCGGGACGGTGGCAGCGCGGGCGCCGGCCGCCGGCCCGGGCGGCGAGATGAGGCCCAGTGGGGCGATCGTGCTGCGAGAGGGCGAGGCCGGCGGCGGTCGGCGCCGATGGTGGGCTGCGCTCAGGACACGAGGCCGAGCGAGGCGATGAGGTCGTGCATCTCGTCGCGGTGGACACTGGCCGGGTCGTGGATGGCGGTGCGGAGGTGCCCGTAGATCTCCAGGGCCATGAGCCCGTGCATGCGGCCCCACACCCTCAGCGTCATCGCGATGCCTGCCGGCGGCAGGTCCGGAAAGTCCTTCCGGACATGGGCTACCAGCTCTGGGTCGAAATCCGCCCAGTCGTAGGCGCCCTCCTCGGGTTGGCGCGCCTGGACCGTCGGCCAGGCGGCGGCGACGAGGCCGACCAGTCCGCTGCAGGCACGCGCCTCGGCTTGCCTGCCGGGGCCGTCGTCGGGCGGACGGTAGCCGGGCACGGGGTCGCCGTAGATCAGCCGGAAACCTTCGGGGTTGGCCAGCGCCCACTCCCGCATGGCTTGGGCCCAGGCCAGGATCCGGCCGCCCGGATCGGTCTCCGGCACCGCGTCGCGGGCGGCCTCGGCGGCGTCGACCGCCGAGGTGTAGACGTCGCCGATGAGCGTCGTGATCAGATCATCGCGGGTGGCGAAGTAGCTGTAGATCGCGCCGGCCGTCATGCCCATCTCGCGGGCGATCGCGCGTAGCGAGATGGCGTCCGGGCCGCCGTCCGCCATGAGCTTCATGGCGATCGCCTTGATCTCGGCGCTGGTCTGGGCACGTAGCCGGTCGCGGCGGCTCATCGTCTGGTCGCTCACGCTTGACAGTCTACTGGGTTGGATTAATCTACGTCGTGCGGCCAATTGAACGGCGTGTAGAAACAAGACGGCTTGTAGAGAAAGCGACCCCGTCACGGCCGTCCTTGACCGTCGCCTGTGGCCTGATCGTCCTCAGGCCCTCCCCGCAACCACAGCAACATCCACGTCGGAAGGAGCCAGCTGGTGAGCGCCATCGATGTGATCCGCGCCTACCTCGACATCTGGAACGAGCCGGACGCCGCCACCCGGATGACACTGATGAAGTCCGTCCTCACCGAGGACTCCCTCTACGCCGACCCCGACAACGCGGGCCTGCGTGGGCACGCCGAACTGTCCGAGGAGATCGGCCGTGCCCGGGAGAAGCTCGGCGACCTGAGGTTCACCCTCGACACCGTGGTCGGCGCCCACCACGACCGCGCGCTGTTCAGCTGGAAGCTCGGCACGGTCGCCACCGGCTACGACGTCGTCGAGTTCGCCGGTGGCCGCATCCGCAGCATCGTCGGGTTCTTCACATGAGGCGGCCCCGGTACGGCTGGACCGCCGCCTGGCCGCCTCGCCGCGACGGCCGAGCGCCCAACCGGTCCGAGGACCACGTCACCGACATGTCCGGCCGAGCCGTCCGGACGGCCACGGCGACCACACCCGTCGCGGCGGACGCCGCATGAGACACGCAGGAGCACATATGTCCCCCCGTTCCGCCGCACAAGCGCCGGTCACCGTCGTCGGCCTGGGACTGATGGGCCACGCGCTGGCCGAGGCCTTCCTGAAGAACGGTCACCCGACCACCGTCTGGAACCGCTCGGCGGACAAGGCTGACGATCTCGTCGCCAGGGGCGCCACCCTGGCCGGCTCGGTCAAGAGCGCGGTCGAGGCGAGCCCACTCGTCGTCTGCGTCTCGGACTACGACGCCGTGCACCGGTTGCTGGACCCGGTCGGCGGCTCGCTCGCCGGCCGTACCCTCGTCAACCTGACCACGGCCAGTTCCACCCAAGCGCGCGAAACCGCCGCGTGGGCGGCCGAGAACGACAGCGCCTACCTCGACGGGGCGATCCTCGGCCTTCCCCAGGCCATCGGCACCGCCGAGGCCACGCTGTTGTACTCCGGCTCGAAGGCCGCCTTCGAGGAGCACCAGGCCACCCTGCAGGCGCTCGGCGAGACCGGGACCGTCTACCTCGATGAGGACCACGGCCTGTCTGCCCTGTACGACATGTCCGTCCTGAGCATCATGTGGGGGGTCCTGAACGGATTCCTGCAGGGTGCCGCGCTGCTGGGCACCGCGAACGTCAAGGCGACGACTTTCGCGGCCCTGGCCAACACCGCGATCAAGGTGACGACCGACTACGTTTCCGCGTACGCGCAGCAGATCGACGAGGGCGGCTACCCGGCCACCGACGCCACCGTCGCCGTCCACATGGGCGGGATGGAGCACCTGATCCAGGAGACCGAGGCCCTCGGTGTCAACTCCGAGTTGCCGAATCTCTTCCTGGCACTGGCCGAACGTGCGGCAGCCGACGGCCACGCCGACGACGGTTACGCGGCGCTGATCGAACAGTTCCGCAAGCCCTCCGTCTGACTTCCTCCTCACGACCGCACCACGGTGGTGCAGCCGAGTCGGTACCACTCAGGTGAGGCGTCGCCGGCGGTCAGCCGCGCCGGTGCCGCGGCAGCAGCAAGCTGACCACCGCGATGGCCAGGCCGAGCCCGGCCGCCATGAGGAAGACCAGGTCGTAGCCGGCGGCGAGGGCGGCGGCCGGCGAGCTCGCGTCGGTCTCCGACGCGGCTCGGGTGCCGGCGACCGTCGCGAGCACCGCCAGGCCGATCGACCCGCCTACCTGGCTGGCGGTGTTGGCCAGGCCGCCGATGATCCCCGCGTCGCCCTCGGGAACGTCGGCGGTCGCCGCGGCCATGAGGGTGGGGAAGGTCAGCCCGATGCCGACCGCGATGAGCAGCGTGGGCCCGAGCACGCTCGTGACGTAGCCGCTGTCGGCGTTGGCCAGGGAGAACCAGCCGAACCCGGTCAGGAAACAGGCGCTGCCGGCCAGCACCAGCGGGCGCACGCCGGTTCGCGGCAGCAGGGCGGCGGCCCATCGCGCGATCACCATGAACGTCACCGCCGCGGGTGTCTGCCCGAGCCCGGCTTGAAGCGCGCTGAAGCCGAGGACGTTCTGCAGGAAGAGCGAGGAAAAGTACCACATCGCGATGGCGATTCCGCCGAACAGCAGGAGCATGCCGTTGCCGACGGCCACTCCCCGGATCTTGAACAGTCGCAGGGGCACCATGGGCCGGCCGGCGAGACGCGCCTCCACCACGGTGAAGACGACGAGCAGGAGCAGGCCCGCCCCCACTGGCCCGACGACCAGCGGGGAGGTCCAGCCGTGATCGGCGCTCTGCATGACCCCGTAGATGAGCGCGGCCAGCCCGGCCGTCCCCGTGAGCGCGCCGGCCAGGTCGAGCGGTTCGCGCCGGCCGGTTCGCATGCCGGCCAGCGACATCACGGCCACGCCGATCAGCACCGCGCCGATCGGCACGTTGATGAGGAAGACCCACCGCCACGACAGTCCGGTTGTGATGGCGCCGCCCGCGACCGCGCCGGCCATCCCGCCCACACCGCCCGAGGCGGACCATGCGCCGAACGCCTTGGCCCGCGCGTGCGGCTCGGTGAAGGTGGTGTTGATCACGGCCAGTGTCGCCGGGGCCATCATGGCGGCTCCCATGCCCTGGACCACGCGGGCCGCCACCAGGATCTCCGGAGTGGTCGCCAGGCCGCCGGCCAGACTCGAGGCGGAGAACAACAACAGCCCGATGATCAGTATGCGGCGCGGGCCGAACAGGTCGGCGGCGCGGCCACCCAGCAACATGAAGCCGGCGAAAGTGAGCAGGTAGCCGTTGACCACCCAGGCCAGGCCGGTGGGCGTGAAGCCGAGTTCCTCGCGGATCGAGGGCAGGGCGACGTTGACGATGGACGCGTCCAGGATGACCATGAACTGGCAGGCGCATGCCAGCGACAGGATCAACCAGGCGAGGCCGGCGTGCGACCTGGCCCGCTGAGATGCGGTGCTGGTGCTTGTCATGACTTCCTCCTTGCCGATCCCGCCGCTCACGCGGTCCGGGAGGCTGCCGTGGCCAGGGGTGCGGGGGCGTTGCCGTCGGCATCGGTGACGCGACCGTCCTCCTGCAGCCGGATGGTGATCTGGGCCAACCGCCGCCCCTGGTACCTGGCCGCTTCGAGCGCCGCGGCGTCTGGGCCGTCTCCGGTCGGGCCGGTCACGTACGACGTGCCGTAGGGATTGCCGCCGGCGGCGTACACGACCGGATCGGTGAAGCCGGGCGGGACGATCAGCGCACCCCAGTGGTAGAACACGTTGCCCAGCGACAAGATCGTGGCCTCGCTGCCGCCGTGCCGGTTGAACGCCGAGGTGAAGGCCGTCACCGGCTTGTCGGCCAGTTTCCCTTCCCGCCACAGCCCGCCGGCCTGGTCGATGAACTGCTTCAGCTGCGCGGCGGGCGCGCCGAACCGGGTCGGCGTCCCGAACGCGAACGCGTCGGCCCACGCCAGGTCCTCGACCGAGGCCTGGGTGATCGACGCGGCGGCGTCGGCGTGCTGCCGCCACAGCGGGTTCTGCTCGATCGCGCTGTCGGGCGCCAGCTCGGCGACCCGCCGCAGCCGCACCTCGGCTCCGGCCGAGGCGGCGCCCTCGGCGACGGCCTGCGCGAGTGCGTGCACAGTGCCTGTCGCGCTGTAGTAGATGACGGCGACCTTCACGGACATGTCGGCTCCCTCGATGTCGCATAGGATTAGTTATGCGGATAATGTTATCTGCATAACTAATCTGTCAAGGAGAGCCCATGGACTTCGAGCAAGCCGACACCCTCAACCAGGCCATCCGCCTGCTGAGCCTGCGCCACCGGGCCAGGGCCGCCGCGCTGCTGGCCCCGCTCGGCCTGCACCCCGGCCAGGAGGCGCTCCTTCTCGAACTCGACCGGACCGGCCCGATGATCCAGGCGCAGCTCAGCGAGGCGCTCGGCTGCGAGCCGCCCAGCGTCACGCTCATGACGCGCAAGCTCGAAGCCGCCGGCCACATCCGCCGCGTACCCGCCCCCTCCGACAAGCGCGCCAGCATCGTCGAACTCACCGACAGCGGCAAGGCGCTGGCCGGCCAGGTCAAGCAGCTGTGGTGCGCTCTGGCCGAGGAGACCGTGGCCGGCCTGCCCGCCCAAACGGTGGCAGACCTGCCCGGCATCCTCAGGACCTTGACCGGCAACGTGGACACCAGGCCGCCGGCACGGTCCGGTCGCGAGATCGCGGCCAGGCGCGTTGCTCGGAGCATGGCGTTGACCGGCGACTACGAGCCGAGCTCGTCGGCGTGGGTCCGCGAGCACGTCGAGCAGATCATGCGCACCGGCACGACCGACGGCGTCACCATCCGTGGCCTGCCCACCGTGCTGATGACCTACCGAGGCGCCAAGACCGGCAAGGTCCGCAAGACGCCGCTGATGCGTGTCGAGCACGAGGGGCGCTACGCGGCCGTCGCGTCCAAGGGCGGCGCGCCGGCCAACCCGCAGTGGTACGCCAGCCTGGTCGTCGAGCCGGTCGTCGAGCTCCAGGACGGCACGGCGACCGGGGAGTACCGGGCGCGCGAGGTGTTCGGCGAGGAGAAGGCCCAATGGTGGCGCCGGGCGGTGGCCGCGTACCCGGACTATGCCGACTACCAGCGCAAGACCGACCGCCAGATCCCGGTATTCGTCCTCGAACCGGTCAGCGGGGATCACGCCGGCCGCACACTCGGTTGACCGAAGCGGCCCGGGCCCCGGCAGGTCATCGCCGCGGCCCGGGTCGCATTCGCTTTCTCGGCTTGTCTCGTCGGTCGAACCGACCAGCCGTCGCCCTCCGGTCGTGTCGCCCCGGAGGATGACTACGCGCCGACCTGGAGGACGGCGGCGCCGGTCACCCGATCGGCCGCCAGGTCCGACAGGGCGCGGTCGGCCTCGTCGAGCCCGTAGGGGACGGTGGTGACGCGCAGCGGATGCCGGCTGGCGAACTCCAGCAGGGCGCGCCCGTCCTCGCGGGTGTTGGCGGTGACGCTGCGCAGCGTGCGCTCCTGGAACAGGTGGTCCTGGTAGACCAGCGGCGGGATGTCGGACAGGTGGATCCCGGCGACGGCCAGGGTGCCGCCGCGGTCCAGGGCCGCCAGCGCCCCGGGCACCAGATCGCCGACCGGGGCGAACAGGATGGCGGCGTCCAGCGGCTCCGGGGGAGCGGCGTAGGCGGGACCCGCGGAGGTGGCGCCGAGCTCCAGGGCGAGTTGCCGGGCCGACTCCGCGCGGGTCATCACGTGCACCGTGGCCCCCTGGGCGAGGGCGACCTGCGTGGTGAGGTGGGCGGAGGCGCCGAAGCCGTACACGCCGAGCCGCCCGCCCGGCGGCAGTTCGGCCCGTAGCAGCGCCCGGTAGCCGATGATGCCCGCGCACAGCAGCGGCGCGAGCGCGTCGGCGGGCTGGTCGCCGGGCAGCGGGTAGACGAAGTCCTGCGGCGCGACCAGGTACTCGGCGTAGCCGCCGTCGGCGTCCCAGCCGGTGTAGCGGGAGAACGGGCACAGGTTCTCCGCGCCGCGCGCGCAGTAGCAGCACGTGCCGCAGGTGGCCCGCAGCCACGCGACGCCCACGCGCGTGCCGTCGGCGAGCAGGTCGGCGCCAGGACCGCGGCCGGCGACCCGGCCGACCACCTCGTGCCCCGGGACCGTCCCGGGGCGGCGCGGCGGCAGGTCGCCTTCGGCCAGGTGCAGGTCGGTACGGCAGACGGCGCACACCTCGACCCGGATGAGCACCTCGCCCGCGGCCGGCTCGGGCACGGGCAGGCGTACCTTCTCCAGCGGCGCTGTCGCCATGGGGCCTGGACGCCGCACCACCCAGGCCGTCATCGTGCCGTCCATCTCCCCATGGTCACACGCGGCCGCCGCCGTTCACCCCTCGATTCGCCCGGCTCCTGCCGTACTGAGCCCGGCGCCGCGACGGTCGGCGTGACGACGGCTGCACCGCCGCCCCGGCCGCCGGCCCGTGCCCCCGCCCGCCGAGCTGTTCAGGGGTGAGGCGCCGCCGGCGCTCCCGGGCGGACTGGCGCTGATCCCAGCGGCCTCGCCGAGCTGCGTGAGAATCATCCAGCGGAAGACGGCACGTATGGGGGTCACGACAGCACGCCTGTCGCCGGGAGACGGCGAGACTTCCTCCAGTGAGGGGGCGAGGTGGCGATTCACTACGTCGGGAATCTCGAGGACGGCACGAAGTTTGATTCCTCCCGCGATCGTGGGGCCCGTTCGTGACGCAGATCGGCGTCGGCAGAGTGATCAAGGGGTGGGACGAAGGCGTGCCCCAGCTGCCCGTCGGGGATTCTGACCCGCACACCCGGCTACGCGTACCGGCACCGGGACGTTTGCCGACAGGCCACGAGGTGGTCGGTCTCCTCGCGCCCGGCGACGGTTCCGTGGCGCCGGTCACCGGCACGGACCGAGCGCGGTGCGAAGAAGCTCGGGAACCTCCACCTCCGAGGCGGACGCCGCGAGGCCGACCGCGTCCGCCGACGTGCCGCTGCGCGTGTGGTTCAAGGGCCGCCCGCACGCGGTACTGCCGAAGTACATTGGCTTCCGGGGCGGTGTGGCGGCTGCCGCGCCACCTCGGGCGCGGTGAGTCGGCCTGGGCCACCGACCGGGGTGGTCGTCCCGGACGAATAGGGGAGGACATGCGATTTCTGGAGCGGGAACGCGCCACCGTGGCGAAGCTGCTGCCGGGGTTGGACGAGAGCCTGCGGGCGTTACCCCTCATGGAGCTGGAGGATCCGAGTAGCCCCGGCATCCAGCTCTTCCGCGACGGCGGCGGCCCCGGGCTGCTGGCGCCGATCTCCCAGCAGGGGCGGGGCGCCACCGCCCTGGACGCCCTGCGGGTGCAGCGCGCACTGGGTAGCAGGACACCGTCACTGGCCGTGGCCACCACCATGCACCACTTCTCGATGGCCACCCTGGTCGGTTTTGCCACCGCGCACGACGGTGGCGCGGAGTCGATGCTTGTCGAGGGGCTGGCTGCCGGCAACTATCTCGTGGCGTACGGCTTCGCCGAGGAGCGCCCCGACGCCGGCATCCTCTCCCCCTCGATGACCGCCACGGACGGGCCCGACGGGGTACTGATCAACGGGGTGACGCGCCCCTACAGTCTGGCCCGGTCGATGGGCCTGCTCGCCGCCAGCGTCATGGTCTCCCGCTTGGACGGCCAGGGCGAGGAACTGGCGGTGGCGCTGGTGCCGGCGGAAAGCGAGGGTTTGACCGTCAGCGGGGCGGGGGCGGGGAGCGAGCAGGTCACTCTCGACGACGTACTGGTGGCGCCGGAGCTGCTGGTGCGGACCTCGGACCTCGACGGGCAGCTGGACGTACTGCTGACCGCGGGCTTCGCCTGGTTCCAACTGCTGATGACGGGCAGCTACCTCGGGGCCGCCAGCGCACTGGTCGAGCGGGTGCTGCTCGACAACCGGGTGCCCGAGTCCGAGCGGGTCCGGCTGCTGGTGGAGACCGAGGGCGCGATGTCGGCCGCGGAGGGCGTCGCCCGCCGGATCGACGACGGCGGCCCGGACGAGTCGACGCTCGCCGACTCGCTGTACGTCCGGTACTGCGTGCAGGACGCCCTCTCCCGGATGGTCCCGCGCGCGGTCGAACTGCTCGCCGACCTCGACTCCACGGGCTCCGATGAGGTCGGCTACCTCGCCACCTTCGCCAACGGGCTGGCCCTGCATCCGCCGGCACGGTCCCAGATGACCGGTCCGCTGGCGGCGTACCTGGTCGACGGGCCGCTCACCATCGCCTGACCCCAGGCGTCCGACAGCGCCTTCGGCCGCGCCCACCGGCTGCGGGTCATCGGCGTGCACCAGGGCCGCGAGCACCCCCTCACCCGGCCGCGCCGTGTCGATCAGCGTCTTCACGCGCGGGCCGGGCACCACATCCGCACGTACGCAGACCGCCGTGGCAGGGCTCGCCTCGGCCGTGGCGCTCGGCTCCCTCCTGGTTCCCCACTCCGACCGACCGGCCTCGCGCTCAACGGCCGCAAGGGGCCGTACCGGATCCGGGTGCACCACGCCTGGTTCCCGTCGGACGGTCTCCAGGAGGGCGCCCAGCGGCCGCGGCGACAAGGTCGCCACCCACCGCGAACCGGCGAAGTGACGACTGCCTTCGGCCCCGGTCGCGGGGCCTGCCCTGGGCGGCTCTACAGAAGCTCAAGGGCCTTGGCCACGCCCGGGTCGTGCCCGGCGGCCAGGTCGAGGGCGGTCATGGGGGCGTGGTGGTCGACCGGCACGCCGATCGTGTCGATGATCTCGCGGGCGGGCCCGAGGTGCCTGAACCTGGGCAGGAGCAGGACGCTGCCGTCGTCGAGAAGGTACCCCTCGGCCGGACCTGAGACGGCTCCGGCGGTGCGGGTCCCGACGAGGGTGCCCAGTCCGTTGTCCTTGACGGCTGCGCTGAAGTCCTCGCAGGCCGAGGCGCAGGCGCGGTCGGTGAGGACGACCAGGCGCAGGCCCAGAAGCGGCACGGTGTCGTCGGTCCGGTTCGGGACGCAGTCGCCCTTGAGCGAGCAGAAGTAGCTGGTGACCTTGCCGTGCGCGAACGCGCTCAGCAGCCGCGTCACCTCCCGAGGTGACCCGCCGCCGTTGCCACGCAGATCGAGGACCACGGCCTTCGGCTTGTCCGGCAGCTTGGCGATGACCTGGTCGGCGGCGCCTTCGAAGAATCCGGGCAGGTGGACGTAGGCGACACCGCCGGGCAGCGGCCTGGAGGTCACCGTTGGGGGTTGTGGCGTGATGGGGCCCTGCCTGACTTCGACGGTGCGGGTCCGTCCCGTCGTGGGGCGCCTGAGCGTGAGCCGTACCGTGCTGGAGGTGAAGGCGTCGATGATGCCCTGGTTCGGGGTGTCCCCGACGAACGCCGGCACGCCGTTGACCTTGACCACGATGTCGCCGGGTCTGATGCCGGCCTTGGCGGCGGGGCTGCCGGGCAGCACGCGGGTGATGTACAGCGGCGGCCGGGCGGCGGGGTCGAGCCGCGGTCCCTGCAGGGCCGACAGGCCCACGATGCCCGTTCCTGCCGGCCCGCCCGGCGGCGGCGGGGCCGGCCTGATCCAGCGGGCGTGGTTGTCGTGCAGGCCGGCGACCATGCCGGTGATCGCGGCGCGTAGCGCGGCAGGCTCGTCCGTGCCGAGCACCTTGGCGACGGCGTCCCAGTCGGTGTCGCGGTTGCCTGTCAGGGCGGGCAGCCGGAGGTCCGCCCGGTCGGCGCCGTGCCGCATCAGGTCCTGGGTGTAGGCGGCGAAGGCGCTCTTCAGCAGCGCCTTCGGATCCATGGCCGGGCCGCTGTAGTAGTTGTCCAGCACGCAGAAGTAGGCCTGCCGGAGCGTGTTCACCGACGTCGGCGGCGCCGGCGCCGGTGGTGGTGCGGTGATGGCGGCGCAGCCGGCGGCCGGCGTGGACGCCGGCGCCGGCCGGGCGACCGGGACCGGCAGGGCCAGTTGGGCGACCGGGGGCGGCGGGGCGGCCGGGGCCGGCGCGGACATCGAGCAGGCCGTCAGCAGGATGGCGGAGCAAAGGGCTCTGATCACGAGCCCAAGGTGGCCGAAGGCGGGTTACGCCGCGGTGAACGGAACGGTTAACGCCGCTGTAACCGGATCGCGGGTATGTAGGGCGGCATGCATCCTGGGCCCGATTGAGTCCCGGCTGGCCGAGCTGGAGAAGTCAGCTCAGCGTGGCCGCCTTGCGCAGCGGCACCGAGCGTTCGCGCTGGTTGGCGCACAGCCGGGCCGCCAGCTCCAGCCACCGGCGAAGGTGCGACCCGGCCGAGTGCCTCGTAGAGCACCACGATCCGGTCCCAGTCGGTCGCCTCGACCGAGGTCGGGTTCGAATCCCTGCCGCCGCTCGCTGGGCATTGGTTCACTACTCTGTGGTACTGTATAGTGGTACTCGGTACTACAAAGTACCAGGAGACCGAAGAGGACCCACGATGGACGACCTGACGGAGATGCTGAAGGGCACGCTTGAGGGCTGCGTGCTGGAAATCATCGGCAGCGAGGAGACCTACGGGTACGCCATCACGCGTCGGCTGAACGAACTCGGCTTCACCGACGTCGTCGAGGGGACGGTGTACACCATCTTGCTGCGGCTGGAGAAGAACGGGCTCGTCCAGGTGACGAAACGACCCTCCGGGATGGGCCCGCCGCGCAAGTTCTACGCGCTCAACGACGCGGGGCGCGAAGAACTCGTGAGGTTCTGGGCCAAATGGGAGTACGTCTCCTCACGGATCGACAAGCTCAAGGAGGGCGGCAGATGAACTTCTGGGACACCGTGACAGGCGGCGATCTCACCAGGGAGTGGAAGGCGTTCGAAGCCCGGGCCGCGGCATTGCCGGCCGACTACCGGGCGGCGTGGGAGAAGATCAAGGGTCACCTCTTTCCCTACGCGGACTTCACCGGCCGCAACCTGATGCCGATTCTCGACAATGCTCTGGGGCTGCTCGAAGAGACAGCCTCCGATGGGCAGAGCGTTCACGAGGTGCTGGGTGACGACATCGAGGGCTTCTGTGCGGCGCTGGCCGGCGGAGAAGGGGCTCGGAGCCATCGCGACCGGTGGCGCGAGCAGTTGAACAGGAACGTCGCAAGGAAACTGGGCCGGCTGGGAGGCTGACGTGGGCATCCAGGAGATCATCGAGGGCAAGAAGCAGTGGCGGGCGCACACGGCCCGGGTCAAGGCGCTCCCGCCGGACTACCAGATCGTCTACAAGGAGATTCAGAGGTACCTCTTCAAGGTCGGACCGATCGACTTGCCTGACGGGTCCCTGCTCTCAGGGATCGTCGATTTCTTCGAGGAGGGCGTCGCGGCCGGCAAGGGAGTCCTGGAACTCATCGGCAACGACGTCGCTGCCTTCTGCGACGACCTGGTCAAGGACTCGCGCACCTACGCGGACATCTATCAGGAGTCCATCAGCGGGCAACCCGGCACGGCCGGGAAGTAACACCCGTCGCCGACCCAAGGCGCCGGCGGGCGCTGGGCTGTGCAGTAGAGCGGTAGGACCGGGTAACTGCTGAAGCCGGGCCTTGGCCGGCGCGGGAGGGGCGATCGTGGAGCTCGAGCAGCCCGATGGCCACTTGCGCGTCTTCTGCGAGTAGGCGCCGTTCCGTTGGACGGACCCCAGAGGTGCTGGGGGGCGCCTGAACACCCTCCCGAGGCCGCGCCTGCCGTAGCAGCGCGCGGCGAACGGGACCCCGATCCGTGAAGACGTCGGGGAGGATCCTCCGAACCCCCATCGGGGAGGCGTGCCAGGCCGGCGGATGTCCCGGCGGTGAGTAGGCCTGCTGCTGCGGTGCCGTGTCAGCACGGCAACGGCCTCGTGTCAGCGCTTTCGGTGATGGTGGACGCCATGAACCGTTCAGTGATTGCGCACTCGTGGTCGCGGGCGCTCCCGCCTCGTCCGCGACGAACGAACTCTCCGGTGGGCCGACGGGGCCCGTCTTGGCCTGAGGGATGACGGACTCGCTCCACGCTTCTTGCTCTCAGCTATTCGGTATTGCTAGGTACCAGTAGTGAGTGTTACTTTGTACCGGTAGTCAGTGTCACGAAGTAGCCGAAAGGAGGTGTCCCATGGGCAAGCTCGTGACGGAGATGCTCAAGGGAACGCTGGAGGGCATCGTCCTGGCGATCCTGTCCGGCCGGCCCGCGTACGGCTACGAGATCACGGCGTGGCTGCGAGAGCAGGGCTTCTCCGGCATCGCCGAGGGCACCATCTACGCGCTGCTGGTCAGGATCGAGCAACGCGGCCTGGTCGACGTGGAGAAGGTCCCGTCGGAGAAGGGGCCGCCGCGCAAGGTGTACTCCCTCAACGCTCAGGGACGGGAGTACCTCGAAGAGTTCCGGCGGACCTGGAGCTTCCTGGCCGACCGGCTCGAACAGCTCCACGAGGGAGGCAAGCAGACATGACGACAGGACCAAACGAGCCGAAGAGCCGCTACCTGCAGTACCTGGAGATCGTCACCGGGTCGCTGGAGGAGAAGAAGCGCTACCGGCAGTACAAGGCACGCATCAAGCAGCTTCCCGAGAACTACCGCATCGCGGTCGAAGCGCTGGAGCGGTATCTGATGCACTTCGGGCCGGCCGACGGCGCGGGTGCGATGGCGATGTACGACGACCTTGCCGAGCTGTTCGAGCAGGGCGCGGCGGACGGCACCCCGATCCGCGACATCTTCGGCGCGGACCCGGTGGAGTTCGTCGAGGCGTTCGTGGCCAACTACCCCCTCGGCCAGTACAGGACCCGGGAGCGCAACCGCTTCACCAGCGCCATCGAGCGCGCCGCCGGCGAGAACACCACGACAAGGGACAGGACGGACTGATGACGACACAGCAAGCTGCGGCGATCCAGGTGCAGGGCCTGGAGAAGGCGTACAAGGAGCTGCGGGTGCTGCGCGGCGTGGACTTCACCGTGGCGCGGGGCAGCATCTTCGCCCTGCTCGGCTCCAACGGGGCGGGCAAGACCACGGCCGTGAAGATCCTGTCCACGCTGCTCAAGTCCGACGCGGGGACGGCACGGGTGAACGGCTTCGACGTCGCCACGCAGGCCGCGGACGTACGTGAATCGATCAGCCTCACGGGGCAGTTCGCCGCCGTCGACGAGATCCTCAGCGGGCGGGAGAACCTCGTGCTGGTCGCCCGGCTGCGGCATCTCAAGGATCCGGGCGTGATCGCGGATGAGCTGCTCGCCCGCTTCTCGCTCACCGACGCGGGCGGACGGAAGGTCGCGACGTACTCCGGCGGCATGCGCCGCCGCCTGGACATCGCGATGAGCCTCATCGGGAACCCGCCGATCATCTTCCTCGACGAGCCGACCACCGGCCTCGACCCGCAGGCCCGCATCGAGGTCTGGCAGGCCGTCAAGGAACTCGCCGGCCGCGGCACAACGGTGCTGCTCACCACGCAGTACCTGGACGAGGCCGAACAGCTCGCCGACCGGATCGCGATCCTCCACGAGGGCCGGATCATCGTCAACGGCACCCTGGCCGAGCTCAAGCAACTGCTTCCGCCCGCCAAGGTCGAATACGTCGAAAAGCAGCCGACCCTCGAGGACGTCTTCCTCACCCTCGTCGGCACGAAGGCATAAGGAACAACGATGAGCAAGCATTTCTTCACCGACACCGCCGTCCTGCTGGGACGGTCCCTGCGCCACATCACGCGCAGCCCGGACACCATCATCACGACCGCGATCATGCCGATCGCCATGATGCTGATGTTCGTCTACGTGTTCGGCGGCGCGATCAGGACAGGGTCGGATTCGTATGTGAATTACATGCTGCCCGGCATCCTGCTCATCACGGTCGCCTCGGGCATCGCCTACACCGCGTACCGGCTGTTCATGGACATGAAGGGCGGTATCTTCGAGCGCTTCCAGTCCATGCCGACCGCGCGGTCGTCGGTGCTGTGGGCGCACGTGCTGACCTCGCTGGTCGCCAACCTGATCTCGCTCGTGGTCGTGATGCTCGTGGCCCTGCTCATGGGCTTCCGCTCCTCGGCGGGAGTGCTGGCGTGGCTGTCGGTGGCGGGCATCCTGATCCTGTTCACCCTGGCGTTGACCTGGATCGCCGTCATCCCCGGCCTGTCCGCCAAGACCATGGAAGGCGCGAGCGCGTTCTCCTACCCGCTCATCTTCCTGCCGTTCCTCAGCTCGGCCTTCGTGCCCACCGGCACCATGCCCGGCCCGGTGCGCATCTTCGCCGAGAACCAGCCGATGACCTCCATCGTCAACGCCATCCGCGCCCTGTTCACCCAGCAGCCGGTCGGCACCGACATCTGGATCGCCCTGGCCTGGTGCGTCGGCATCCTCATCGTCGCGTACGGCTTCGCCATGAACACCTACCGCCGCAAGATCTCCTAGGGCGGATGACGAACGACCTCCACCGTGGGCCGGAGCATGTGGCTCGGCCTCCATTCCCTGCACGCATCCTTCGAGCTCCACACGACACGTACCATCGCGAACACAGGAAAGATCATGACTGAATCCCTCCACACCGTCACCACGCTGCCGACCTCGCGTCAGCCCGGCTGTCCCTTCGACCCGCCCAGGGAGCTGATCGAGGCGCGCGAGCATGGTCCGATCAGCCGCTTCCCCTTCCCCGACGGGCACGAGGGCTGGCTGGTCACCGGATTCGACCTGGTCAGGGCGGTGCTGGCCGACCCGCGGTT
>NZ_JBSGJX010000046.1:0-71880 GCF_053605785.1 Nonomuraea sp. NPDC003754
AGATGTCGCAATCCACACCGAACCCGCAGGCCCTCCCTCATTTCAATCACATCGGGCTCGTGTCCTTGGCGCACTCAACCTCTGTGGTCATTACAGCTTAGGGCCGCGTCGAGGAGCGCGCCGTGTTGATCGACCGACAATTCTGGGACCTCCTACCGCGGGGTCTTGGCCGTGGCCTGCTGGTGACCGCGCAGGTGACTGGTCAGCGCCGGTCAGAACGCTGGCAGCGCGCCCCAACCGGATCCTCGGCCGCCAGCCAGCGCACATACGCCTGGATGCGGTCGTGGTCTTCAGGGAAGACGGACTCCCGCTCCTCACCCAAACCAAACCACCGCGGTGGTTGCCCGCTCTCCCCGCCCAGCGGTAGGTCGCGGTCGACAATAGCGGCATACGACAGGCCCAGCGTCGGCGACCAGTCGGCACGGTAGGACCGCACGGAGACAGCCGCCGGCACAGGCAGCAATTCGGCCCGCAGCCCGGTTTCCTCGGCAAGCTCACGCACCGCCGCGGCGCGCGGACTCTCCCCCGGCTCGACTTTGCCGCCGGGAGGAACCCACCCCCGCCAGCGATGCTTCACCAACAGGACCTGCTGGAAGGCCGGATCGGTCACCCAGACCTCGGCCGCAAGCGGCTCCATCGAGTAGCGACGCGCCCGTTCCAGCCAGGCTCGCGCGTCGTCGAACTCCAGGGCCGCGAGCCTGACGTCGGCGACCACCACGTCAAAGATCATCTACCTCCACCATGGATCACCCGCACACCTTACGCCGACCCCGTGCGCTCGCCACGAAGGCGCTGGAGGGGAGATGCGGTCCAGCTGACCACCAAATCCTCTGGCACCCCTGGGCAAACTGGTCCGCTTGGCCGAAAATGAGCTGACGGAGCGAGCACTGGTGCCGGCCATTGCCGGTGACCGCGCGGGCGCCGTCTGGCAGCTGTACATCCTGGCGAGGATCACGCCAATGCCTCTACGGAAATCGTCGTGAACGCTCTATTCGATGGGCCACGTCATATATTGCCAATGACCACAAGCTCCGATATCGCAACGTCCCGGCCGTCCGTTGCCGTTCTTCCGGTCGGCAGCTTCGAACAACACGGAGGAATCCTTCCGCTGGCCACGGATACCGTGGTTGCGAGCATCATCGCCACACGCCTTGCGGAGGACTACGGATTATTCCTTCTGCCGCCGATAACGATCTCGTGCTCTCATGAGCACGCAGCCTACCCCGGTACAGTCAGCATCTCCCACACCACGCTGACCGCGATCGTCACAGATGTTCGCCAGTCGCTGTGCCACTCGGGGATCACACGGTTGGTGCTGGTCAATGGGCATGGCGGGAACTACGTGCTGTCCAATATTGTGCAGGAGGCCAACGTCACCAGTCCGGACATGGTCTTATTTCCCGTTCGACATGACTGGGACACGGCGCGCCAAGAAGCTGGTCTGGTGACGAACTCGAGCGAGGACATGCACGCCGGCGAACTTGAGGTCTCGCTGCTCCTGCACGCCTATCCCGAGCTCGTCGGTCACGTGACCGAGGACGATGACCACAAGTCTGGGGCTCGCCCATATCTGCTGACCACGGGCATGGCTGCCTACGCTCCAGGAGGGAGCATAGGCCGCCCTTCCATGGGAAGCCAGGAAAAAGGGCGTGCATTGCTCGATTCGCTTAGCCGTTCTTTCGAAGGGCACCTCACCCTCATTATATGAGCCTGCGCTTCTGTTCCGCTTCGGCGGCTGACAAGAATGGCCCGGTTGGTCGCCTCGTCATGGCACTGCAGACTCCCGCCAGTCCCAGCATGTGAGGGTCGGAAGCCGTTTGCCGAACCCAGCATCGATCTACGCCTGGGCGCGGACCCGCCGCACGTGAGCGAGCACCTCGGCGACGACAACCTCCGGGCGGTGGCGGTGCACATGGTGTCCGGCGGGGTCGGCCACAACGTGCCGTGTTTCAGATGACAGAGTCGTCAGATCCTTTTGCAGCGGCTCCCAGATGTCGTAGAACGCCGACCGCTCAGCAATGTGCGCAAGGTCGGTCAGGGTGGGATCGGTACGGCTAGAGCTGATGACGGTGAGCGGAATCGAACCTAGGGTGGGTGCATCACGGAGAACCTGGGATGGGTTGATCGTGATGGTTGCCAGCATTTCGCGGAGCTGTCCGCGTCGCTGTCGATCGCTGAAGTCCAGTGCCATACCGGCCTGATCCCACTCAGGCGGAAGCCGCCGCGCAGCGATCGCGCGCGTTGCCGCGCCGTCCCAGCCGAGCTCTGTGACCAAGCGCCGCAGCCCAAGTGGGGTCAGCCGCCATTTCAGGATGCGCCAGAGCATGTGGGTCCGCGTCCATGGAAAGTGGCGGCCTTGTTCCGGGTGGCTGGAGTCGACCAGGACCACCCCGGCGATCTCGTCGGGCTGCGCAGCGCAGAACAGCCGGACGACATAGCCGCCGGCGGAGTGTCCGACCAGGATGTACGGCGGGCTGATTCTCGCCAGCCGCAAGGCACGACGGAGGTCGTCGGCGTTCCGCCGAGCAGACCCCGCGCCCCATGCTGGGTCGCTCCACCCCAGATGCGCCTTGTCGAACAGGACAGTCGTCGTCTCCGCGGCTAGCTTGGGCAGCAGACCTGCCCAGTTCAACGCCGGCTCCCCGAGCGCAGGGACTACTACCACGGTGGGCGAGCCGACCCCATCGCGCCACAGGTGGATGCGGCGGCCGCCGATGTCCACCAGCACGCCAGGTGCGGCAATCCGCCGCCGGTCACGGCGCGAAGCCCATGTCTGGTAGGCGGCACCGATCCCACCCGCGGCGCAGGCGGCGAGTGCCGCTCGAGCGGAGAGCTGGGCAAGGATACTCGAACGACCGAAGCGGGTAACGCCGTGTGTGTGGCGCGGCATAGGCAGACCCTTCCAGTTAATCGTCGCGAGGTACTCGTGCTTGAGGCTGAAGGGTTAGCCAAGGCGGCAATAACGTCCGGGCCATAACCAGCTGGATGCGACGTTCGCGGAAGACCCAGCCAGCAGCGGGGTACGGCACGTCGGGGAGGGCGAGCTTGCCGGCCTCAACCGGGGTCCCAGAGCTGCATGTGCGCGAGATGGGTTGCAGTGTGATGGGGCGGCGTGTGCTGACCGCGAGTCGATATCCAGACGGTGGTGGCTCCGGCTTGCTGAAGGTCAGCCACAGGAGCGTCCCGTGCGCTCGAAGGAGGAGCGAGCCAGGATTGCTGAGGGCACCTCGATGCCCCCAGCCCCGGTCGCCGCGGCGGTTATGGCTTGAAAGCGACGCCACCGTAGACGGCCACATCGTGTTCCCAGCCGAACAGCTCACGCTCGGGTCGCCACTTCTGTACGTGCACCAGCCCTGGCTTGATCAGGTTCATCTCATCGAAGAACACTGCGATCTGCTCGCGAGTCCGGAAGACAGCCCGGCCATTTGCGGGCTTGTAGTGCCGTTCGGCGGCCCTGGCCAGCTGTGGTTGGTACTCCACGTGTGTCAAGGCCAGATAGGAACCGGAAGGCATCGCGTCGAGCAATGAGCGCACGATCTGGCGCGGATTGTCGCCATCGGGGAGGAAGTGCAGGATGGCCACCAGCAGCACGGCGACTGGCTGGCTGAGGTCGAGCAAGCCTTGCGTCTGTGCGATGATCTCCTGAGGCTGGCGCAGGTCCGCCTTCAGTACGTTGGTTTTACTGGTGGTGGCCAGCATCGCCCGCGCATGGCAGAGCACTACTGGGTCGTTGTCGACGTAGACGGTGCGCGCCTCGGGGTTGATCGCCTGGGCAATTTCATGCACGTTCCCGGCAGCGGGCAGCCCGGTGCCGATATCCAAGAACTGGCTGATTCCGGCGTCCTTGGCCAGAAACTTCACCACCCGGCCGAGGAAGGCACGGTTCTCCCGGACCATAATCCGGGTCTGCGGTGCCTCGGCCAGGATCTTCTCCGCTGCTTTCCTGTCGGCCTCGAAGTTGTCCTTGCCGCCGAGAAGGTAGTCATACACCCGCGCGATATTCGGCCGCTGGGTATCGATGCCATCAGGCACGCTCACCGCCTCGGCGGGGAGCGGCGGCCCCGTCCGCGGCGTCTCGGGCGCCGCCTCAGGCGTTCTGGAGAACATGCTCCTATCGTGGTGGCCGAACAGGACCGCGCCAACGCCCTTCTGGCGCCTCAGGACTGAATTTTTGCTGCACTTTCGGCGGTCAACTCCCGGTATCTGGTGACAGACTGGGCGAATGACCGAATTGAACGGCGCTCCCGCCAGTCCTGAGGCGCTGCAGACCTTGGGGCTGGTCAATTATGCGCACTTCACATCCATACGCGTCGACAATCAGCATGTACGCGGCCTTTCATATCATCTTGAACGCCTTGTCCGCGATTGTCGCTTACTGTTCAACGCGGAACTGGATCCCGATCGTGTCCGTGCGTTCATCCGGCGGGCGACCCAGGAGAAGGCCGGATCGTTCGTAGCGCGGGTGACGATCTTCGATCCCGGGCTCGAGCTCGGCCATCCGGGCGCGACCGCTGAGCCGCACGTCCTGGTCACCACCCGCCCCGCCGGTGCTCTACCAGTAGCGCCGCTACGCGTGCGTAGTGTCTGCTACCAGCGTGAGTTGCCCGCGGTTAAGCACGCTGGGCTTCTCGGCGCCATCTGGCACCGCCGCCAAGTCCAGCTGGTCGGCTACGACGACGCCCTGCTCACCGATGGGGCAGGCTTTATCTCCGAGGGCGCCACCTGGAACATCGCCTTCTACGACGGCGAACGTGTGATCTGGCCGCAGGCCGATGTCCTGCAGGGGGTCACCATGCGGCTGCTGTCAGAGGTGCACGACCAGATGGTCAGCCAGCCGGTCAACCTCGCCGACGTGGCAGGCATGCAGGCCGCGTTCGCGACCAATACCTCCATCGGCGTGCGCGCGGTTGCGCGCATCGACGACATCCCCTTGCCCATGGAGCATCCCATCTTCGACGTGCTGCGCAAGAGATACGACGGCATCCCCACCCAGCGGCTATAGCCGCTGCTTACCCCATCCCCGCGTTCAGGAGCCCCTAGTAGCATGCCCCCCTTCGTCAGAACGTGGTCCGGCCGTGAGATCCGTGCACTCCGTGAGGCCAAGCGGATGAGTATCCGGGCTTTTGCCAGCCATATCGGCGTGCACGAACGCATGGTGTCCAAATGGGAAGCCGCAGGTGAGACGATTCACCCGCGGCCGGCAAATCAGGCCGCTCTAGACTCGTCGCTCGCCGCCTCCAGCGCCGAGGTCCAGGCACGATTCGCCAGCCTGCTGGAGGCTACGGACAAGGGCGCCCGCAGCGGCTCCGCCATCGTCGACATCGCCCGCGCCACTGAGCCGCTTCCTGGAGATGACCACCACGTGCGCCACCCAATCGACGGCAAGCTGATGGCCTTCATTCCCGCTGGGACCTTCCTCAGCGGCACCAGCAACGAACCTGTCTACCTGGCCGCCTATTACTGCGACATCTACCCCACCACCAACAGCGACTACGCACGCTTCACAGCCGCCACCGGTCATCGAGCTCCTCAGCACTGGATGCGAGAGAGCGGTCCGCTTCCTGAGCTCGCTGACCACCCCGTCACTTTCGTTACCTGGCACGACGCAACCGCCTACAGCGTTTGGGCCGCCAAAGCGCTGCCATCGGCCCTCCAGTGGGAAAAGGCCGCACGCGGACCGCATGGCGACGTCTACCCCTGGGGCAACCAGCTCACCCCCGCCAAATGCAACGTCCGCGAAACCATGATCGGTGCGACCACGCCAGTGTCTCGCTACCACAGCGGAACCAGCCCCTACGGCATCTACGATCTGTGCGGTAACACATGGGAGTGGCTCAACACTCCAACCACGCCCGGCCGTCAGGAACTTAAAGGCAGCGCCTTCACCAGCCCGTTCAGGCGTGCCACACCGTCAGCCTTCAACGACGCCGACGCCGACATGCTCGACGACGACACCGGCTTCCGCTGCGTAGTCCCTGCTGAGACCATGCGCTCGCTGATCAACGTTCTCACCCAACCTGCCGACACCTGACCGGGTTGGCAACTACCGGGTTGGCAACTGACGTCAGGAGGGAGCCAGCTGCTTGTGCGCCAGCGGACAAGCAGGCTCCACGCCACGAGCTGGTGGCCGTTCACTCGTTCTTCGAAGGCGCCCCACCGCCTGTGGATTGTGATCAACCGCTCGCCCGGTAGCTGTCAAAAACCAGCTCGGGTCGCGTGCGTGGCCTGCCGCCGGCGCTCGCATACCTCGCCACAGGCCCGAACGGCTCAGCTGGTCGACGGGGGAAGGACCGGCTTGAACGCCGTGAGGAGGATGCTGCCCATTCCGGACATCGCGGCGCAGTTGGAGATCGCGCTCTCGACGCGTTCCACGGCCTCGACTCCGTATTCGGCCGTCAGCTCGTCCCGGTGGCGGTCGAATCTCTCAAGGATCCGGCCGTAGAAGGGTTCGGTGTGTTCGCTGATGTCTTCCGTGGACTCGATCTCGAGATCCGCCACGCGCAGGGCCCTCGTGTAGGCCTCCTCGGGTTCTATGGACAGGACCTGGAACATGTCGAAGTACGCCGCCAACCGTGACCGCATCTCGTCGGTGAGGGGGGCGCGCAGGTACGGGGTCTCGACCACCACCCGTCCACCGGGCCGCAGCACCCGGGCGATCTCCGCGAACAGCGGTTCCGGCATGAAGTGTGGTGTCGTCTCCAGAATCAGCACCGCGTCGAACGAGGCTTCGGGGTACGGGGTGGCCAGGGCGTCGCACCGTTCGAAGGACACCGACGTTTCCACGCCGCGTTCACGCGCCCAGGCCCTTCCACGTTCCAGGGCGTGCTCGTTGACGTCGATCGCCGTCACTCGCGCTCCGGTGGTCTCGGCTACCGCCACGGCGGGGCGTCCGTTCCCGCAGCCGACATCCAGCACGTGGTCGCCGGCGACGGCTTTCAGCCTTTCGATCACCACGCGGGTCAGCCGTTCGGTGGCCTCCTCGATCGAGGACCGGTCCTCCGGTCCCGACCAGTACCCGTAGTGCAGGTCGGGTCCGCCGACCTTCTCGGTCAGGGCGGCCAGGTACTCGTATGAGCCGGCGATGTCTTCGGTTCCGGGAAGCGATCCGCTCGACATTTCTCCTCCATCCGTTGAAAGGGGTCCGCTGCAGGCCGCCGGCACAACAGAGCGACAGGCGACCGTCGCCGCGCTGCCGCGCGGAGACCTGCGCACATGGGTTTCCGCTCGCCGTCCGGTCCGGATGGCCGCTGGTTCCCAGCGCGGTGCTACCACGCCACCGGAAGCGATTCGACGCTGTATGCCGCGTTCATCGGGGTGAACCGCAGTTCGTCGAACGGGACGGCCAGACGCAGGCCGGGGAAGCGGCGTAGCAGGCGGGAGATGCCGATCCGTATCTCCATCCTGGCCAGTTCCGCTCCTAGACAGTGGCGCGGGCCGTGTCCGAAGGCGAGATGGGGCGGCGGTTCGCGGCTGATGTCGAACCGGTCCAATCCGGGGCCCAGGTCCCTGTCGCGATTGGCTGACGGCAGGTGGCACAGGACGTACTCTCCGGCCCTGACCTCCTGGCCACCGACCGTGGTGTCCTCGGCGGCGGTGAACACCTTCCCGAAGGCCACCACCGACAGGTGGCGGAGCAACTCCTCGACGGCGTGGTCCGTGTCGGCGGAGCCGTCACGCAGCGCGGCGGCCTGGTCGGGGTGGTACAGCAGCAGCAGGACGCCCAGAGCGATCGTCCCGGACGTCGTCGCGTATCCCGCGAGCAGCAGCTGGGCGGCGATGCCGGCGACCTCGGAGTCGGACAGCTCCGCTCCGTGCGAGGTGATCAGTCTGCCGACGAGCCCGGGAACCGCACGACGGCGGCACTCCCCGACGAAGCCGCTCAGGTACGTGTCCAGCTCGCCGAACGCGACCGCCTGGTCCTGCGGGTCTGCGGTGAAGTCGAGCAGCATGTCCACGTGCGGCAGGAGCCTGGGCCGGTCCGATTCCGGGATCCCGAGGAGTTCGAAGAACAGCCGTGACGGGACAGCGAGCGCGAAGTCCGCGACCAGGTCGGCGGGAGGTCCCACCCGGTCTATCGCGTCCAGACAGTCGTCGACCACGCTCTCGACCCGCGGGAGGAACTCCCGCATCCGGCGCGCGCTGAACTCGGCGTTGAGCATCCGCCGGACGCGGCCGTGCTCGCGTGGACCGTACGTCGAGAAGAACCCCGGACGCGGTGGGGGGAAGCCTCCTTCCGGCATGGGTATGGGAATCGGGCCGTCGATCGCGGCTTCGGAGCTGAACCGGGCCTGGTCGGAGATCACCTGGAACACGTCGGTGTAGCGGGTGACCATCCAGGCGCTCGCTCCGGTGGACAGGGTGATGCGGGTCACCGGTTCCGAGGCCCGGAGACGGGCGAGTTCTTCGGCCGGATCGAACGGGCAGGTGCTCGATCGGCGGACGAAGATCGGGATGGTCGAGCGGGGCGGGGTCACGGGCGTGGAACCTCTTTCACGAACGGGCCGACCTCGGAGGGCTCCTCGCGGCCGAGGCGCCGCGTGCCGGCGCCCGAGGCCGGAATCGAGCTGAGACGGTTACCGATGTCGGCGACGAGGTCCGCTTCCGCCTGCAGCAGGTAGAAGTGCCCTCCGGGGAAGGTACGGAACTCGACGCCGGCATCCGTGACCTGGCTCCAGGCGCGCATGTCCTCCTGGCTCACCTGCTCGTCGTCCGCTCCCCGGTAGGCGACGATCGGAATGGTGAGCCGCGGCGAGCGCGTGGGCCGATAGGCGTGAAGGAGATCATGGTCCGCCCGTAGCGCGGGCATCACCACGCTCATCAGCTCGGGGGCGTACCGTAGCAGCGGGTCCGCGGAGCGCGCCTGCTCGGCGAGCTCGTCATCACTGAGCGGGACCTTCCAGGTGCCGTCTGCGTGCGCGGGTGGCGCGATGTGCGCGGACACCAGCAGCGCGTGCGGAGTGATGCCCTGCTGGGTGATGAGCCGGACGGCGACCTCGTAGGCGACCACGGCGCCCATGCTGTGCCCGAACAGGGCGAGAGGCCGGTCGGCCAGGGGCGCCAGCGCCTGGCAGATGTGGTCGGCCAGGAGGTCCATGCGGGTGATCGGATGTTCGTTGAACCTGTCCTGCCGGCCTGGGTAGCACACGGCGACGAACTCGACGTCCGCGGGGATCCGGGCCTGCCAGCCCCGGTAGAAGGCCGGGGTTCCGCCGGCGTGGGGCAGGCAGACGAGTCGCAGCCGTGGCTCGGGGAGCGTCCGCTGCCGGCGGAGCCAGAGCCGGGAGACGCCCGGGATCGTTTCGGTCATGGGACGTCACTTCCTTCGAGATCCATCAGGAGCCGCCCTTCGCCTGGCGTGTCGTCGCCGGCCGCCGGAGCCTCGGCGAGCGTTCTGGCCAAGCCCTCGATCGTCGGGGCGCTGAAGAGCGCCTTCACCGAAAGCCGCGCCCCGAACCGTTCCCTGCAGCGCTGGACGACTTGGAGTGCGCTGAGCGAATGTCCGCCCAGGCTGAAGAAGTCGTCGTGTCTGCCGATGGCGCTGGCACCGAGCACTTCCTGCCACACCGTCAGGAGTTCGAGCTCGTGGGGACTCCAGTCACCGGTGTCGCCGGAGCGGCCGGACGTGTCGGCCGCGGGTACGGCGGGAGCGGACCAGCGCGCAGGCCGGGGCTCGGTGGCGGACTCCGGGCTGGGGGCGTGGGTAGCTCCGGGAGGGCTGGAGGACACGATGACCTGTCCCAGGGGGACGGCCGCCAGGCACCTTTCGAAGGCCGCGATCCCTTCGTCGGGGCTCAGCCCGCCGGTCAGCGCCTCGCCGGTGAGGGCGTGATGGTGGCGTTCCACGTCGCGGGCCATCCCGACGCCGTTCCAGCGGTCCCAGTTGACCGACAGGATCGGTGTCCCGTCGCGGCGCGCGTGCAGGGCGAAGGTGTCCTGGAAGGCGTTGGCCGCGCCGTAGCAGGACAGGCCGGGAGCGCCGGAGAAGGACGCGAGCGAGGAGCACAACAGGATGAATTCGGGGCGCGCGCCTGTCTCGGCGAGGGCGGAGACCAGGGTGGCGGTTCCCACGGTCTTCGCCCGCAGGGCGGCGTCGATGCTCTCCCGGTCCAGGAACTGCGCCATGCCGCCGCCTGGCACGCCGGCGGCGTGGATCACGCCGTGGATCGTGCCGAACCTCACCTGGACTTCGCGCAGGATCTCGCCGAGGGCCGCCGGGTCGGCGACGTCCGCGTGGCGGAGCAGGATGTCGTTCTCACGCCCCGCGAGCAGTGCTCGCACATCCACACCGGACTCGCCCGCGGGAGACGCGTCACGCGTGCCCCGACCGATGAGGGCGAGCCGCGCCGAATGGCGGCGTGTCAGATGTTCGGCCAGCCGCAGGCCGATCCCGCTCGTTCCGCCGGTGATCACGTAGGTTCTGCCGGGGCGGAACGAGGGACCCGCCCCTGGCGGTGTCTCCAGCGCCTCGAATCCCCGCAGCCATCGGTGGCCTCCCCGGAGACCGACGGGGTCCTGCCGCGGAGGGCGGGAGAACTCGCCGAGGATCTGCCTGGCCCGTCGCCTGTGGTCTGCGCTGTCGTCGGCGTCCACGTCCACGAGCCGGACGGGCACGTCGGTCAGTTCGCAGCGGAGCGGTCCGGCGGCTCCGATCGTGAGAGCTGCCCGAGGATCGAGCAGTTCGCCTCCGGTGATCTCCAGGGCTCCTGTCGTGACCAGGCAGAGATCCGTCTTCCCGAGACGGCCGCCCAGCGCGTGGGCCAGGCCGACGATCTCGCTCAGTGGCCCGCCCACGTCCGCGGGGAGCGTCGCTCCCCACAGGCAGATGATCCGCAGGGGTCTGCCCGGTCCCTGTTCGGTCGCTTTCAGCAGCCGTTCGTAGTGCTCGGGACGCTGAGGGTCGATCTCGTAGTGTTCGGGGTGCCGCGGGATGGTCGTGGCCCGGGGTGAGGACCCGCGCCGGAACTCTCGTCCCGGGGTGACGACGGTGACGGACGCTCTCCGTTCCTCCAGCTCGGCGGTGATCGCCTCGGCGAGGGGCGAGACATCGGAGAACAGGATCCATCCCGTCTCGTCCGGGGCCGTCCCGGGATCCGCCGGATCCGTTTCCACGGCGCGTTTCCAGCTGACCCCGTAGAGCCCTTCAGATGAGCGCCGAGCGGGCGCGGGTTCCGGGGCGTGTGTCGGTTCGGGCAGGTGCAGGGTGGACGCGAATGGATAGGGCGCCGCGGGGTGCCGTCGGCGCGGCTGCGGCCAGAGCGCGGGCAGGTCGACGTCGACTCCGGCCTCCCACAGCCGGGCCAGCGCGCGGAGCAGGACCTCTCTGTCGGGGCGCTCGTCCAGCGGATGGCGGGTGGTGTTGATGACGACGGAGTCCTGACCGACCCGTGCTCCGGCCAGCGTGGTCAGCGTGGTGCCGGGCCCCATCTCGATGAGGACCTTCGGGCCCCGTGCCAGGACGTGGTCGAGCCCCGCGTCGAACCGGACCGTCCGGCGCAGGTGGGAGACCCAGTACTCGGGGTCACTGAGATCGGCCTCGTCATCCCCTGTCACGTCGGAGACCACGGGCACCGACGGGGCCCGCAGTTCGATGCCGTTCAGGAAGTCGCGGAACTCGTCGAGGACGGGATCGACCAGGTGGGAGTGGGCGGCGGTGCTGAGCGGGAGCAGGCGCCAGGCGATCCCCTGCCGGTCCAGCGACCGGCCGACCTCGGCGATCCGAGCGGACCGGCCGGCCAGCACGCACGCTCCCGGCCCGTTGACCGCCGACAGGCAGACCTCTTCGCCGAGGAACGGCTCGACCTGCCGTACCGGGGCCGAGACCGCGAGCATCGCACCGTCGCGCAGCCGGGACAGGAGCTCACCGCGTTTGGCCACGATCGCGAGGGCGTCGCGCAGCGACACCACGCCGGCGACGCAGGCCGCGGTGTACTCCCCGAGGCTGTGCCCGATCAGCAGGGCGGGTCTGACCCCGAAGGATCCGATGAGCCGGGTCAGCGCGATCTCCATGATGAACACGGCCGGTAGCGCCAGTGAAGGGTCGGTCTCCTCGGCCGCGTTCCTCGCATCCGGCGCGGCCCACAGGGCGCGCAGCCGCTCGGCGGTGGGACGGTCGGGCAGCAGGCGCAGGCACTCGTCCACGGCCATGCGGAAGACCGGTTCGTCGCGGTAGAGCTCCCGCCCCATCGAGGGATACTGCGTCCCCCCTCCAGGGAACATGAACACCACGTCGTCTCGGGTCGCCCAGGCGCGTGAGAACCGCCCTGCGGTCGCCCACTCCCGCGGGGCCGCCACGGCGGCGGATCGGTCGCGAAAGACTCCCGCGTACCGGTGGGGAAAGTGGCGGCGTCCGGCTGCCAGGGTGTAGGCGAGATCGGCGAACTCGGTGTCGGAGGCGTCCTGGAGCGCGTCGGCGCAGGATCGGGTCAGCTCGGCCAAGGCTGCGTCGTCACGCGCCGACAGGGCCACGAGCTGCCACGGCTCGGCGGGTGGCCGGGCCGGGAGGGCCGGTGGCTGTTCGAGGATCGCGTGGGCATTGGTGCCTCCGATGCCGAAGGCGCTGACGGCCGCCCTGCGCGGGGCGCCGGTCTCCGGCCAGTCCGCCGCCTCGACCGCGGGGCGAAACGGGCTCGTCTCGAAGTCGATCTCGGGGTTGGGGCGCAGGGGCGTGACGGGGCTCGGTGGGATCCGGCCGTGGTACAGCATCAACGCGACCTTGATGAAACCCGCCACCCCGGCCGCCGCGTCGGTATGTCCGATGTTGGACTTCACCGAACCCACCCGGCAGTACCCCCGGCCTACCGCGGCGGCGGCCCGGTACGCCCGGGTCAGCGCGGCGACCTCCACGGCGTCTCCGATCGCGGTGGCCGTCCCGTGGGCCTCGACATAGGAGACGGTGTCCGGGCGGACCGCGGCGACCGCGAGCGCCGCCTCCACCACCGCCTGCTGGCCGCGCACGCCCGGCGCCGCATAGCTGAGCTTGTCCGAGCCGTCGTTGTTGACGGCGCTCCCCTTGACCACGGCGTAGATGCGGTCCCCGTCGGCGAGCGCGTCGTCGAGCCTGCGCAGGACCACGATGCCGAGGCCGTCGGCGGGGACGAAGCCCGAGGCGTCACGGTCAAAGGAGCGGACCTGGCCGTCGGCGGACCAGACGCCGCCTTCCTGATGAAGGTAGCCCTGACGGCGCAGAGGGGTCCAGGAGACCCCACCGGCCAGAGCCATGTCGCAGTCATGGGTGATGAGCGCCCGGCAGGCCAGATGGATCGCGACCAGGGACGTGGAGCAGGCGGTCTGCACAGCGATGCTCGGCCCGGTCAGGCCCAGCTTGTAGGAAACCCGGGTGGGCAGGAAGTCCTTGTCGTCGGCCGCCATGAGCAGGTCCGCGGACGTACCGAGGAAGGTCTGGTGGTTCCTCGCGCGGTGGGTGCCGAGGGTCTGGCCCGCGTAGACTCCGACGGTGCCGGCGAACCGCTCGGGTGTGTGACCGGCGTCCTCCATGGCGTGCCACGCCTCTTCGAGGAACATGCGCTGCTGTGGGTCGATGAGGGCTGCCTCGCGCGCCGGATAGCCGAAGAAGACCGCGTCGAAGCATTCGGCGTCCCACAGCACGCCGGCCGCGGGGACGAGGGCGGGATCGGCGATCCGCTCCCGACCCGCGCCGCCTGCCGCGAGCTCCTCTTGGGTGAGCTCGCGGATGCCCCGGCCACCGTCGCGGATGAGCCGCCAGTACTCGGCGGGGCCACGGGCACCGGGGTACCTGCAGGCGATGCCGACAACGGCGATGTCGGTGCCCGCGGGATCACGCTCCGCCGCCTCCGGCCCACGGGTGCTCGTCGGGCTCACCTCGTCTGCTCCTTTCCGAGACGCTCCCCGAGCCGGCGCCCGCCGTCGTGCAGTCTCTTCCTGCTCCCGGCGGGCCTCTCGGCCCTGCATTCACCGTGTCCGTCGTGCTCGTCGAGCAACGCCGCCAGCAGCCGCACGTTGTGAGTCGCCATGAGGTCGGCGATCGGCACCAGCACCCCCCAGCGCTTCTTGATGTCGGCCTGGAGCTTGACGAGATCGGCCGAGGTGCCCCCGAGATCGAAGAAGTTCTCCTCGACAGCGACGTCGTCCAGGTGCAGGAGCCGTCCCACGACCTCGGCCAGCTCCCTTTCGCGCACCGACGCGGGGACCGTGTCCCCGCCCGCTGTCCGTGGCCGGACCTCCGGGCGGGGCAGCGCACCGCGGTCGACCTTGCCGTGGGACGTCAGCGGAAGCCGGTCCATCGTGACGAAGACCGACGGGATCATGTACGCCGGAAGGAGATCGGCCAGGAAGTCCCGATACTCTCCCGAGGAGAGCGGCAGCCCTGCCGTGAGCTGCACATGGGCGGTGAGCCTGACGGCTTCGGCCTCCCCGGTCGCGGTCACCACAGCCCCGGTGACGCGAGGATGGCACATCAGCGCCGCTTCGACCTCGCCCGGCTCGATGCGGTACCCCCGGATGTTGAGTTGCCCGTCGATCCGCCCCATGAAGTCGATGACGCCTCCGGGCAGCCGCCGGGCCAGGTCACCTGTCCGGTACAGACGTGCCCCGGCGCGACCGGAGAACGGGTCGGGAACGAACTTCTCCCGGGTCAGGTCCGGCCGGTTCGCGTATCCCCGCGCCACCCCACGTCCTGCGATGCACAACTCACCGGTCTCACCGTCCGGTACGGGGTCACCCGCCGGGCCGAGGATGTGGATCTCGACTCCCCTCATCGGATGGCCGATGGAGGGCTTGCCCTCTCCCGGCAGGCAGCGTCCCGCCGTCGCGGACACGGTCGCCTCCGTCGGGCCGTAGGCGTTGAACACCCGCAACCGCCTCCCCCACCGCTCCACCAGGAACTCCGGCAGCGGTTCGCCGCCCGACGTCATGGTGGTGACCGGTATCGACTCATCGTCCGGCAAGGTCGCCAGGAGCGACGGGGCGCCGGACAGGTGGGTGACGCCGAACTCGCGCAGGATCCGGCTCAGCTCCGGGCCGCACAGCGGTGACCTTGCCGAGGGGACGCACAAGGTTCCCCCGTTGAGCAGGCTCATGGAGAACTCCCACACCCAGGCGTCGAACGTGAACGGCGCGAACTGCAGGACCCTGGCCCCCTCCAGGTCGCCGAACAGGTCCCGCAGCCCCTCAGCCAGGTTGGTCACGCCACCGTGCTCCACCATCACCCCCTTCGGGGCGCCCGTCGATCCCGAGGTGTAGAGGAGGTAGGCGAGGTCTTCCCCATCAGGTACGGCGGCGCCGCCGTCCGGATCCTTACGCCCGGCGGCGCCTGTTCCCGCACGGCGGGGTGCGTCCGGTCGTACGGTTCGCACACCGCGCCCGGGCAGGACGCTGTGCGGGTCAAGCTCGGAGACGACAAGCCGGGCACCCGTGTCGGCCAGCACCAGTTCGGTGCGCCTGGACAGGTGTGCGGGAGGCAGGGGCACATAGGCGGCACCGGCCTTCCAGACAGCCAATACCACGACGGGCAGCAGGTAGGAGTGCTCCGTGAGGACGCCCACCACGTCACCCGCGCCCGCCCCCGCTGCGACGAGTTCCTCGGACAGGATGGTGGCGCGCTCCTCCAGCTCCGCGTAGGTCATCCGGCCGCCCCGGTGGACGAGGGCGTCACGGTCGGGCACGGTCCGCGCCCATGTCGCGAAGAGATGGTGCGCGCCGACCTTCTCACCGCTCGGATCGATACCGCGCATGTTTCCGCCTCACCCGCCGCCGACGGGCACTCGGCCGGCGGACGATTCGCGGCGGTCACGGAACCACGTGGTGAGCACCGCGATGTGCTCGCGCCGGTAGCCCCGGTCCATCGCTTCGCGCACGCGCTCGCGCATCACGCCGAGATAGGAGCGGTCGATCCCGGCCTGCTCCGCGATGCGGGTCAGGTTGTCGAGAACGTCCAGGTGGGAGGTGAGCGGAGCCTGTTCGTAGGTGTAGTCCCCGCGATCGATGAGGTCGAGGCCGACCTCGATCGTGTTCTGGAAACCGGGGTCGTAGAGCGGCACGGATTCGGCGAAATCCGCCAGCGGGACGCCCATGGCCTCCGCGATGGCCGAGCATTCGAGGAAGCCGTTGATGAACGCGTAGTAGAAGGCGCTGGAGACGACGTGGTACGCCTTCACGTAAGCGGGATCGGCGCCGAGATAGGCCTGTCTGCCGCCCAGCGCGGACGTCACGCTCTTCAACCGCTCGAAGTCCTCGACGGCCCCGCCGTAGACCGTGAAGCAATCCTCGGTCCCGATGGCGTCGGGGTAGTTGAGGATCGCGGCCTCCATGTACGCCCCTCCCCCGGCCTCCACCCGCCCGCGCAGCGGGGTGACGTTCTCGGGAGTGCCGCTGGCGTTCTGGACGACGAGCCTGCCGGAGAAGTTCGGAGCCGCCTCGTCGATGACCCGATGGGTGATGTCGTAGTTGAGCAGGCACATCAGCACGATCGGTGAGGCCGCGACAGCGTCGGCCGCCGTCGCGTGGGAGTGGATCCCCTCCTCGACGAGCACGTCCGACCGCTCGCGCGTACGGTTCCAGACCGAGACCTCCAGTCCGGACCGCGCACAGGCCCGCGCGACCGCCGAACCGATCACTCCGGTCCCGATGACCGTGACGTCCGTCATATCAGAGCTCCATCCTGGTGAAAGTCATGATCACGCCGCCGATCTCGGTGGCGTCCGCCCACGCGGAGAAGGTGTCCAGCAGCCGGTCAGCCTCGGCCGCACCGCCGACAGCCTCCAGGTCGGTCCTGTGTTCCCGGAGCCCTCGCACCAGGCGGGGGAAGGAGTGGCGGACGTTGTCGGTGATGTCGACGAGCTCCACGGCGGCCATTCCGGCCGCGCGCGCCGCCGAGAGGTGCTGCTCGGGCGAGTCGAGCGATACCGCGTTCAGCATGGTCAGATAGGGGCCGATCCGCCGCCAGGTCTCCTCGGTCATCGGCGTGCGAACGTACGGGGTCTCGACCACCAGGCGGCCTCCGGGGCGCAGAACCCGGGAGATGCGCTGGTAGAGCGGGGCGATCTCGAAATGCGGGGTGCTCTCGAACGCCAGCACCGCGTCGAACGAAGCGGGAGGGAACGGAAGGTCCGCCGCGTCGATCCGCCGGAACTCCACCAGAGCGTCCACCTGCCGCGACCGAGCGTGCTCGGCACCGTTGCGCAGTGCATGCCGGTCGACGTCGATCGCGGTGACCCGCGCCCCCGAAGTCTGTGCGATCCGTACCGCCGGGCGGCCGTTTCCGCAGCCCACGTCCAGCACATGAGACCCGGGCCCCACATGCAGCTTGGACGCCACGAGGTCGGTCAGCCGCTCGGTGGCCTCCTCGATCGAGGCTCCGTCGTGCGATCCGGCCCAGAAACCGTAATGGCGATCAGGTCCGGCGGCCGCGTCCACCAAGGCCGCGATTCCGTTGTACGCCGCCTCGGTCTCCGAGCGTGCGCGCGAAATCAACCGGTCACTTTCCATGCTCATGCGAGATGCTTCTCATATCCGTTCAGGGCTTGACATGACAGCCTTTTCCGAGAACAACGATGTGAATCATCGTCCATCGACTGATCCGGCCCGGGCGGCGACACTCCGTCACGCAGGTGAAGTTTTGACACGTATTGCATCGGGTCGGCGCGCCCAGGGAGCCACTTTCACCGGAAATTGATTCCGCGACCGTAGGTCCATGAAAAACGGCAGTCACCCAAGAATGGCGACGAACCCATGGGCCGGAGTGGCGAACCCGGTGCTCACGGTGGAACAGCCGGTGCCATCGCCCCTGGTATCTCCCACTCCGCGCACGTCGTCAAACCCAAGGAGAGGAAGATCCATCGCCGACGCCGCATCGGACGCCGACCATCGATACGGGTCCGCCGGTGGCGGGCTCCAGGGAGCGATCACGCAGGCCGGGACCCCATACCGTCAAGCTAATATCCGCGACGGTACAGGAAACGGATGGAAAACTTGCTCGATCCGGGCCGGAGTGTGTAACCGATAATCAATTGTCCCGCCGACGTGCAACGAAAGGCGCAGGCAGTCGGTCACAGATCCTCAGAAGGGTATAGCCCGTTCGGGAGTCCCGAGCCGACGCTCCGGAAACGATGAGCGGCCGACGGGCCGGGATACCGCCCCTCGCGTGTCGCCGACGAACGATTCCAAGACCGGAGAGAATATGGACACTGTTTCTGAACCTGCCGACTATCCTTTCGGGGAACCCGTCCGCCTCGACGTCCATCCGGAATACGCGCGGTGCCGCAAACGGCCGGGGCTGGTCAAGGTCCGCCCGCCCTACGGCGACGACGCCTGGCTGGTGACCCGCTTCCATGACATCCGCTTCGTGCTGCGCGACCGACGTTTCGTCCGAACGCCCCCTCCCGGGGGCGACGAGGCCCGCCTGACCGTCCTCCCCCTCCAGGACAGCATCCTCAACACCGACCCGCCCCAGCAGACCCGACTGCGTAAAGCCGTGGCCGGCGGGCTGGGGTTCAACACCGAGCGCGTCCACGCACTCCAGGAGCTGGCGGAGCGCCACTCCCGCAGATTCATGACCGTGCTTCTGGCCGGGTCGCCCCCGCTCGATCTGGTCGACGCCTACATCAAGCCGCTGGTCGTGGAGATCCTGTGTCCCGTCATCGGCATCCCCCAGCAGGACCTGTCGATCTTCCTGAACTGGTTCGAGGGATTCGCGAGCACCGCGCTTTCCGCCGACGTCGTGGCGGCCAGGGTCGAAGAGATCTCCGACTACACCGACCGTCTCATCGCCGAGCGGCGGAACCGGCCTCGCAACGATCTGGTCAGCGCTCTCACCGGCGCCGCCTATCGGGAGAAACAACTCACCGAGCCGGAGATCAAGGAACTGGTCAACGACATCCTCCTGGCGATCGACAACGTCACGACACAACTGACGAACGCCGCCTACCTGCTGATCACCTCGCCGGTCCACCTGCGGGAGCTGCAGGCCGATCCAGGACTGATCCCTCAGGCGGTCGAGGAACTCCTGCGCTACGCGCCGTTCCCCTCCCACGCCACCTTCTCCCGTTACGCCACGGAGGACATCGAGGTGGGAGGAACCCTGGTACGGGCAGGAGAGCAGGTCCTGCCCGCCCTTCCCGCGGGGAATCACGATCCGTCCGCGTTCCCCGATCCCGGTGAGATCGACTTCCACCGCACGACCAACCCGCATCTGTCCTTCGGGCACGGTACGCATCACTGCATGGGTCCCCCCCTGGTGCGCATGCTGATGAGGGTCATGGCCTCCTCCCTCACGCAGCATCCGTCCATGTGCCTCGCCGTACCGGAGGAACTGCTGGCGTGGCGGTCGGATCTCCTGATCCGGCGCCTGGAGTCCTTGCCTGTCACCTGGTGATCCATTCACCCGGACCAGGTCAGGCTGCACGGCCCGACTGTCCGCAGGACAGAAATTGTTCGGCGAAATTCGGAAGAATTGAAACATGAAATCGGCGGCCACGTCGTTCCGTGGCCGCCGATTCCGGCTATCTAGCAGATGTCACACCGCGCCGAAAGTCTTGCTGCTGCGCGCTCCGAGGTTTTCGCTGCCGACGAAGAAGTCGCGGCACGCCCGGAAGTATTCTTCGGGGCTGATGCGACCGTCACCGTCGGTGTCGATGCTCTGCGAACCGACCTGGGCGTCATTCTCGGACAGCCCCATGGCGGCCAGCAGCGCCCCGTACTCGGACCGGGACAGGTAGCCGTCGTCGTCGACGTCGGCCACCTCGAACTCGGCGTCGGTGATGGGACGCAGCAACTCGTCGGCGTTCTCCCTCTTGGCGTTGTTCTCCATGTAGGAGCGGAACTCCTCCCTGGAGATGGCGTGGTTCCTGTCCGTGTCCATGGCCTCAACCATGATCGTCCAGCACCGGTCGTACGCCTCGGTGATCCGCCTTCCCTTGACGGACGTCTTGTCCAGGTTGAAGCGCTTCAGCATCCTCTCTCCGAGGGCCTGGAGATCGCTGCGCTCGATCCTGTTATCGCCGTTGACGTCAACCAGGTTGAACCAGTGGTCTGACTTGCGGGCAACAGCGCCGACAGCCATTTATACCTCCCATTGAGATTGCGATCGGACCGAATAAGCCCGTTGATTGTCATGCCCGCACCGGTCGCCGCAAAAAACAAAGAGGACGGCTGTTCATCGCAAACCGTCGGCGAAGCGGAATCCGGCCGGCGGGGTACCCGCGGCCGCCATTCCGGAGACCCGGTAGGTCGTGGTCACCTTCGCCGGGCGCGTGGAAGGCAGGGCCATCGGGATGCCGCCGCTCCGATGGCCGACGAGCCGGTAGACGTACGCCCTGGGAGCCGTGCGCGTTCCGTCATGTGCCGGTGATCCGCTTCAGTGCCTTGCGTCCCCGGGTCAGCGTGTCGCGCGCCTGGTTGAGGTCTCCGATCACGGTCGCCTTGTCCACCTGCTCCCTGGCCTGCTCGTAGGCGTCCAGGACGCGGTGCCAGTCCGTGGCGCTCGCCTCCCGCGCGCGGTCGTCCGCGGCGTCGATCTCCTCGCCGAAGCGCGTCACCTCCTCGGCCAGCTCGGCCCTGACCTCAGCCAGCCGGGCGGCGGTACGGGCCCCATGCTCACGGCGAGCCCGGCGGCGCTTGACCGAGCCTCTCGCGACGCCGTAGGCGATCAGGAGCAGCAGTCCTGCGAGGATCCCCCAGAAGATCTTCCAGCCGAGCGCGAGGGTGGCGTGCGAGCCGGACAGGTCGGCGCCGGTGTCGCCGTAACCGAGGTCGAGGTCGGTGACGTCGGCCCCGGCGAAGCCCGGCATGGGCGGTGCCGGTCAGCGGGCCGGCGCACAGCAGGCCGGTGAGGGCCAGGGGTAACAGGGCGAGCGAGGCGGTCAGGCGCATGGCGGCAGCGTAGAGTCGCCGACTTGCAGTGCGGTTGATCCGGCTCCAACGCGCGGGAGAAGCCGGCCGGAGCGCCGCGGCGACCGGGCGGCGACGTGGAGCGCGTCGGGGTCCGCGTGGCCCGCGCTCTGCGCCGCGCCGCCGACCAGCTCGACCCCGACCCCACTCTCGGGCCCGCCTGCCCCTGCGCCGGCTAGATGACCGAACAGAAGACGCGACGCGCCTACTCGAGCGCCTTGCGCTAACTGTCACACGGACAACGGCCAGTAGAGCGTGTAGGCCAACACCGCGCCCACCGCGATCGACAGCGGCCAGAGCGGTATGAGCCACAGCGCTACCAGGCGGGCGCGCCGACGCCGTTCAGGAATGAACGAGACCAACCACCCGAGCAGCGCACACCCGAACGGCGCACCGAGGCGGCCCGCCTCTCGTGCTGGAGGGAGGGGCGCCGCTCTTTGCGCGGCATGGCGCGTGAAGAGCGGCGCGTGTGCCGCGGCGCCGTCATCTGGTGACGGGTTCAGCCTTTGTAGTCGGTGGTGTGGGTCTCGGAGCCGGTCGGCCACAGATATCTGCCGTGGTCCGCGGTCGAATAGTTGCTGTTGCCGTCTCCCGGACGGGCCTGGATGAGATTGCGGCGCCAGGTGGAGCCGCGGGCCGATCCGCTCCAGAAATTGCCGTACAGGAAGCCGTACAGCTGCTCGAGTTCCGCCGAGAACACGTTGTCGGTGACGGTGATGTTCCTGGCGTTGTTGGTGACACCGATGCTGATGGCGTATCCCCAGCCGGAGACGTAGTTGTTGGTGACCTTGATGTTCTGGTAGACGCCGTTGCCCTGCAGGGCCAGGGCGTTGGTGTTGCCCACCGAGGCCAGGGTGTTGTGGTGGACGATCATGGGACCGCCGTTGCCTTCGCTCTGCGGGCCGATGCCGTCGTGATGGTAGACGTCGCGAGCCGTGTCGGCCATGTCATGGATGTAGTTGTTCGTCCAGGTCGACGGGCGGCCGGGGAAGCCCGTCACCATTTCCATGCCCGCGTTGCCCCAGATGTCGTTGTGGTCCATGACGGCCACGGCTTCCTTCATCGTCGTGGCGAGCTGCCAGGACTTCTTGAAAGGAGTACCGGGCTTGGAGTGGGCCGACGAGACGGTGCCGTTGTTGCCCGGCGGCCTCGAGTAGGAACTCGGCTTGAACGTCGAGTACAGGAACTTGATGCCGGTGTCCGAGTAGATCTGGACGAGGTTGTCGTTGGGGTTGGTGCCCTCGAAAAGGCAGCCGACGAACGTGAGGTTGTCGCCGTAGATATAGATCTTCAACGCGCGGAAACGCTTGAAGGAGATGACGCTGTTGTCGGGGAACCTGAGCGTCAGCGGTTTGGTGTCGCTCATCTTCGGCGCGTGGTCGGTGAGCTTGCCGGGGTACTTGCCCAGGCCCAGGCCTCCGGCGTTGGCCGGCGTGTTGGCGTAACCGGTGTTCGAGAAGTCGGGCCAGACCCCGGAACCGTCGTTGGGCCGGGCGCCGAAGCCCGGAACCGGCTTCGCCGGCCCGCCGTTCGCGACCGGGCTCGCGGACGGCGTGGGCGGGACGGCGCTCGCGGACGGGGTCGGCGTGACGGCGCTTGCCGACGGGGTGGGTGCGACGGCGCTCGCGGGCAGAGCAGGCGCGACGGCGCTCGCCGGCAGGGCGGGCGCGAGGAACGCGAGAGCGGCGACGGCGGCGAGGCCGCTGCGGGTGAACGCGCGGGCGAGCGGAGAGCTGCCTCGGCTGGATAATTTCTTGATCTTGTACTCCGGTGCAGTCGGTTGTGAGCGTTACCGGCGGGTCGAGGCCCCTGTGCGGTCCGGGAGGAACCGCCTCCTTCAGCCCAGAGGTTCCCTCGACACCAGGAAGTGCTCCGAGGCAACCGGAGGTTACAGGTGACTTTTCCTGACCCACCCGCCGCAGGACGCAGCTCGCTCGGCGGGGTTCCACGCTCGTGGCCGGATCCTCCCGCCCTCGTCCGCTCCGTCCTCGGCAACCAGCGGCGATGATCCCGGAACACTACACCAACAAGATCGTTGACACCATGTACAACGATCTGTGACGTCACCAATACCAGGTCGAGGGCGGCCCCGGCGGCCCACCCGATCGCCGGGGCCACCGGATCGCGCGAGGCCACCGGATCGCGCAGGCCCACCGGGACGGCCTTGCCGGTGTTCCGGGGCGTGACCTCGTTCCCGAGGGTTCGCCGGCGCCGTACCCCGGACCGGCCCCAGGCTCAGCGCCTGATCACCCCGGGGTGCGCGGCGTCGAACTCGGCGAGCCCCTCAGGGGTGAGCCTCAGGTAGAGGCCGCCGGGAACGTCCACCACCAGAGGCTTGCCCTTGCCATAGACCACGACGGAGACGTCCAACGCGAGGTAGGTGTTCTCGTGCTGCTTCTCCAGGAAGTTGCGTTCGACGATGTTGGCGTTCCGCGAAGCGGCTTCGTCCGCCGTCTTCACGCTGCCGCCGATGCCGCCGAAGCCCAGAGTCCCGTCGCCGGTCGATCCGGCGGACCCGCCACCTCGGACCGACTGGCCCCGGCCCTGCTCCTGGCCGTGCCCGCTCGTGCTCATGGTCTGCTCGTAGACGCGTTGCTTGACCATCGCGCTGGCGACCTCGTGGGCCCCCGTGACGTCGATCCCCACCTTGCCGATCCCGGGGATCTCGTACTCATGCGCGAGCAGCTGCTCGAGATGGGCGCGCATGGTCCTTTCCTTGGTGGCCTCGGCGACGGACATGCCGGCCGGGCGAGAGAGTTCGTATCCGTTGGGCCGGTCGGCCAGCGAGGGCACCTCCGCCCGGAGCTTCGGCGGTACCGCGGCCATCGGTGCCCATTCCTCCACCAGACCGGCGGCCGGGAACGCGACCTGGCTGACGTCTCCCTTGGGGACGCCCTTCCCGAGCGTGCTGGACATGCTGTTGGGCCCTGCCGTCTCCGCCCATCGCGGGTCCGCGGCGACGACCGGCGTGTGCGCCGTGACGGGGGTTCCCTGCGGCACCTCCGTGGTGAGGTGTCCCGGCACCAGGACGCCGAGTTCGCCGCTCACGACCGCTCTGGACGTCGAGGTGACCCCGACATGCCGGTCGAAGAACCTCCCGGCTCCGTCGTGTCCGGTCACCTCGCCCACCTTGAGCAGCACCTTGCGGGCAGCGCCCTGCACGGGTTCCAGGACAGGGCGGACCGGGACGCGCTCGAGCGTGATCTCGTACGCGACCGGATGCCTGAACTCGTGCGGAGCTTCGCGCGTCTGGTAACGGTTGATCGCTTTCCCGATCGTTCCGTGCGCGTCCACGGTGTGGGAGTCGCGGTAGTTCGCGTACCCCGCTTCGGCTCCCCTGACGTCGTCCGAAGACTCCAGGTAGCGCCCGAGCAGCTCCGTGCCGCGGTCCGAGCCCCTTTCGTGCACCTGCAGGTCGCCGCTGAGGCGCTCGCTGCGGAGCATGAGGCCGGTGTCGGAACGCTCACCGACGTGTACGCCCTCGCCGGGCTGGGCCTTGACCCGGATGCCCACGCGTTCGATGACCCGGCCGTGTTCGTCGGTGATGAACAGCCAGGAGGACACTCCGTTCCCGCGGAGTTCCCCCAGTCTCGTGCCGAGCGCGTCCTGGCCGTAGAGGCCACGCAGGTGCTCGGCCACGGGGTGGTTCGTGAACTCCTGGTCAGGAAGGAGGAGCTGCTCGTCTCGGAGCATCTTGAAGATCGTCGGGAGTACGGCCTGCGCGTCGAGATACAGAACGGAGGCGGTGCTCATCGCCGCCTCGGACGCGGCGTAGGCGCGGGTCGTGTCCCCCGCCTGCTGGGCGGGCTCCACGGGCTCCACGGGCTTCGGACCTTCCAGTCCGTTACGGCGTGCCACCTCGTCCGGAAGGACGAGGTCCATGATGTCCTCCACCCGGACGTACGTGGTCGGGCCCCGTTCGACCGTCGCCCCGTCGGTCTTGGTCGGTGTCACCTCCACGACCAGGTCCGCGCGGTACCAGTGCGAGGTGCTCCCGTCCGAGTAGGTGACCCGGGCCACGTCGCTGCCGCCCAGGTAGGAGCTTTCCTGGGTCATCCGCTTCGCGGTGCCGTGCACACCCGCCCGCGCGACGACCTTGCGCTCGGTTCCGCCGCCTTCCTCGCTTCCCCGCGCGTGACCTGCCTGCTCGCCGTCGCCGCCGAGGGTGACGCGCAGACCGGTCCGGGCGTGCCCGCCCAGGGACTGTCTGCTGCGCTCGCCGTCCGTCGCCCTCGAGTTGCTGTTCGAGTAGCTTTCGTGCTCCACCCCGGTCTCCGACTTGACGTGCTTCATGTCGGCCACGTGGACCTTCACATGCACGTCGTGGCGCGTCCCCCCGCGATCGGACACGGTGTAGTACAGGCCGTCGGGGTGAGAGGTGACCATGGTTTCCAGCTTGATCACATCAGTCGCGGTCTCGAACGCATGCGGTACGTCCAGACGCTCCGCGGGCACCGGCAGTCCCGCCCATCTGGCGTACGCCTCGGCCACCGCCATGGGCAGGTCAGGCATGGCGCCCAGACGGACGATGGCGGACAGCTCGCCCTCACGAGGCCGCCACACGTCGCCGGGCGGCTCCGTCGACGACTCGATGCGTCCCACGTGCGCGACGTCCTGCGCGAGCACGGGCGACTCCGGCAGGTGGACGTTCGGTACGAGGACCTCCGCCTTGCTTCCGTGCACCTCCCACCCGGTGTTCGTCACCTCTGTGCCGTTTCGCGAGATCCTCATCCTGACGTCGAAGGAGAGATCCCGCGTGAAGGTGAAGCCGCCCCTGGTCTCCGTGCGGTCGTACCTCGTGCTACCGGCGGAGAAGCCGGCGCCCTCCGCCTTCGCGCTGCTGCCGGTGAGAGCCAGGTTCACCGGGTCGACCTTGAGCCCGTCGTTCACTTCGAGGCGCGCGACACCACGCACCTCCCCACGGCCTGAGACAGAGGTCTCCCGCTGGCTGGTGTTGGTCTGCGACGTGATCCTGCGCTCGTTCACCGTCATGTCGGTCGAGCCGACCTCGTGCCGCCGGCCGAGAGCGCCCTCGGCCGCGATCTCGAAGGTGTAGCCGCCGATCGTCTTCTCGTACCTGATGCCGTGCAGAGCATGCGTCAGGTCGGCTTCCAGGGCCGGGCCGCCGAAGCGGCTGTCGATGTCCCGCATGATCTGCCGTTTGATCTCCGGCGGGAGGTCGGGCAGCGCCTGGTCGACGGCCTGGCTGATCTCCGTGCTGAGGAGCGTCTCGGAGTGGACGCGGATGCCGCTGCCCAATCCTGTTCCCCGCCCGGCCGCGAGCGTCTCCGGCTCCAGCACGTGAGGGTCGTAGCCGCCGTTCGGATGCTCGCCCCTGGGCGGGTATTCGGCGAGCGGCTCGCTCCGCACGTACTCCGCACGGACGTCGTCCATCTCCCGGTGGAGATCGGCGAGTTTCTGCCGGATGTCGTTGAATTCCCCTGGCGGCCGGAGATCGTGCCCGAAGACGTCCTGCTCCATCCGGGGCGCGTCGCGGGCCGGTACGACCAGTTCGGCCTTCACCTCGACCTCGAAGGTGCCCATCCGCTCGGTCTCGACCTGCAGCAGCATGTGGGCGTCGTACATCGTGACGTCATCGATCCTGGTCAGGACGGTGTGGTTGCCGTGCGCCCGGCTGCTGGACGTCACATGGTCCGTGCCGAAGCCGAACCCGCCGATGAGGCGTGCGACGACCTCCACCTTTTCTCCCAGGCTCACGCCGAACTTGCCACCCGCATGGACATTGACGCTCGTGCCCTGCCGATGTGACGTCCCCTCGCTCTCGCGCCGCCCCATGTCGTCCCGGAACATCGTCTCGATCGGTGGCCGCGCGCTTCCGTCGACAGGCTCGATCCGCGTGATCCGGCCGGTGACCTTGACGGATTCCTCCGCTGATCCCAGCGCGGAACTCTTGTACCGGACCGCCTCGGAGGCGGTCCCGCTCGACAGCATCGACTGGCTGCGGTTCTTCATTCCCTGCTCGCTGAGCACGGTGGACGTGAGGTGCTCAACGATCTTGACCACCTCGCCCGCGGGCACGCCTGCCGACAACGCCCGACGTTGCACCTCCAGCACCAGAGGCGTGACGTCCATCCCGGTGATGGCGATTCCGTGATCGCGGAACTTGTGCTCGGCTCCGACCGGGACCTCGTGGCGGGGCAGCGACGGGGGGTGGTCGGCGGACAGCAGCGGCCCTTCCCTGGTGAACTGCTGGGGAAAGGGGAGGGTCAGGGACAGGTCGGGGACCGCCGCGGTTTCTGTGACCCTTTCACCGTTGCGGTAGACGTCGAGGGAGATGTCCGCGGCGAAGTAGTCGTGCGTCGGGGAAACGGCCTTGTGACCGCTGATGACCTCGATGCCGTTCGTGTGGGTCGTGCGCGACGTACTGCTGACGCCGATACGGGGCAGGGCGCTCGCCTCGGCCTCGTCCGGCGAGTGGTACAGCCCTCGCATCAGACCCGCGCTCCGGTCCAGCGACGAGGCGCGCGAGGACTTGCCTTCCACACCGTCCCCGCCGAACGCGACCGGCTTCTCGGGCGCCAGGCTCGGGTGCTCCACGTGCGTGAGCTCGCTCGGCTTCAGCTTGAGGTAGATCACGGTGTCCTTGACACTGAGCGCGACGCCTCTCTGGAGATGATCGGTCCAGGTGTCGCGGTCGCTGTCGGAAAGCGCCTCCTCGAGCCATTCGCGGATCGCGCGCCGTTCCCGCGGGGTGACACCCGTGATGCCGTCGGTCAGCGCCCGAGCCGCCGTCGTCACGTTCTCCGGGACCTTGACGTCGTGGACGGCCGTTTCGCCCAAGGCGCCGATCTCGACGGTGCGCGGCGGATGGATCACGGGCTTGACCGACGTGTCAAGCTGCTTCCAGGTCGGCGAACCATCAGGCCGCGACATCGGCCCACCCGCGGACTGCCCGGCGTTCACCCCCGCCGACCGCGACCCGTCGACCCGCCACGCCGGCGAACCGTCAGGCCGGAACGGCGCGGAGGCGTACGTCACCGGCTGCGGCGTCTCCATGCCGGAAGCCAGCCGGGACGCCTGCGGGACCAGCATGTCGTGGCTGTTCCAGGCAGGCGACTTGATGGCCTCCTGGTTATGCCTCATCGCCGCCAGCGTCGTTTCGGCGCTGGACTCGGGCCCGCGCTCGGGGCCGGCGTCCGGGCGGGACGGAGGACGTTCGGACGAAGACGGAGGATGTTGGGACGAAGAGGCCGGGTGGGGCGAGGGCGAACCGTCGGCACCACGGAGCAGGGCCGCGCCCCCGTGCTGCCCGTCCGCCCCGAGCGCGCTGGACGTGATGCCCTTGGCCAGCATGTCCCAGCTGAAGTCCCCCTGGACCGCCAAGGTTCCCGCGGTCGTGATCCCGCCGGCCACGGCATACTGCGCGGCCTGCCCGTACAACGACGACGTGGCCGCGGCCAGCAGCTTCTCGGCCATGGTCATCTCGGCCCTGGTCAGGCCGGACCGCAGGGCCGAGGTGGCCAGCGCGTTCAGCCCGACAGAGAGCGCCCCCATGAGCCCGCCCATGGCACCACCGGTCAGCGCCGAGGTCCCCAACTGCCACCAGTCGATCTCGTCCCTGCGACCCTTCACCATCTGCAGGATCTGGAGGCCCAGGTCCATGCCGGCGACGATCCCGGCGAACAGCAGGATGTTGCGCACGCACTGCTTGGCGATCTGCCTGACCGTCAGCCGGGCAAGCTGGACACGTACTGGGATGAGCGCCAGACTCGCCCCGCCACTGGCCAGGGCCGCGCCCAGCAGATACACCAGTTGGGCGACCAGCAGCCAGACGGTGACCTCGATCATGTACTTGGTGTACTGGATCTGCACGCCCACGCCGTTGAGCGCGACAGCGGTCTCCACGAGCCGCTTGACCACAGCGGCGACCTGACCGCCGGCGACCCGGTCGACATGGGCGGCGAAGGCGAGATGGGCCTCCCCGTCCCAGTCGGCGCCGATTTTGGTCGCGCTTCCCGGCTGGTCGGCCCCCGTGCCCTCGACGAGCCGGTGCGCGGCCTTCACGCAGGCGTCGGCCAACCGGAAGCAGCCGGACTCGTCGCCTTCCGGCCAGTCCATGCCGACCACCCAGCCGACGTACGGCTTGGCGAAGTCGGGCACGAGGAACCCGTCGAACCCCATGGACGATCAGCCGCGCTCGACCGGGGGATGCTCCGCCCCCTCGTAGTTGCGAGCGGTGGCGTTCAGGCGTGAGGCGACACGCTCGAGCTCGTCGATGTGCGCCTTCAGGGCGTCGAAGATGCCTCCTTCCATTTCGGGCATCTTCTTGGCCAGTTCGGCGCCGTACATGTCGTCGCCGAGCGTGTTCCTGTCCCGGTCGAAGGCGGCGCGCAGCTCGGCACGCACCTCCTCCGCGTTGTGCGCGAGCTGGTCGTAGACCTTGGCCTGTCGGTGCAGCGACTCCCACCACACGGAGAAGCCGGTCACGGGGCCGGCTCCACGGGCCTGGGGAAGAACGCGTCGAGCACGGCCCGCTCTCCGAAGACCTCCTCGTACGGCACGCTCTCCGGCATCAGGGGCTCCAAGAGCTCCTTGCTCTGCTCGGAGACCGCGGCGGTGGCCTTGTCGACCTCATGCATGATCGCGTCGGCCAGCTGCGAGGGGGACAGGGTGCGGTACACCCTGGGGTTCAGCTCGATGCCGAGCATCTGACCGTGGCGGCCGACGGTCACGCTCACCAGCCCGTCGGCTGAACGGGCCGTGTGCTCCATATCGGAAAGTTCTCCGTACGCTTCGCGAATGCGGGCCATCTGCTGATTGATCTCGCCCGCGAGCTCCCCGATCTCCACCTCGAACGCATCCGCCACAGAGGTACCTTCCGTACGTCCACTGCCAAATGGCATCTTAAGTTACTTTTCCCCCCAAGATCCCGATGACTCACACCGTTTGCGCCGCTGTTAACGAAGTTGTCACTGAGCACACATGAAGTCGCAACCAACCACCGTCGTCCGGCGGCATCGCGACGTACACTTCATGAAGTACGTGCTTGACGACAATCGCGGAGTTGGCGCCAGTGGAGCCTCCGGAGATCGAGTTCGTCAATCGGATGGGGCTGGACATGGAGCGTCTGGGCGGGACGCGCACGATGGGCCGCTTGTACGCGTGGCTCATGATCTGTGATCCGCCCGACCGGTCCCTCACCGACCTGGCAGCGGAGCTCGGCGTGAGCAAGACAGCGGTCAGCACGGTCGCCAGGCAACTGGAGGCGGGCGGGATGATCGAGCGCGTGCCCACGGCCTCCCGCGAGCACCGCTACCGGATGACCGTCGGCGGGTGGACACAGGTCATGCGGGTCCAGCTCGCCGGCGTCCGGATGAGCCTGGACACGCTGGACTTCGGGCTGTCGGTCCTCGGCGGCGAGGACCTGCCCGAACGGCGCGCCCGGATGGCGGACACCCGGGAGTTCTTCGCCTTCGTCCTGCGGGACGCCGACGGGATGCTCCAGCGCTGGGAGGAACACCGCAAGAAGTCGTCGTGACGTACATCTCGACAGAGAGATCCTCAACCAAGGAGAGGCGATGGCCGACTTCGTCGAGCGGTACGACATCCCGAAGCAACACTTCTGGCTGCACGGACCCCGATCGGGCCCGCCCGTCGAGTTCGACGCCCAGGCCGGAATGTGGAACGTCTACGGTTACCCGGAGATGCAGGAGGTCCTCGGCGACCCCGCGACCTTCTCCTCCGACACGATGCGCGTGGTCCCCAAGGGCATGATGCCGGACGAGGACTTCTCGCTGGAGGGCTTCATCACCCAGATCGACCCGCCGGATCACGGCAAGCTGCGCAAGCTGGTCAGCAGCGCGTTCACCCGCAAGGTCGTCGCGGATCTCGAACCGCGGATCGCCGCGATCACCCACGAACTGCTCGACGCGGCGCGGGAGCGCGAGCGGTTCGAGCTGGTGCGCGATCTCGCCTATCCGCTGCCGGTCATCGTCATCGCCGAACTGCTAGGGGTGCCCAGCAGTGATCGTGCGCTGTTCAAGCGGTGGGCGGACGCGCTGTTCCAGCGTGACGCCGCGGTCTCGCTCAACCAGTCCGCCGAAGAACGGAACGCCGCCTTCGAAGCCACGATGAAGCCGTGGCGGGAGATGAGCGCCTATCTCGCCGGCCACGCCGCCGAACGCCGCCGGCAGCCGCGCGCCGACCTGCTCACCAGGCTGGTCGCGGCCGAGGTGGACGGCGAGCGCCTGCCCGACGGGCAGGTGGTCAACTTCGCGATCGTGCTCCTGCTGGCCGGGCACATCACCACGACGATGCTGCTCGGCAACACGGTGTTGTGCCTGGACGCCTTCCCCGCCCAGCAGGACAGGGTACGCGCCGACCGCGCCTCGGTCCCGGCCGTCATCGAGGAGTCGCTGCGGCTCCTCACCCCCTTCGCCGCCCTCGGCCGTGCCACGACGCGCGAGGTCGAGCTCGGCGGCGTGGTGATACCAGCCGATCAGATGGTCATGTGCTGGCTCGCGGCGGCCAACCGGGATCCCCGGCAGTTCCCCGACCCCGAGGCGTTCGATCCCGATCGCGACCCGAACCCGCATCTCGCATTCGGCCGCGGCATCCACTTCTGCCTGGGCGCGCCCCTGGCCCGGTTGGAGGGGCGGGTCGCGCTGAACATCCTGCTCGACCGGTTCGATCCCCTGCGCACCGATCCGGAGGACCCGGTGCAGTTCATCCCCGCACCGACCATGACCGGGGTGCGCCGCCTTCCGCTCCTGTAGGAGCGCGGGCGGACACGTCCTGTAGGAACGCGGGCGGACACGGAGCCGCCCGCTCCAGGTCGTCTCGCCGAGGAAGCGTCCCTGCTGCGTGAGGTCGATGGTGGGCCCACGCCGGAGGGACGGGTGGTGAAGTGCCGGCCGTTGGAGGGTGGGGCAGTCTGCGCTGTCATCTGAGGGGATCCCGCGGAGGGTCGTCTACCCGGTGTCCATCGTGCGGCTATCCGCCTGCGCGAAGGTCTCCGGCGTACCTCGAACGCCCTGAAGGGATGACATATGCGCAAACAGCTCACGCTCGCGGGAACGGCCGCCGTCGTCGCTCTGACCGGGTGCGCCTCCACGGCCGCGCCTTCCGCCGCCCCCGCGGCCGAGTCCGCCCCCGCCTCGACCGCGCCCGCGCGGCCCGACCCGGTCTGCGCGGAGCTGAAGAAGTTCCAGGAAGGTGTCGACCGGGAGGGCGCACCCGACGTGGTCGGGCTCGTCCTCCAGGTCGGCGACCTCAGCGCCGGCCTCATCGGCAAGACAAAGAACACCGACCTGATCAGGGCCTTGACGCTCAACACCGAGGTGGCCGGCTCGATCGAGAAGTCCGTCGCCGCCGGCGACGACCCGAACAAGGCGTTCGAGACCGTCCAGACCCAGATCGACGAGGCGGACGCCCTCGTCGACAAGGTGTGCGGCAAGATCTGACCCCGCGCCGGGCGGGGGCCGGCTACACCTCCTCCGGCAGGGCGTCCAGGAGCTGTCCGGTGTCGTACGCGTCGGTGACGCCCAACCGGTCGAAGATCGCGACGGCGCCGGTCAGCGCGGCCTTGGCACGCCCGTGCCGGCCGAGCGTGGACAGCGCCCGGCCGATCTCCGTCAGCGCCTCGGCCATGCCCCGCTCGTTCGGGTAGGTCGCCAGCCCCGCCAGGCCCGCCTCGGCGTACGCCAGCGCCTCTTCCGGCTGGTGGAGGTGGGTCTTCACGCGCGCGATCGCGATCTGGGCGGTCGCTGTCCAGAACAGGTAGCCCAGCGCGGTCGCGAGGCTCAGCGCGGACTCCAGATGCTCCAGCGCCTCCTCGTACTCACCGGCCCTGGCCAGCACGAAGCCGAGAAGGTAAGGCGTGATCGGCTCGACCTTGCCGTCGCCGATCTCGATCTGGAGGTCGAAGCCCCGCCGTGCCGCGGCCAGGGCGTCCTCCTTCCGGCCCATCGCCGACCAGGTCGTGCCCATGCGGCCGAGCAGCGCGGCCTCGAGCCGGCGATCCCCCGCCGCGCGCGCCAGTGTCATGCCGCGCTCGAAGCACTCCGCGGCACGGGCGCTGTCCCGCCGGAAACCGGCCTGGTAGCCCAGCAGGGCCCACCCGTGGGCCTGCACGCCCAGATCTCCTGCGGCCTCGGCGAGCGTCACGGCGAGCCGCCCGTGCCCGTCGGCGTCCAGGCCGGTGGCCGACCGCGAGCCGTCCATGTGTTCCAGGCCCTGCATGAGGTGGATGTAACCCTCCGCCGCGCGGTCTCCCCTGCTCGTCGCCGCGGCGAGCAACTGGTCGAGGCGCTCGACGTACGGCTGGCCGAGAGTGCGGAGCTCCCCCAGCGCGTTCATCAGCCGGGCCAGCCCGTACAGGTCGCTGCCGGGCAGGTCGGTGACCTGGCTCACGCAGTTCAGCAGGATGTCGCAGCTGGTGTCCAGCCACGCGCCGACGTCCGCCAGATCCGCGAAGGCGATCGCCTCCCCCGCCTGCTGTTCGAGCCGGTCGGCGAGCGGGTTTCCGGGGGAGCCGAGCCGGAGGGCGCCTGCCATGCAGGCTTCGAAGTAGCGGTGGAGCCGGACGAGGGCCGCCCGCCGGGCGTCGTCCTCCTCTTCTTCCTTCAGCCGGGCCCGAGCGAAGAACTTCAGCAGGTCGTGCTGCCGGTAACGGCCCATCGCGGGTGACTGCAGGAGACTGAGGTCGACCAGTTCCTCGCCCAGCCGCTCGGCCTCGGGTTCGGCCAGGTCCAGCAGGCGCGCGGCCATCACGGTGGTGAGCTCGGCCGCGTCGGGAACGGCCAGCAGCCGGAACGCCCGCGCCAGCTCAGGGCGGAGCTGTTCGTAACCGAGGGAGAAGCTCACCTCCACAGCCAGGTTGCCGACCTGGAGTTCGGCCAGCCGCCTGCGCTCGTCGGCCAGGCGGGCGCACAATTGGGCGATCGACCACATGGGCCGGGTCACCAGGCGGGCGGCGGCGATCCGGATCGCCAGCGGCAGGAACCCGCAGGCGGTCACCAGCTCCAGCGCGGACTCCGGCTCCGCCGCCGCCCGTTCCTGTCCGAGGATCGTCCCGAGCAGCCGGATCGACTCGTCGGCGCTGAGCACCTCCAACCCCACCTGGAACGCTCCATCGAGGCCGATCGGCTTGGCACGGCTGGTCGCCAGCACGGCACAGCCGGCCGATCCCGGCAGCAACGGGGTCATCTGGGCCACGTCGCGGGCGTTGTCCAGCACGACCAGCATGCGGCGGTCGGCGAGCAGGGACCGGTAGAGCGCGGCGCGTTCGGCGAGCCCGTCAGGGAGGTCGCCCTGGCCCAGCGATCGCACGAACCCGGCCAGCGCGGTCGCCGGAGGTATCGGATCCGGGCCGGCCCCCTGCAGATCCACGAAGAGCTGGCCGTCAGGGAAGAGGTCCTTCACGGCGTGCGCCACGTGCAGCGCCAGCGTGGTCTTCCCCACCCCGCCCTGGCCGGACACCGCCCAGATCAGCAGCGTCCGCACGTCGCCCGAGCGCAGCGATCCGACCATCTTCGCCACCTCGGCGTCCCGGCCGGTGAAGTCGGCCACGTCCAGCGGCAGCTGGCGGGGTACCGGCAAGGTCACCGCCGCGGGCTCGGCGGCCACCCTGCCCACGTGGAGCGTCGGGTCGCCGGTGATGATCCGCTGGTAGAGGCAGGCCAGCTCCGGCGAGGGATCCACCCCGAACTCCTCGGCCAGCAGCCGCCGCGTGTCGGTGAAGAGCCCGATCGCCTCCGCCTGCCGTCCGGACCGGTACAGCGCCAGCATCAGGAGCCTGCACACCCGCTCCCGTGCCGGGTGCGCGGTCATCAGCGACGTCAGCTCCGCCACCGACTCGTGGTGCCGCCCCAGCGCCAGGTCGCACTCCGCGCGCGCCTCCAGCGCCGACAACCGCATCTCGACGAGACGGGAGCGCTGCCGCCGGGCCCACGCCCCCGGCAATCCCGCCAGCGGCTCGCCGCGCCACAACCGCACCGCCCGCTCCAGCAGGTCCCTGGCCTCGGCCGGCGGCGCGTCTCGCGCGCGTGACACCAGCGCCACGAACTCCCGCACGTCCAGCCTGGCCGTGGAACTGTAGCCGCTCCGCAACGAGCGGATCGCGCCGTCGCCCAGCACTCCCCGCAGGCGTGACACGTAGTTGCGCACCGTACTCGCGGCCGTCGGCGGCGGGGCTTCGGCCCACAGGACGTTCACCAGCTGCTGGACGCTCAGCATCCGCCCCTCGGCCAGCAGCAGGGCCGCCAGCGTCAACCGCTGCTGCGGCGATCCCAGGTCGAGCTCCGTGTCCGCCCGCCAGCCCCGCACCGGGCCGAGAAGCTCGAAGCGCGTCTCCGTGAGTGGCATGTGGTTCACCGGCGGACGGCATCGTGCTCGGGAACGATGTCGCCGCCTGCGGGACGGCGGCGGCAGGCGACGCGTGATCCAGGGAAGCTGATGTCGATCTGCATGGCGTCAACCTGGTGCGGCCGCCTAATGAAAGCGTTGACGAATCGTATACAGGACGTAGATCGGGTTCCCTGAAAGTGATGCCGCATGTTTGTACATGGGGGGTCAATGATGAGGTTCGGCGTCTTGGGGACGGTGGAGGTCCACCGTGACGAGGGGCAACTCGACCTGGGCTCGCCGAGCAGCAGGGCGGTACTCGCGCGACTGCTGCTCTCGCGGGGCCGGGTGGTGCCACTGGACAGGCTGATCGAGGATCTGTGGGAAGCGGAGCCGCCACGCCAGGCGCTGGCCTCGCTGCGGACGTTCGTCTGCCGGCTGCGGCGCGTGCTGGAGCCGGCGGACAAGCCCACGGTGCTGCTGACCGAGCCGCGCGGCTACCGGCTCGACGCCTCGGCGGACCAGTTCGACGCGGACGTCTTCGAGAGGCTGGTGAGGCAGGCCGATCCGCAGCGTGATCCGGCGGCCGCGCTCGAGCTGCTGGATCCGGCCCTGGAGCTGTGGCGCGGGCCGGCCTACGCGGAGTTCGCCCACTCGACGTGGGCCCAGGTGGAGATCGCCAGGCTGGAGGAGCTGAAACTGGCGGCGGTCGAGCGGCGGCTGGCGACGCTGCTGGCGCTGGGACTGCACGCGCAGGCCATCCCGGACCTGGAGGCGTTCACGCGAACCCATCCGATGCGGGAGGAGGGGTGGCGGCTGCTCGCTCTGGCGCTGTACCGCTCCGCCCGCCAGGGCGACGCGCTGTCCGTGCTGCGCCGCGCACGCGGACACCTGGCGGAGGAGCTGGGCCTGGATCCCGGCCCTGCGCTGCGGCAGATGGAGGCCGACATCCTCGCCCAGGTACCCGGTCTGGGCGCGCCACCGCTCCCGCCGGTCCGTGAACAGGTCGCGCCGATCCGTGAACCGGCCGCGCCGGTGCGGATCCGCTGCCTCGGCCGCGACCATCTGCTGGACTCCGCCAGCGACGTGCTGGGCGCGGCCGAATCAGGTGACGGCGGTGCGCTGCTGGTGGCGGGCGAGCCGGGCACCGGCAGGACCCAGCTGCTGCGGAGTGTTGAGGCGTTGGCACGGCTGCGCGGCCTGCAGGTCGCCTGGGCGACGGCGTGCCCTCTGGAGAGCGGCTACGCCTTCGGCATCGCCCGGCAGCTGTTCGAGCCGATGCTGGCGGCACTGCCCGAGGAGGAACGCGCGCGGGTGCTGGAAGGAGTGACGCTCCCGGCTGCCGACGTGATCTGGCGCAACAGGCGCGGGGGCGATCTCGCGGAGGTGCTGCACGGGCTCTATTGGGTGACCGTACGGCTGGCGCGGCGAACCCCGCTGCTCATCGTGCTCGACGACGTGCAGTGGTGCGATCCGGAGTCGCTGCGATGGTTCGCCTACACGCTGCGGCGGCTGCACGGCGTACCGGTGGCGTTGGTCGTCTCCCGCGCGGCCGGCGTGCCCTCGGACTGGCCGGACACGCTCGAGACGACGTGCTCGATGATGCCGTCGGTACGCCTGGGCGCGTTGCCGCAGGAGGCGGCGACCGCGCTGGTCACGGAGCAGACGGGCGCCGAACCCGACCCGGCGTTCGTCTCCCGCTGCATCGCGGAGACCAGAGGGAACGCCTTCCTGCTCGCCGAGCACGTCAGGACGCTGGACCGCGGCGAGCGTCCGGAGACGATCGCCCGATGGGTGTCCGGCCTGCTGCGGGCGGCCGGCCCGGGGGCCGCCGAGCTCGCACGGGCCGTCGCCGTCCTGGGCGAGCAGGCCACGCCGGACGCCGTGGCCGGGATGGCCGAGCTGAGCTGCGCCCGCTTCCCCGCCATGCTGTCCGTCCTGGTGCAGATGGGCCTGCTGCAAGACGGCTCGCCGCTGCGCTTCGTGCACCCGGTGGTCCAGCGGACCGTCCTCGACGAGGCGCTTATCGCTTCGCAATGTGCCATCTATATCGGCCGAACACCCTTCTAACCATGCACACCCAGACATACAACCCTGTCGAGCAGGTCGCTCCGCCCCAGGAACGTCCGCAGCCTGATCGCGGCAGCATCCTGGACGTCGTCGAGAAGATCGGGTCGGTGGCCGTGCCGATCGCGGTGGCCCTGTACGCGATGCTCTACCTGGGCCTCCAGCACGTCTACGCGATCTTCGGCATCACGCCCGAGCAGGCCGGCCTGGACCAGGCCACCGTCTTCGCCAGGCTCGTCGGCACGCTGGTGGAGATCTTCCTCTACCTGCTCCCCGTCGTCGGCGTCATCGTCACGCTCTTCTGGCTGGTCAACCTGCTGACCAGGGGCGCGGCCGGGCGGGCGCTCGCCTGGGTCCGCGAGAAGTCATGGGTCGCCGCGACCCTCGCGGCGCTGCTCTCGGCGATCGGTTACTGGGCCTACCTGACGACCACCAACGGCGTGTCCGAAGACCTGGACATCGACTACGGCTCCGCCGTCCTGCCGGCGGTCGCCATCGCCTTCCTCGGCCTGCTGGCGCCGTACCGGATCATGCGCCAGCGCGGGTCCACCCGGGCCGGCATGAAGGTCATCACGGGTGCGCTCGTCGGCGTCGGTCTCGGCTTCCTCCTCGTCCTCCAGATGGTGATGGGAGCGGCGGACATCTACGTCAACGGCAACGGCAACGGCTTCCTCGACATGGTCGGGTTCAAGAACCAGTGGGCCACCGTCCATGACGGCGACGGCAAGCCGGTCGTCAAGGACGACGATCGCGTGCTGATACTGGGCGAGAAGGAGGGTGCCTACGTCTACTACAACTGCGGTGACCAGATCACCTACCGCCGCCCGGTCGAGGCGACCGTTCTCGGCCAGTTCGAGATCGACCCTGACTTCACCAACGGCGGTACCGAGGAGCCCATGGCCTGCGGCTACTTGACGGAGCAGCAGTGACCAGGGAGCGCCTGCGCTACTGGTTCGACTCCACCATGTCGAAGGGCACCCCTGCCCTCATCGGCTGGCTGGCGGTGGCCTCGGCACTGCTCGTCGCCGTCGTCACCCTGGCCGCCTGGCCGTTCGCCGACGGGCTCAGCCCGTGGCGGGTGGCCTGGATGGGTCTCCTGCGGACGCTCGATCCGGGCACCATGGGAGGCGACGACGGCAACTGGTTCTTCGTCTTCATGATGCTCGTGGTCACGCTGGGCGGCATCTTCATCGTCAGCGCCCTGGTCGGCGTGCTCAGCGCCGGCCTGGACACCAAGCTCGACGAGCTGCGCAAGGGGCGCTCCCGCGTGGTCGAGCGGGAGCACACCGTCGTCCTCGGCTGGTCGGAGGAGATCTTCGCCGTCGTGTCCGAGCTGGTCAAGGCCAAGAAGAGCGAGCGCAGGCCGGTCATCGCCGTCCTGGCCGACCGTGACAAGGTCGAGATGGAGGAGGAGCTCCGCGCCCGGCTGGGCGAGATCGGCAGAACCCGCCTGGTGGTCAGGTCCGGCGATCCGGCCGAGCCGTCCTCGCTGGCCCTGGTCAGCCCGGACGCGGCGCGCTCGATCCTGATCCTCTCGTCGGACGACGCCGAGCTCGTCAAGACGCTCCTGGCGCTGGGCAGCAGGCGGCGGACGGCATCGGGTCCGTCGGTCGTCGCCGCCGTCACCGACAGCGGCAACCTCACGGCCGCCCGCATCGCCGCCGGCCCCCACGCCGAAGTGGTGGACTCGCAGAACCTCGCCGCACGGCTGGTCGTCCAGTCCTGCCGGCAGTCCGGCCTGTCGGCGGTTTACACCGAGCTGCTGGACTTCGACGGGGACGAGATCTACATGTGGACCGAGCGGATGCTCGTGGGCCGGATGTACGGCGAGGCGCTGTTCGCCTTCGACACCGCCACGGTCGTCGGGCTGCGGCTGGGCGGCGGCCGGGTGGTCCTCAACCCGCGCAGCGACACCGTCATCGGCGAGGGCGACCAGCTCATCCTCATCGCCGCCGACGATTCGGAGATCCGGCTGGCCACCGCGCCGCCCGCCGTCCTGCCGAACACCATCGGGCTACCACCGGTCCCCCAGGCGGAACCGGCCAGGACGCTGATCCTGGGGGACAACCGCCGCCGACGGCGCATCCTGCGGGAGCTCGGGCATCACCTGCTGCCCGGTTCGGAGATCCACCTGGTGGGCCCGGTCGCCGAGGACGTCCCGCTGCCGAGAGACGTCCTCGTCACGGCGAAGCAGGGAGACATCACCGACCGCGCCACCCTCGAAGCGCTCAATCCCGGGATCTACGACCAGGTGATCGTGCTGTCGTGTGACGCGTACGAGCCCCAGAAGGCCGACGCCCGCACGATGGTCACGTTGCTGCACCTGCGTGACATGGACACGGGGGCGGCGATCGTCAGCGAGATGAACGACGAGCGGAACCGGCTGCTGGCCCAGGTCGCCGAGGCCGACGATTTCGTGGTGGGCGGTCGGCTGGTCAGCATGCTGCTCGCCCAGCTGGCCGAGAACCGGCACCTCGGCCAGGTCTTCGACGCGCTGCTGGAGCACGACGGGCCGGACATCTACCTCGAGCCGGCGGAGAACTACATCACGCTCGGCGCGTCCTCGACTTTCGCGACCGTGATCGAGGCGGCCCGCCGGCGCGGCGAGACGGCCCTGGGGTACCGGCTGTCGTCGGACAGCGCCACAGCGCCCCGTTACGGCGTGCGGCTCAACCCGCCCAAGTCCGAGCACCTGGCGTTCCGGCCCGGCGACCAGGTCGTCGTGGTGGCCGACAGGTGACAACCTGACGAGGCCGTCCCTGATCAGGGACGGCCTCGTCAGGTTGTCATGCGGCCTTCAGATGCGGCTCCAGGAGCTTCGCCCAGGCGGCGCTGACCTTCTCCCACTCCTGCGGGCAGCGCTCCGCCCTGGCCGCCGGCAGGAAGGAGTCGTCCGCCTCGCCCACCAGATCGGCGAACTTCTCGGGGTCGGAGCCGTAGACGAGGCAGGCGTAGTTGTAGCCCCGCTGCTCGTCCATGGAGTGCTCGTCGTAGAACGGCAGGGAGTCGCGGTCGGTGTCGGCCGCGGCGATGAAGTACGACTGGGCGGCCTGCAGCGCGAAGTTCTCCCCCTCCTCGCCGGCCTGGATCATGAAGATCGCGGACAGCTGGTCGACGGCGTCGTCCTCCTTGCCGACCGTGGGAAGGTCGAAGATGCTGATGACGGCGTGGCCGAGCTCGTGGAAGAGCGTGTCCATCAGGACACCGGCGATGTAATCCTGCTTCTCCTGGTCGGTGCTGAAATTCTCCTCGGCCTTGGTGACGGCGTCGGTGAGCAGCTCGTAGCAGATGGTGATCTTCTTCTCGTCGGGGCTCCAGAAGGCGTTGGCCTGCTTGCATTCCTCGGCCGCGAGGGTGTAGTCCCCTTCCGGCAGCTTCAGCACGTCATTGAACAGGTCGGCCGCCTCCTCCAGCATTTTCTCGTCCTTGAAATTCTTGGCCATCGCCTGGTTCACCTCGTCCTCGGCATCCGCGACGACAACGGAGAACGCGCCTTTCGCTCCGCTGTGACCGCCGGACGCCGCGGGGCTCTTCTGCCGGGCAGCCGTCGGCTCGGCGCCGCACGCCGTGAGCATCGTCCCGGCCAGGAGCGCCGCGACGGCGATTTCTCTGATCTTCAGGGTCATGTGGGAAACCCTGCCGGTCAGGCATTGACAGTCAGTAGACACCGGCCGTGGGCCGCTGCGCGGCGACGTACCAGATCGTCAACGGCCGTCGGGGCCGGGATCCAGGAGAGCCGAGTCGGCGATCTCCTGGGACAGCGCGCGGGCTTCCTCCTCGTACTTCCGCGCCAGATCGGAGTGGCCGGCCTGGCGGTACGCGGCGGCGAGCCTGGAGGCGTTCTCCAGCGCCATCTGCATCAGGCCCTGCTTGCGGTACGCGGCAAGAGCCTCGGCGTAGCAGGGGATCGCTTCCTCGTATCGCCCCAGGGCGGTGAGCACGACGCCTTTGATCGAGATCTCGAAGGCCGCGACGCCCACCGAGGCCGCCAGCGCGATGGCGGCCTCGGTATGGGCGAGGGCTTCTTCCGCCTGCCCGATACGGAGAAGGATCTGGGAGAGGTACGTCAGCGTCCTGGCTTCCACGCGCGGGTCGCCGGACCGGCGGGCCGTAGCCACGGCGCGCCGTGCCACGCGGACCGCTTCCGGCCAGTCCTGCCGCGTGGCGATGGTGAGGGCGAGCAGCGTGCCGCTCTCGGCGAGGAGGATCCCGTCGGCCGCCTGCCCGACCGCTTCGCGCAGGAGCGGCTCGGCGTCGGCTCTGCGCCCCATCGAGTACAGCACGCTCGCCAGTACGCACGCGGCGCCGGCTCCGGTCTCGCGGTCTCCCCGGTCCTTGGCCGCCTGGCGGAGCCGTTCCGCCGCGCCGCTGAACTCGCGGTGGTGGACGACCCGGTCCACCCGTTCCTCCAGCAGGCGCAGGAGGCGGACCGCCAGATGGATGTCGGCGGCCTGCCCGAGCAGCGGCCAGATGCCTGCCAGCTCGGTCTCCAGCCAGGCGGAGGCCTCCTCCTCGCCGGAGAAGCTCAGGCCGGGCCGGGGGCTCGAGCCGGACCAGGATCGCCCGAGCCCCCATGCCGTGCAGGCGTTCTGCAGGGTGGCCAGCAGGTGACCGGCCAGCCGGTCGACCGCTTCCTCCCGCTCGGGATCGGGTTGCCGGCGGGCGTACACCTTGAGCAGGTCGTGGTAGCGGTAGCGGCCAGGAACGGGCGACTCCAGCAGGCTGAGGTCGACGAGCGACTCCAGGAGATGCTCGCTCTCGTCCTCGTCCAGGTCGAGCAGGTCCGCCGCCGCGGCCAGCGGCAGATCGTCGCAGTCCGGCGCGGCCGCCAGCCGGAAGGCTCGTGCCTGCGCGGGGGCGAGCTGACGGTAGGACATCTCGAAGGTGCTCTGGACGTCCAGTTCTCCGGCGCGGAGCGCGTCAAGCCGGCCGCGCTCGTCGAGGAGTTCGGCGAGCATGGACTCGACGGTCCTGAGGCTGCTGAGCGCCAGCCGGGCGCCCACCACGCGGATGGCCAGCGGTAGGTGCGCGCACAGGGCCACCAGCCGTTCGGCCGCGGCCCGCTCGGCCGCCACCCGCTCATGACCGACGATCCGGGCGAACAGATCGACGGCCTCCCCAGGCGTGAGCGTGGCCAGATCGACCCCGTGGGCGCCACCCAGGCCCGGCAGCTTGGGCCGGCTGGTGACCAGCACCGCGCAACCGGGACTGCCGGGGATCAGCGGGGTCACCTGAGCGGCGGCCCGGGCGTTGTCCAGCACCAGGAGCATCCGCCGGTCGGACAGCAGCGAGCGGAACAGCGCGGAACGCTCCTGCACGCCCTCGGGAATCCGCTCGTCGCCCACGCCCAGGGCGTGCAGGAACGACGCCAGCACCGAGGAAGGGTCCAGCGGAGCCGGGTCCGCGCCCCGCAGGTCCACGTACAGCTGCCCGTCGGGATAGTCCTGCCGCAGGGCGTGGGCCAGGCGCACGGCAAGCGTGGTCTTGCCCACCCCACCGATCCCGGAGACGGCGACCACCGGGGGCGCCTGCCTTCCGGTTGCCCGCAACGCGCCGAGGAGGCTGTACGTCTGCGCCGCGCGGCCGGTGAAGTCAGGGATGTCGGGCGGTAGCCGGCAGGGAACAGGCGGGGCCGGTCGCCGCTCACCGGCATGGCGATGGGAAGCGGCCAGGGCCGGGTCACCGGAGATGATCTGCTGGTAACGGGCGGCGAGGTCCGTCGAGGGGGCGACGCCGAGCTCGCGGGCCAGGAACCGCGTGGTGTTGGTGTAGACGCCGATGGCCTCGCTCTGGCGGCCGGAGCGGTACAGGGCGAGCATCAGTTTCCCCACCAGGCGTTCCCTGGCCGGGTGGGCGCGGGTCAGCTCCGTCAGTTCGGCCACGAGGTACTGATGGCGGCCGAGCGTCAGATCGGCCTCGATCCTGGCCTCGAGAGCGGACAGCCGCAGCTCGGCGAAGCGGGCCCGCTGTCCTTCGGCCCACGCGCCGGGCAGTCCGGCCAGCGCCTCCCCGTGCCAGAGTCGCAGCGCGCTCGCGAGCATGTCGCCGGCCTCGGCCGGTGGGGCCTGCCGAGCCTGCCGGACCAACGTGGTGAAGTCGGAGGCGTCCAGGGAGGCGGAGCAGCCATACGCTCCGCCGACCGAACGGATGGCTCCCTCACCCAGCACGGCCCGCAGGCGGGACAGGTACGTGCGCACGGTGGCCGCCCCGGTCCGCGGCGGCTCGTCCGCCCACACGATGTCCACGAGCTGGTCGACGGTCAAGGATCGGCCCTCGGCCAGCAGCAGGGCCGCCAGGGTCAACCGCTGCTGCGGGGAGCCGAGCTGGAGTTCCTCCTCGCCCCGCCAGCCACGAACCGGCCCAAGCACCTCGAAACGCACAGATCACATCGTAGGTTGCGGCATACGACGAATCCGGCAGTCCCGGCAGGGCGGGGATAAATACCGGGACAGATCGCGGCAATGGGACCGGTTATCGCCTGTCAATGCCGCCCTGTGAGGCTCCAGCTCGTCCGTTGAGAACACGCTCAAGGAGAACTGATGAGCAACGAGATCGAGTTGACCGACGCCGAACTCGCGTCCGTCGTCGGCGGTGTGTGGCCGGATCTGGACTTCAGCCTGCCGGACTACATCGAGATCGGCCACGGCAGGGGCTGCCTCTGCCCGGGCCGGCCGAACCTGTACTAGCGGTTCGGGCCTGTCCGAGGGGACCCGGGCCCGCGTCTGAGGGGCTCGGATCAGTGTTGAGAGGCTCGCGCCCCGTTTGACGGCAAGGGCTGGAAAGAGCGCCGCCGGGGCAACCCGGCGGCGCTCGTCATGTGAGGAGTCAGTTGATGCGGCAGGTGTACCGCAAGGAAGCGCTACGACATCACCGGCGAGCGCAAGCTCAGGTTCCTTCGTCCAGCGAGATTCCCCGGGGGTGGATCGGCACCCTGTGGGCGGTGGTCGCCGCGCTGATCCTCGCCCTGGTCGTCATGAGCCTGCAGGTGGCGGGGAAGCTGTGAGGAAGGTTCGGCTGGTCCAGCAGAGCACGGCGGTGGACTGCGCGGCCGCCTGCCTGGCCATGGTCCTCAACCACCACGGCCACGGGGTGTCGCTGCGCGACGTGCGGGACAGGACGGGGGTCGGGAGAGACGGCCTGTCGGCGCGTGACATCATGCGCGCCGCCCGAGGATACGGGCTCAAGACGCGGGCCTTCTCGCTGGAACCGCAGGCGATGGCCGGCAAGCCACTTCCGGCCATCGCGCACTGGCGGTTCGAGCACTTCGTGGTGGTGGAAGCGTGGACGCCCCGCCAGGTGACCATCGTGGACCCGGCGGCAGGAAGGATGACGCTCAGCAGGAGGGAGTTCGCCAGGGACTTCACCGGCGTGCTGCTGACCTTCGAACCGGGACCCGGTTTCACCCGGCAGCCCCGGGCTCGCGGATGGTGGCACTCGCCCGTGGTGCGCACCGCCGTACGCGACAAGAAGGCGCTGTTCGCGCAGATCATCGCCGCGTCGGCGCTGCTGCAGGTGATGGGGTTGCTGCTTCCCGCGGCCTCCGGTGTGATCACCGATCGGGTGCTGCCGGGAGGCGATGAGGGGTTGCTGGCGTTTCTCGGGATCATGCTCGCGGTCGGGGTGCTCACCCACCTGGCTGTGGGACAGCTGAGGACGCTGCTGCTGGCGATGTTGCGCACACGCGTCGACGGGGAGATGACCGAAGGGATCGTCGCCCATCTGATGGCGCTGCCGTACCGGTTCTTCGCCCTGCGGGGAGCGGGGGACCTGGTGACGCGGACCGCCAGCCTGGCCCAGGTACGTGCCCTGCTCAGCGGGCAGATCGTCGCGGCGATGCTGGACGGGCCGATGGCCGCCGGCTATCTCGTCCTCCTGCTGGCCATGGAGCCGAGCTTCGGACTCGGCCTGATCATGATCGCGGGCCTGGAGATCCTCGCGCTCTTGCTCACCCAGCGCAGGGTCGGCGAGCTCATCACCCGCGAGCAGATCGCCCAGGCCGACGCGCAGACCAAGCTGATCGAGTCCATCAAGGGCATGGAGAACCTCAAGGCGGCGGGCGCCGAGCAGCGCGCGTTGAGCCGCTGGCGGGAAGCGTTCGCTCGTCAGCTGGCCGCCGCGCAGCTCGGCGGGCTGACAGCGGGCTCGGTCACCTCGGCGACGGCGACGGTGCGGTTCGCGGCCCCGGCCGCGTTCTTCTGGATGGGGGCCTGGCAGGTCCTGTCCGGGGACCTGAGCCTGGGACAGGTCCTGGCGCTGAACGCGATCGCCGTGGCGGCGCTCACCCCGCTGGGGTCGCTGATGGGCAGCCTGCACCAGCTCCAGACCGTGGGCGCGCACGTGGAGCGGCTCGACGACATCGCCGCCACCCCGCGCGAGACGTTTCCCGTCCAGGCGGAACGGCCGTCGGCCGTGGGCTTCATCCGGCTGCGCGACGTCAGCTTCCGCTACGACCAGCGGTCCCCGTGGATCCTGCGCAACATCTACCTGAGCATCAGCCCCGGAGAGAAGATCGCCCTGGTCGGCAGCTCCGGATCGGGCAAGAGCACGCTCGCCCGGCTGCTGCTGGGCCTCTACCAGCCGGACGAAGGCGAGATCTTCTACAACGGGCTGCCCGCCTCCCAGATCGACATCAGGCACCTGCGCACCCGTTTCGGCATCGTCAACCAGGAGCCCGTCCTGTTCAGCGGATCCATCAGGGAGAACATCTGCCTCAACGACCCTGACGCCTCCTACGAGCGCATGGTGCGAGCGGCCCGGCTGGCCCACATCCACGACACCATCGACGCCATGCCGATGAAGTACGAGACCATGCTCACCGACGGCGGGCTGATCTCCGGAGGCCAGCGCCAGCGCATCGCCCTCGCCCGCGCCCTGCTCACCGAGCCGGCGGTGCTGCTGCTGGACGAGGCGACCAGCCATCTCGACACCAGGACCGAGGCCATCATCGAGCACAACCTGAGCCATCTGCCGATCACCCGCATCGTGATCGCCCACCGGCTGAGCACGGTACGGGACGCCGCGCGGATCTTCGTCATCGACAAGGGCAGCGTCGCGGAGGTCGGCGACCACGACCATCTCATGAGCCGGAGAGGCCGATACGCGGCGCTGGTCGGCCATGACGCCTCCGCTGCGATCACCCGCGATCAGTCCTGACGGGCGGATTCCGCAGGTCCTCGCGGCCGGCGCCCGCGCCCCTTCGCTCCTCGTGCCGGCGGCCCCGAAACCGCGGGCGGGTCAGCTGATCGCGTGAAACAGGATGCCGTAGGTCTCCTGGGTGCTGATGGTGATCTCCCGCCAGCCCAGCGGATTGTCCTCCAGCAGATAGGTGCCGCGATCGGTCCTCGTCATGTCCAGCTGGCCCAGATCCTCGAAGGCCGACTCGTCGAGCCGCTGCCTGATCCTCCCCACGGCCTCCGCACAGCCGGACACCCCCTCCTTGGCCGCCATCGCGGCCCTGGCCTGCTCGGTCATGTAAGGCTCGGTGCAGATACGCGAGATGGAGTCGCTGCCCATCAGGCTGAGGAACGCCTGCGCCTGCTCGACCTCCTCCGGCAGCCCGCTTCCGGAGAACCGGTCCACGGTGGTCAGCGTCGTGGTCAGACACAGGAACCAGACGACCCCCAGGACCGCCGGCTTGACCCCGCGCAGCGTCCCCTTCCGGTAGAGGACGAACCCGACGATCGGCAGGACCACCACTCCGACGAAGCTGACGACGGTGAACAGGAACACCATGACGGCCAGCCCGACCAGGATCGCGGCGAACCCGCCCGTTCCCATCCCGCCCAGCGCCTGCTGCACCGCCCCGGGAGCCTGATCGCCCCAGACCTGGCGGTTCTTGGCCGCCAGCTCGTCGATGACGCTCGACCCGCCGCCAGGCGGCGGGTCGGCATGAGACAGCCTGGGGGCCGACATGCGGGGCGGGGTGCTGGGGACGTGGTGGTCGCGGTACACGCCACCGGACGAGTCGCGCACCTGGTCACCCCATTGGCCGTTCTCGCTCCACCGGGTCTTGCCCTGGGGGTCCTGGCGCCAGCCGGGTCCGTACATGGTGGTCCTCTTCAAGGTGTTCGGGCAGTCGTGTCTGCCGGTCGGGGTCGGGTGGGCTTCCTGCTCCGGGTTCGCGCGGGGCTCGCGCGGGGTTCGCGCGGGCTTCGTGCTCCGGGTTCGCGCGGGGCTCGCGCGGGGCTCGGGCGGGGCTCGGGCGGGGCTCGGGCGGGGCTCGGGCGGGGCTCGGGCGGGGTTCGCGCGGCGCCGTGCGCCGCGCGCCGCCTCGTCGTGCTTGGTGCCGCCCGCCGTATCGACGTCGTCGGAGGCGGGCAGCGGCGGGGGTCAGCGGGTGGCTTCGCTGCTTTCCCTGACGGCCTCTTCGACGTCGCGCTGGGCGACACGGGCGCTGCTCACCCTGGCGATCGCCCGTGACTGGTTGGTCCCGTAGTTGTCGTTCCACCAGATCCGGCCGACGCCCATGATGTAGCCGTCCGTGATCCGCAGGGTGACCGCGTTACTGCGTCCGCTGCTCCACCCGCCGACCGCCGTCGACTGCAGCTGACCGTTGCACACCCCGCGCGTCTGGCTGGGCCGTTGGCAGTGCTTGAGCTGGATGGTCATGTGCTTGGAATAGCCCCAGGTCTGGTTGCTGGAATTGAGGTACGCGCAGGCGACGGCCGTCCGCGAGTCGTAGAAGACGTGGACGTACGCGGCGGTGTCCCCGCTCTGGATCCGCACGGGCGTGTGCAGGATGCGCACGCCTTCGCAGCTCGCCGACTGGGCCGACTGCGCCGGCTGGGCCGAGGCCGCCGCCGGTGAGACCAGCAGTCCGGCGGTGAGCAGACCTATGAACGCGGCACGCATGAGTTCTCCTCGTGTCGTTGGCATGCCAGACAGGTTGGCCAGGAAACGACATCGGTGGAAGGATTTTGGAACTTGAACTGTCCCACCGCCCATACAGCGCTCTGACCTGCTGTTTCAGCGGCCCGGCAACGGTTACACGGGGGATCGCATGAACGTAGATGAAACGGCCGACGCGCTCGGCCATGCATTGGACGAGGCGGCCGCAGGCTTACGCGAAGCGCTGGAATCCGCAGGGAAACAGCAGAAGTACCTGGTGCATCGCGTGAGAAACGCCACGGCCTCGATGGTGTCGAACTGGTTGTCCGGTCAGCGCCAGCTCACCAAGGGCACCAGGCTGCCGGGTGTCGAGGACATGCGCGACATCGTCACCGCCCTCGAGGTGTCCGGCGATCGTGCCGAGCGGCTGCTGGCCGTCGGCGAACGGATCGACGACCTTCGCGGCGCCCTGGAGAAGACCGGACGTGGATGGCGCCAGAACGCTGCCGGCCGTATCGCCTCCGCCGCAACGGGGTCTCCTGACGCGCCGCCGCCGTCCGCTGACGCGCCGCCGCCGTCCGTCGTCTCGCCGGACCCCCTGACCGCCACGGTGCGACCGGCGGTCGACGCCACGACCGCCGCGGTGGGATCGACGGTCGACGCCATGACAGCTCCGGCGGGAGCGGCGGTCTACGCCACGGCAGCCCCGGTGGGATCGACGATCGACTTCACGACAGCCGCCATGGGATCGGCGGTCGACGCCACGGCAGCCGCGGTGGGACCCGTGGTCGGCTCCACGGCGGCCACCGTGGGCTCGATGGCCGGCTCCCCCACGTCGCCGCCCGTTGCGGGGGCGCTCTCCGCGGCGCCGCCATCCGTTGCTGCTTCGTCCGGCGGCGCCCCGGTGTCCGTGACGGCATCCATCGCCGCCGCACCGCCGCGCGCTGCCGGGACGCCGCAGCCAGACGTCAGGGATGCGCGTGCCGTACCCGTGGACACGCGAGACGTCGGGGTCCGGACCGACCCGGAGCGCAGCCACGGCGGCGGAACCGGGGGCCGGGGCAGGACCCCACGGACGGTCCCGGTGACACACGCCGCGCTGGCCGCAGTCGTCCTGGCGGGGCTGGCGTTCTACGGCGGCACCCTCGTCGGCGGCACCGACCGCCGCGCGGGCGAGGGCACCGAACGCTGCGGCGCGTGGACGCACGCCGGCCAGGGCGTGCAGCTACAGCCCTGCATCAAGGTCAGCGACGAGACCCTCATGGTACGGACGCGGCTGCGGGGCCCCGTCGGGATCAAGACCGACATGGCCGTCCAGCTGTACGACCCGATGACCGAGTTGCCGGTCTCCCAGCAGCTCAAGTGCCACCAGATGTACATCACGGTAGAGGGTCAGGTGCAGTCGTGCGGGTACTTCGCGGTCCGGACCCTCTCCGGGCGCGACTACGCCGCGAGAAGCTCCTGGAAGATCGAGAACGGCCCGGCGTTCATCGGCGAAGTCCTCAGCCCCACGCTGCGCTGGTGACCGACGCCGGCTACGGGCACGGGCCGCCTGGTTAGAGACCCGGCCGGCGCTCACGGCCCCGGGCCGCCTTGGTCGGGCCCACCGACCAGCTCGACCCCTACCGGTGACGCCCCTCGCTGGTCAGCACTGACCTGGGATCATCCTTGAGGGTCGCGTCCGGCTTGCAGCGGTTACTCGCGGGTGTCGACGGGATCAATGACGAGGTCCTGAACGCGGGGAAGCGGAGCCGGATCATCGTCGAGAGAGTAGACCTCAAGGCACGACAGGTAGCCGTCCTTGACGAACAGCAGTACACCGTCACCACGACCCGTCACACTGGCGGAGACCAGCACGTCGTCCCGCACCGGGGACGCGTCCGAACGGCGAGCAGTTCCTGGACCGAGGTCCCGCGTCGCGCAACCACAGCCACATCGACGCAGGACGACCACCTCAGGAACCTGCGCTCGCAGCTCGTCCACGCCAGGAAAGTCCTGAGCGAGAAGGGCCAGGATGACGGCTTGCTCCTCCTCGGACAGCGTGCGCTCGTGATCGGCCATATCGCCAAGGTAACCGCTCTTCAACGCCAAGGGCGTGCCGACGCGCGTCCGAGGGATGAGCATCGGGCATGCCCATGCCGTTCCAGACCGACCGGTGGCCGCGACTGGTCGCTCGTCGGCTAGTCCATCCAGTGGAACCAGGCGTCGAACAGCCTGTACGGCGGATCGCCGAGGACCGTTTCCACCCGAAGCCGAGCGTCCAGCGGTAAGGCGAGTACCTGCGAGCTCAGCAGTGCGACGCCGTGGCGGGCAAGGACCTGGCGCAATTGCCGAGACGCCTCCTCCCATCCCGGAAGGTCGATATCCATCACCTGGGAGAGTTCGGGCAAGTCATAAGCGCTGGAACCATCGGGTCCGGAGGATCGGGTACTGGGCTTGAGCAGCACCGCCAAAGGGGCGAGCCGGCACAGCGCCAGGGACAGCCCCTCAACGTGTGTCCAACCATCCATGGATCGACACATCGAACCGTCGCGTTTGGTCACGAAGACGTCGACGTAGGAGGCATATCCAGAGCCGTAATGCCGGAACTCGGCGTGGTGGACGGTCACCTGCGGGAGCCGGTCAATATCGGCCACGAGCCACCGGAGGAATCCCTCAACAGCCGTGGCTTCACCAGCCCAAGCCCCCATTGTGCTTGCCGGCTCGTCTTTCACGGCGCGGTGAAGGGCCGCCGGATCGGTCGCCAGTTCCGTGCCCGCTGACTCGCTCCGTGGGCCGCCGGGCAGGGTCATCGACGCGTCGAGGTCGACGTGCTTCATGCGTCGGTCACGTCCGGGAGCGTACGAGGGCTCGAGACCCCTGTCACCCGGTTTCTCGATCTTTGAGTGCTTTCGATCGGGTAAGGCGGACCAACAGGACGGGTGTACCCAACTTTCTGCGCACCGGCCGATCGTTTTCCCCGCGCGTGCGCCCTCGCCCGAAGGAGGATGACGACGTGGCCGAGAGCGTGATCCCGCAGCAGGGCATGTGGTTCGAACATGCCTTGGAGTACGAGATGGACCCCCAGAACGGCATCCGCCCCGCGCGTTGCGTGGTCACGTGCATCGCCGAACCGGGTGTCACAGTCCTGCCCCAGGTGCTCTGGCGGCGGCTTGACGACTCAGACGAGGACAGTCTGAGCAGCATCGACACCGACCTGTTCGACGACGTCGTGCTGCGCTGGCTGACTCCTGAGGAATGCGCTCTCGCGGTCATGGAGGCGCGATTCCACGAACATTGAGACCACCGGCGCAGCAGGCGCTTCGATCCCGCTGCCGGAGCGGGTGTCAGTCGAGCAGGCGGAGAACTCGTTCGGCCTGACGTTCCAAGGTGCCTGCGGGGTTGTGGGGTGTGGCCGGCCCATCGGGGCCGAGCATGAGGAACCACCCCAGCGCGAACAGGCGGCGAAATCCGCGTACGCGTTGGGCTTCCCGCTGGGTCAGGTCGACGCAGGCCAGCAGCCGCTCCGCGTCCAGGGTGCCGTCGACGCGGGAGATGTGCTCGGCCACCTCGCCGAGTTCGAAGGCGCGATCGCTGCGTCCGGAGTCTTCCCAGTCGATGAGCCGCACCCGATGCTCATCCCACAGGTAGTTGGCGTGGTTCCCGTCAGCCAGGCCGAGGACGGGCGGCAGCGGGTTCGTGGCGAGTTCGTCCGGGACGGAGGAGGCAAGCCATGCGGCGCCCGCTCGGAACGCCTGCCGTACCGCAGGGTCCTCGCCGAGGTCGGGTTGCTTGTCGGCCCAGGCGCGGACTTTGCGCACGGCGGCGGCAGGCCCCCACGCGGCCGGCTCGACCGCCTCGACCACGCGAATGGGGATCTCCTGGTGCAACCGGTTCAGAGCAGCGGCCATCGCGCGGATCTGTTCATCGGTGGCGTGCTGACCGCGAAGGACGCGTCCGGGCAGTCTGGTCATCACGATCGCGGGAGGACAGCCGTCGAACTCGGCGCGGACGGGGCTGGGCGCGAGGCCGGGCGCGTGTTCGGCGAGGAGCGTGAGCGCCGCCCATTCCCGGTGAGGTTCTCCTCGTCCCCAGGATGTGTATCGCTTGGTCACGACGTCGTCGCCGAGTTCGAGGTCGTGCGTGCTGAATCGGTCAGCCGTCATGCGCCTGCTCCGCCCCTTCTGCCGCCGTGCGGGAGGAAGGTTCGCCGCCGCCACCGAGGCCGCGCGCGACGCTTCCACGTCCCGTGCGGCGCACTGCTCACCGCCGCTCGTTTCCACCGTCCAACAGGCACGAAACCCGAGCGGTCCCAGCGCAGGTCGGGTCGGCGCTGGGAATTCTCGCGCTCGTCTGGATCGCAGGGAGCCTACTGGTCCAGATTCTCGCGTTCACTGGGATCAGCGCGGGGCGGTGGCGGGTGTGCGGGCGGCGGCTCGGGTGACGATGCGCGTGCGGGTCCACCGGGCCATGACGCCGCGGCGTTCCAGTTCCAGGACGACGAGGAGGCCCAGGGCCGGTACGGCGCCGCCGACGACCGCACCCGCGAGGAGGGCGAGGTACGGCGCGCCGGAGCGGGCGAGGCGCCGGAGCGCCGGGGCGGGCCGTCCGGTCTGCGCGTCGCGGAACGTGACGTGTACGGACGCCCGGCCCGGTGTGGCGCCGTCCTCTCGCGCGGCCGGGATGAGGATGAAGATGACCAGCCCGGTCACCGCGTACGACAGGCCGGGCAGGAGGTCTCGCAGGAGGGCGTCGGCGGGCATCGGGCCGCCGGTGAGGAGCCCGTGGGCCTGGACGGCGAGCAGCCCGAACAGCGGGGAGGCGAAGAACCACACCACGCCGTCGAGCAGCATGGCGAGTGTCAGCCGTCCGATGGTGGGCGGCGCGAGGTCCGGGACGGGCGCGGGCCACGGATCCGGCAGCAGCCGGGCGGCCGAGACCCCCAGTGCCCAGCCGAGTCCGGCGCCGGCCGTGTTGATGATCAGATCGTCCAGGTCGAACAGCCGATACGCGCAGGGGTAGAGGCCCCACAGGCCGGTGAGCTGGGTCAGCTCGATCGCCAGCGAACCGGCGAAGGAGATCAGCAGGGTGCGCGGCAGGCCGAGCCGCTGCCGGTAGCGCAGCAGGAAGCCCAGTGGCACGAACAGGGCGACGTTGAACACGATCTGCAGCATCGACCTGCTGTACAGCGCGGCGAACAGGCCCTGTCCGGCGTTCTCCCTGATCACGTCCTGGACGCTCGACAGCGGCTGCCAGCGCGGCGTCGCGAGGCTCTGCCGGATCGCGCAGAAGTCCGGCGTCACCTCGGGCAGCGGGAACAGGGTGAAGGCCACCACGCCGCAGGCGTACAGGACGAGCATCGCCGTGACGAACCCCGACCATCGCCCGATGCGCCCGAAACGGCCGTACTGCCGGGACACGAAGGGCAGCAGCAGCAACGCGATGGCCAGCGGGGCGAGCAGCAAGGCGATTTTCGCCTGGGTCAGGTAGATCTCCACAAGGGGCGGAGTCTAGCCAGAAAGGACATATCGCCCTAAATTCCGCATAGACCGCATCCGCCCCACATGTCCTCTGCCGCCGTGCTCGCCCGTTCGTCGACGCGACCGCGTCGAAGACGCACGCCGTGCACGGGGAAGCGGGGCGCCCGAGAGCCCTCGCCGCCGCACCCGGCCGGGGCGGCGGCGAGGAGATGGGGTCAGGTCACCGGCTCCGCCTGTGAGCGGCGGAAGACGCGCGTGTCCCAGACGGCGACGCCCGCCAGCACCAGCAGCCCGGCGACGGTCAGCGCGAGCGGCGGGACGGCGGGCACCAGCAGCCCCACGACGACCATCGCGCACAGCACGCCGATCGCGACGATCCGGCCGGTCGACAGGGCGCCGAACACGGCCCGCTTGAACATCGTGTGCCCGGCCAGGTAGAGCACGGGCCCGCCGAGCGCCATCAGCACGGTCCAGGGGCTGGAGTGCCCGCCGGGGTGCGCGATCACCAGTTCGTCGCCGACCGCCGAGACGATGATGCCGGCCACCATCGGGATGTGCATGTAGGTGTAGGCGGAGCGTCCGAGGCGTCCGGGGTCGTCGGAGCTCTCGATGCGTTCCGCGGCGAGGTCGGCGGTGAGGTCGAAGTACACCCACCACATGGCGATGCTGCCGAGCAGGCAGACGGCGAAGGCGACGAACGTCAGCGCGTCGGTCCTGGCGTCGGCCAGCGTGGTGCCGGTGACCAGGATCGACTCGCCGAGCGCGATGATGACGAACAGCTGGCAGCGCTCCGCCATGTGCCCGCCGTCGATCGTCCACTCGGTGGTGGTGGAACGTCCGAGCCCGGGGGTGCGGAAGCCGGCCGCCGGCGCGCCATAGTCGATCAGCAGCGCGACCACCCAGAGCGCCGCCTGCGCGGTGCCGCCGAGGATCGCGCCCGCGATCCAGAACAGCGCGGAGAGGGCGAACCAGAACCCGACCCCCAGGAACACCCGTTGCAGCGCGTGTCCGCGGGTGAGCAGCGCGACCACGATGGTACGGCCGATCTGGATCGCCACGTAGGCGCACGCGAACCAGATCGCCCGGTCGCCGAACGCCTCGGGCACCGCGGCCGCCATGACCAGGCTGGCCAGCATGAGCCCGGCCAGCGTGAGTCTGATCACCGGGTGGTTGGGGTCGCAGAAGTTGGTGGTCCACGCGGTGTACATCCACGCCCACCACACGGCCAGCATCAGGAACAGCGTCTGCAGCGCGCCCCCGGCTGTCGGGTGTTCGAGCAGGAGGTGGGACAGCTGGGTGACGGCGAAGACGAAGACCAGGTCGAAGAAGAGCTCGAAGGGGGCGACCCTGGGGCCCTCCGCGTGGAGGCGCAGCACGCTCATCGGGGCGTGACGCCTTCCTGGCGGGCGCCGCGGGCCCCGGCGGCGGGCTCGGGCGCAGGCGTCTGCGATAAGGAGTCAGGCCCGGCGCTGCGCCGGACATCGATCAGGAGCGACATGCGGCACACCTTAGTGACACCGGCCCCCTGATGTTCGCGTCAGGCCTGTCCGGAAGCCCGCTGGCGCTGGTTGTAGCGGCCGACCTTGGCCCGGTTGCCGCACACGTCCATCCGGCACCAGCGACGGCTGCGGTTCTTGCTCACGTCGAGGAACCACAGCACGCACCGCGGGTTGCCGCAGGGCCGTACCCGTTCGGGGCGCTCGCCCAGCTCGCGCACCAGGTCGGCGGCCGCCGTCCACGCGGAGTGCCAGGACGGGTCGTCAAGCACCAGCTTCTCGTACGGCCCGCCGTCGCCGATCTGGGGCCGCCGGCCGCCGTGGGAGAGCACGGCGTTGAGCGGCGCGGAGCCGCGTCCTTCGAGCTGGTCGCGCATGGCGGCCCTGGCCTGTGTCAGGCGGTCTCGGACCCGATCGAGGTCGTCGCCGCCGGGCAGGTCGTGGTCGGCCAGCCAGGCCAGCACCCCTTCGGGCGTGTCGAACTGGTCGACGAGCGCCCCGTTCTCCACCCAGACGGTGTCGACCAGGTCCAGCCCCAGGGGCTCGTCGCGGAGCGGCCGGATCCTCAAAACTAACCCCTCAAGATGAGTTGACCGGTTAACGTCGGCCATGCTATCACTTAACCATCAAACCTCGTTTAGGGAGTTAATGATGACGATCGCGTACCGCACCGCGGTGATCGACGGGCTTGACGTCTTCTACCGTGAGGCCGGCGACCCCTCGGCGCCCACGCTTGTCCTGTTGCACGGCTTCCCGACCTCGTCGATCGCCTACCAGGAGCTGATCGCCGAGCTGGCCGACGAGTTCCATCTGGTCGCGCCCGACTACCCCGGCTACGGGCACAGCTCGGCGCCCTCCGCGCAGGACTGGGAGTACACCTTCGACCACCTCGCCGACGTGGTCGACCGGCTGCTCGACTCGATCGGCGTGACCCGCTACGCCGTCTACGTGCACGACTACGGCGCCCCCGTGGGCTTCCGTCTCGCGGTGCGCCACCCCGAGCGGATCACCGGCATCGTCACCCAGAACGGCAACGCCTACGAGGAGGGCCTGACCCCCTTCTGGGAGCCGATCAGGGCCTACTGGGCCGAGCCGTCCAAGGAGAACGGCGACGCCCTGCGCGGCCTGCTCACCCGGGACGCCACGCACTGGCAGTACACCCACGGCGTGCCCGACACCTCGCTGGTCAACCCCGACAAGGAGGCCTTCGACCAGGCGCTCCTCGACCGGCCCGGCAACCAGGAGATCCAGCTCGCCCTGTTCCTGGACTACGGCACCAACCCGCCCCGCTACCAGGAATGGCAGGACTACCTGCGCACCCACCAGCCGCCGCTGCTGGCCGTCTGGGGACGCAACGACGAGATCTTCGGTCCTGACGGCGCGCGCGCCTTCGCCCGCGATCTCAAGCAGGCGCGCATCCACCTGCTGGACGCCGGCCACTTCCCGCTCACGACCGAACTGGAGCAGAGCGCCGCCCTGATCCGCGACTTCCTCCGCTCGCTGCGAACCTCGCTATGAACGGGGTCCAGCTGAAGAGCGTGCTGACGGCGACCTTGGCCGCCCTGGCCGGGTTACTGCTGCTGGCCGCCGTCACCAGCTTCACCGGGCTGGCGCTGTTCGCGCTGCCGTTCGCGGCGACCGCCGGGATCGTGGCGCTGGCGCCGAGCGCGCCGTTCGCGCAGCCGCGCAGCATCGTGCTCGGGCACGTCAGCGCGACGGTCGTCGCGCTCGTGCTCACCGCGCTGGCCGGCCCGTCGGTGTGGACGGCCGCGGTCGCGGCGGCGCTGTCCACGGCGCCGATGATGCTGCTGCGCGCTCCGCACCCGCCGGCCGGCGCCACCGCGGCGCTCGTCGGCCTCACCGCCCCCGCGCCGCTGTTCCTGCTGAGCCCGGTGGTCACGGCCAGCGCCGTCGTGATCGCGGGCGGCGTGGTGCTCGGCCGGATCCTGCCGGGCCACCGCTACCCGGCCTCCTGGCGGTGACGGCCGGTCACAGTCGCGGCTCGTCGGTGCCCAGCTCCGCCGTCCTCTTGAGGTCGGTGCCCAGCTCCGCCGTCCTCTTGAGGTCGGCCAGCCAGGCACGGATCGAGGCGTCGAGCGCCGCGCGCATGCCCTCGGGGTCGGCCTCGACGGGGGCGCCCGCCCAGGACTCGCGGGTGCGCACCAGCACCCCGCCGTCCACCGGCTCGAACGTCCAGACGTGGACCCCGTCGATGCCGTGGGCCGGGCCGCCCCAGACGATGCGGCGCCGCGGGACGAGTTCGGCGACGGTGGAGCTGATGCCCAGGCCGTGGGTCTCCCAGTCGAAGACCGCGCCGACCGCGAGTTCCTGTCGCAGGGCCGCGGTGTCGATGCCGGTGTTCCAGGTGGGCCAGGCGTCGATGTCGGTGTGCAGCCGCCAGACGTGGTCGAGCGGGGCGCGCACGAGGGTCTGGTGCTCGACGATGACGGGGGCCTGGAGGTCGATGTCCATGGGGGATCCTTCGCTGTCGGTGATGGCGGGGTGTCAGTTGTCGGCGATCCAGGAGCCGTGGATGCCCGCCACGACCCGGCGGGGCAGGTGCACGGTCGCCACCGGCGCCCCGCTCAGGTCGGTGGCGTCCAGCACCAGCAGCTGGGAGGCGTCGGCGTGCAGGTCACTGACGACGGCCAGCAGGTAGCCGTCGTCCTCGCGGGTCGCGCCCTGGGCGGGCACGAAGACCGCCTCGCTGGGCAGGCGCCCGTCGCCGACCGGCAGGATCTGGCGGCCACCGGTGGCCCGGTCGTACTTGACCACCCCGTAGCCGCCCACACCGCGCTCGTCAGGGAAGGAGACGGCGTAGTGGTAGCGGTGCTCGCGGCCGAGCAGGTCGTCGTTGATCGTCGGGAACTCCACCACCAGGTCGTCGACGACCTCCTCGGCGACCGTGCCGGCACGCAGGTCCACGGTCCACCGCCGGGTCAGCGACCGCGAGTTCGGCACGACGCCACGTCCGGGCAGGCCCGCCCACCACTTCCATGACTGCTCGAAACCCGCGCGGTCCATCGCCGGGCCCTCGACCACGATCCGCCCCTGGGCGTCCTCGTAGGCGTTGGCGGTGTGCAGCAGGTTGCCCGGCTCGACGTCGAACCACCGCACCTTCGCGGCTCCACCCTTGCCACGCGGCATCACGCCGATGCGCGTGGCCTGGGCGTCGCTCCACGCGTACGGGATGCCGGAGGTCTCGGTGTGGTCGAAGGTCACCGACCCCTCGACGAACACCACGAAGTGCTCGGTGATGGCGAAGTCGTGCTTGAGGGAGGCCGTCGCCCCCGGCACCTCCTCGCTGAGCACGATCTCGCCCGCCGCCGAGGCCACGTGGTAGGTCAGGTACGGCGGGAACGGCGAGGAGCCGAAGAAGTGCAGCTCACCGGTGACCGGGTCGCTCTTGGGATGCGCGGTCATCACCGTGGTCAGCTTGCCGGCGAAGTCGTAGGCGCCGACGGTCTCCAGCTCGGCGGTCAGCTCGAACGGGTAGTTCGCCTCGCACAGCGCCAGCAGCTTGCCCGCGTGCTCGATCACGTGCGTGCCGGCCGTGCTGGCGGTCAGGTCCGGGCCGCTCTCGGTCATGTACGGCGCGCCGTCCAGGGCGGGGGTCCGCACCCAGCGGTTGCGATACCACTCCGCCCTGCCGTCGCGCAGCCGGATGCCGTGGACCATGCCGCTGCCCTTCCACCAGTGGGTCGGGGTCACGCCGGGCTTGGGGTTGTGGCTGTTGCGGACCAGCCGGCCGTTCAGCTCGACCGGCAGGCTGCCCTCGACCACCAGGTCACGGGCGGTGATCTCGTCGACGTGGGGGGCGTAGTGACCGGTCAGGTAGGGCGTGTTCACCAGGTGCGTCCTTTCAGCGGGCGACGGTCGCCGCCAGGAGGTGGGGGCCGCCGCCCGGCGCCGAAGGCACCATGGCGACAGCTCCTTTCGCTAGTTAGAAGCTATAACTAAAGTATGCAAGCATCACCGAAGGGCGTCAACCGGTGCCGAACACGCTTGTGCCCCGGCACAACGGGCTCGCGCGCCTCCCGACCGCTTCATCCGACGTGACCTGCGAAAACCCCCGTCGAACGCCTGCCTTCGTCCCAGCCACCCGCGACTGCGGTCGCTCCCAGCACGGCATGAAGTCGCCATCTCGATGCCTTGATGGCCGTCAGGAGACCGTGATGAGGTCATGTTCCGTCGGGTTGATCGCAGACGTCCCTTCCGATGACGGGGAGACGGAACCATGCACAGGAAACGCGTACGGGTTGCGCCCTCGGCCCCTGTCCCGGGAGCCCGCGATGGCGGTACGTGAGCGGCCGACGCGGCCGCCGGTGCCGCTCGACCAGGTGCCCGAGGTCACGGCGTTCCTCCGGAGGCTCGGTCTGGGAACGCTGCGGCAGGACGCGGTCACCGCGTTCCTCGGCCGCAACGACAGCTGGGCGGGCGTGACCGACGCCGGTGTCCCGGTCTTCGTGAAGAAGACCCTCGGCCAGGCGGACCTGGTCCGCCGGAAGGTGACGCGGTCCAGCGCGATGAGCACGCTGCTCGACGGGCATGCGGCGATCAACGCGCCCAGGCTCCTGGGCGGCGACGCCGCGTCCGGCCTGATGGCCTTCACCCTGCTGGAGGACGCCCGCAGCGGAGCCGACCTCGCCGCCGAGGACGCCTTCACCTGGGAGCTCGCCCGCGCGGCCGGCGTCCAGATCGGAACGCTCCACACCCTCCAGGCCCCGCCGGCGGTGGCCGAGGACACCTCGGAGCCGCCGCTGCCGCCGCTCGGCCGCCTGTCGGCGCTCCCGCTGAGCGTCTACGCGGCCGCGAGCGGGGCGGAGCTGGAGGCGTGGGCGATCCTGCACAACGACCCCGCGGTCGTCGACGCGATCAACGAGCTGTCCCGGTGGGAGAAGCGCGCCCCCCGCGTCCTGATGCACTGCGACATCCGGCTCGACCAGTTCCTCCACCACGACGGCACCCTTCACCTGACCGACTGGGAGGAGACCAGGCTGGCCGACGCCGCGCGCGACGTGGGCGCCTTCGCCGGCGAGTGGCTCTACCGGGGCGTGCTCGGCATGGCCGGCAGTGACGACTTCGTGAGCGACCGCGAGGTCGTCGCCAACGGCGCCCGCCGCTTCGAGGCGCTGCGGCCGTCCGTCGAGTCCTTCTGGTCGGGCTATCTCCAGGCCAGGCCGGAGGCGCCGGCCGACCACGAGCTGGCGGCCAGGGCGGCGGGCTTCGCCGGCTGGCACCTGATCGACCGCGTCATCGCCGCCGGCCACCAGCGCGGACGGCTGTCGCCGCTGGAGCGCGCCGCGGCCGGGGTCGGGCGCGGGCTCCTGCTCGACCCCGCCGGGTTCGTCACCACCCTGGGCCTGGGAGGCGGGCGATGATGCGGGCACTCGACCGGGTGCGCGTCGGCGCGGACCTGACCTCGGCCACCGTGGACGACCGCGAGATCACCGCCGGCAGCCCCAAGGCGCTGCGCACGGCCCTGGCGGACGCGCTGTACGAGGCCTTCCACACCGGAGGCGCGCCCAGGGAGGGCCGGCCGCGCCGGCTGTCCCGCGACCCCGGCTTCGAGCACGCGCTCCGCGCGATGGTCCCGCACAGCGGCACCCGCGTCCTGGCCCCCGTGGAGCCCGGATCAGCCGGGGTGGTCCGGCTGAACGGCGTGCGCGTGCTGGTCCCGGAGGCGCGGTTCGACGCCGAGGCCGACGGCGGGCTGTCGCGCTGGGTCACCCTGCCGGCCGTCATGCCGGCGCTGTCGCCCGGCTTCCTGCTGGTCAACGGATCGCTGGGGCACGGCATGGAGGAGGGCGTGTGCGTGCGGGTGTACGCCGGAGCCGACTCGCCCGACGCGGCACCCGGGCTGTGGGGCGCGATGCTCGCCCGGCTGGAGGAGCTCCGGCTGCCCTACCGGGCCAAGGTGCTCTCCGCCCGGGCCCACTACCCGCGCCGCGACAGCATCGTCGTCTACCTGGGGCGGCGTTCGTGGCATGCCGTACCGGACGTCGCGCGGGCCGCGGCCGCGGCCGGAGGGCTGCGCCGGGACCTGTCCGTCTACGTCGCCGAGCTCGGCCCCGGCGTCGGCTGGGCATGGGAGCCGCGCGATCCCCGGCCGGGGATGCGCGGGCTGAGCTTCGGCGAGCACCGCTCCCACGCCGTCGCCGCCGGGCTGCTGGCCCACGCCGAGCAGGGCGGCGACCGGGAGCACGCGGTGATCGAGGCGCTGCGGGACGCGGGGGTCGTGCCCGGCGCGGTCCACCGCAACCTCGGCTCGCCGGTGCTCCCCTTCGAGACCTCCGGGCCCGAACCCGGGCCCGGAACCCACGAGATCCAGGAAAGGAGGTGAACGACATGTCGATCGAGACCCTCATGAGGGGTGCCGGCGCCTACACCTCGCTGTCCGAGGTCGCGAAGGCCTCGGATGGTGGCGACTACATAGACATCATCATCACCAGTTTGTGCACGCTGACCCTCGACGGTGGTTGCTGACGTGATCGCCGTGGCGGTGTCGTGGGCCCGCGACACCGCCTCGGATCGGGAGTGACATTCACCGAGGAGGTTTCATGGCTCCCGCGCTGCTGTTCCCGTTCCAGCCCGCGCATCCCGACGTGGTCGTGCCCTTCGGGGAGCTGGTGGCCGGCGGCCTGGCGAGCCGGCTCTGGATGGGACAGTCCGTGATGGCCGAGTCCCACCAGACGATCGCCTACCTGGCGGGCCGGGGGATCAAGGTGGCGTCCGGGCTGAGCGTGACGCTGATGCCGTTGCGCCACCCGATGGAGGCGGCGGCGCAGGCGCGCAGCCTCGCGGTGCTCACCGGCCGGCCGGTGGTCGCCGGGTACGGCGCCGCCACCCCCGAGCTGGTCAAGGCGCTGCGCGGCGCGCCGTACGAGAGGCCCGCGACGGCCGCGGCCGGGTACGCCGAGGCGATGCGCGGCGTCCTCGACGGCGGGGTCTCCCGGCACGCCTGCGAGGCGTGCGTGGCCGGCGGGGCGCTTCCCCCGATGAAGCACGCGCCCGTCGAGGTGGGTCTGGGCGTGCTGCGCCCCGGCATGGCGCGCAAGGCCGGCGCCGTCGCGGACGTGGCCATCACCTGGATGACGCCGCCCTGCTACGTGCGGGACACGCTGATCCCCGCCCTGTCGGAGGGCGCGGCGGGGCGCGGCTCGGTGCCCCGCGTCGCGGCCGTCGTGCACGTGGCGCTGGCCGACGCCGGCCGCGACCCGCGCAGGCTCGCGCTGGCGGGCGCGGGGCCCCACCTGCGGGCCCCCCACTACACCGACATGCTGAGGCGGGCCGGGGTGCCCGCCGACCCCGCCGACCCGGACGCCGGCGCCGCGGCCCTGGTGGAGTCTGGGGTCTACGTGTACGGCACGCCGGAGGAGGTCGCCGAGCGCCTGCGGGACTACCGCGAGGCGGGCGTCGACGAGATCGTGCTCAACCCGGCGGGCGTCATGCGGACCGAGGGGTACAAGGCCGCGCTGGCCGACGCCGAGCAGATCCTCGGCGCGATGGTGGACGCCGATGAGTAGCGTGCCGCCCTTCCGCGCCGAACGCCTGCTCGTGCTCGCCACCGGGTCGCTCGGCGCCGCCTTCCTGCCGTACTGGCTGAACTGGCTGAGGCACGGCTACCAGCAGTTGGACGTCCGGGTGGTGCTGACCCGAAGCGCGGAGCGCTTCGTGACCCGGCAGGCGGTCGCCGCCATCACCGGCAAGGAGGTGCCGCTCGACGTCTGGCCGGACACCGCGGAGCCGACCTCGCCGCACGTGGAGTACGCGACCTGGCCGGACACCGTGCTGGTCCACCCGGCGACCTACCACTTCCTGAGCCGGTTCGCCAACGGCCTCGGCGACACGCCCGTGCTGCTGGCGCTCCAGTGCACCTCCGCGCTGATCGGGATCGCGCCGGCCCTTCCGCCCGGCGCCACCGGCTCGTACGCCTACCGGCAGAACCTCGCGGCGCTCGAGGCCCGGCCCAACGTCGTGGTCGCCGACCCCGTTCCCACGCTGAGCACCCACACCAGAAAGCGGGACGGCCTGGGAGCAGCCCCGCTCTCCACCCTGATCGAGCAGGTGGAACGGCGACGCGAGGAGAAGGGTTCATGAGCGAGACGGTCGAGTCCTTCGGCTCGGGCTTCCTTCGCACCACGATCGTCAGGAACGGCGAGGACGGCTACGTGTGGACCCGGCGGCCAGGACCCGATCGGCGTGACGCGATGCGGATGCCCGATCCCGCCGTGCTGGCGGCCGTCCGGGGGGTGCCGCCAGGACGGGTCAGACTCACTCTCCCCGTGCGCGGCGACGGCGCCGGGATGGCCTACCGGACCGATCAGGCCACCACCCTCGCGGGTGTCTTCCGCAAGGGACACCCGGACGTGGCGCGGATCGCCGCCGACACCCTCGCGGAGACCGGCGCGACCCTCGCCCGGCTGCACGCGACACCCCTGCCACCGGCCGACCTGCGGCCCCCTGAGGGCCCGCGGCGTTTGCTGTCCTGGTTGCGGAACGGGGAAGGGCCCCGCGCCGCGCCGAAGCTGCGCCGGCACGCGGCCGAGATCCTCGGCCCGACCCGGACCGCCACGGTCGCGGGGTGGTGCGCGCCGGAACGGCCGCGCGCGCTGCTGCACGGCGCCCCCAGCCTCGGCGTTCTCCTGCCGCTGACGCCGGACCACGACGGCGCCCTGCTGACAGGGGAGAACCTGAGCGCCGGCGCGCCGGAGTCCGACGTCGGCTGGCTCGTCGGGGAACTGGTGGAGTTCCGCGAGCTGACCGACCGGTTCGGCAACGGCGCGCTGGACCACGACGCCCTCATCCGCCGCGTGCTGGACGGGTACGCCGCCCCCCTGGACCTGGCCGCCGTGGGCAGGAGCGCGACGGTGCGCTTCCTGAGCCACGCGCACGACTTCGCCGCCTACCTCCAATGGCACGACATCCTCGTGGACTACCTCAGGATGGTCGCCGACGTGATCGACGCGGCGGAGGCCGGGCGGCTGGTCCCGAGCTGACGGCCGACGTGATCGTCCTGCTGCCCGGGACGCGGCGGAGTGCCGAAGGGACGCGTTTCAGGCGAGCAGAGCGCGCGTGGCGGGGACGACCTCCCGAGCCCACCGCAGGAGCTGGGTGGCGTCGGGGTTCTCCGGCCAGTAGACGAAGGTGTCGAAACCGGTCTCGGTGGCCAGGTCGGCGAGCACCTGTGCCCATTCCTCCGCGGTGGCGCGGATCGGGGTCTCGCCCTCCAGCCGTACGGCGGCGCCCCGGGTCTCGGTGATGTCGCCGACCAGCTGCGCCATCCGCGTGATCGACGCCGGGTCGCGCCCGGCGTCGCGGGCGGCGTTGTCGATGAGGTCCTGGGAGGGGCGCCACTTCTCGTAGGGCAGGTAGTGCGGGATCGGCGCGGCCCAGCCGTCGGCCAGCCGTCCGGTCAGGGCGTGGGCGCGCGGCCCGACGCTGCCTACCCAGATGCCGACCTGGTGCGCGGGGGCGGGGCCCGCGTGCACGCCGTCGACGGTGTAGTACTCGCCCTTCACCCGCACGTTCTCGCCCGGCCGCCACATGGCGCGGATGATCTCGATACTTTCCTCCAGGGCCCGCAACGCCTCGGGAGAGGTACGGGACGGCCCGCCCATGGCGGTGATCGCGGGCCAGAAGGCGCCCGAACCCAGCCCGAGTTCGAACCGGCCGCCGCTCAGCAGGTCGAGGGTCGCGGCGGTCTTGCCGAGCATCGCGGGACCGCGCAGGGGCAGGCTGGCCACGTCGGGGAAGACCCGCAGCCGCTCGGTCTCGGCCAGGACGGTGGCCATCAGCGCGAAGGCGTCGGCGTGCGCGGCGGCGTACGGGTGGTCCTGGACGCCGAGCAGGTCGAGTCCTTCCTGGTCGGCGAGCCGGGCCAGGTCGCGGATGGCGTTGATGCTCGCGGCGTCGGGCGCGAGCTGGATACCGAACCGGGGCGTCACGTCAGCCACCTTTCTGCGGCGCTCCGGGGAGCGACACCGATGATCTCGGGAATTCTAGTTTCCGGTCGGCTACAACAAAGCTCACCTCCGGTCCGAATCCCGGCACCCCGCCTGATGTTTGCCGCATTGCATGACAAATTAGGACAAAACGCCATATGGCGGTGCTGATAATGGGCGCATGCACAACCCCCCGAACGTCGACGGGCGGGACGACACCGGCGCACCGGCCTCCGAGGAGCTGCGCGCGCTCGTCCGCGACTGCCTGGACGACGTGGACGAGCTGGTCAGCCGCTACATCCCGAACGTCGCCACGCTCGACGGCTACGAGGGGACGGTCTCGGCCGAGGAACTGCGGGACACCGCCCGCGCCTGTTTCGAGCTGTTGCTGCGGCTGATCGGCGGCCTTCCGGTGAGCGACGACCTGCGCGAGGTGCCGGCCCGGCTCGGCCGCCACCGCGCCCACCAGGGCGTGCCGCTCGAGCGGCTGTTGCAGGCGGTGCGCATGGACTTCCGGGTGCTGTGGACCGCTTTCCTGGAGCGCATCTCACCAGCGGACCTGCCCGAGCTGACCCGCTCGGCCGTACGGGTCTGGAACGCCGTGGAGTTCCACACCGTGAACGTGCACGCCGCCTACCTCGACGAGGTCGCCGTCCTCGCCCGCCGCCAGGAGCGCGAGCGCACCGCGCTCGTCGGCAGACTGCTGTCGTCCGACGGCCGCGATCCGCAGCTCGTGGCACAGGTGGCGACCCTGCTCCAGGTCCGCGCGACGTCGGGGTTCGCGGTCGCGGTGGCGCCGCAGGAATTCCAGCAGGACCTGCGCGGCGCCGTGGCGTCGCGGCTCACCGCCGGCGTCACCCACCTGCAGGACCACAACGGCTTCCTCGTCCTGATCGCCGAGCTGCCGCGCGCGGCTCGCGCGGTGCCGTCCCGATGGCTGCACGACGTGCCGTGCGCGCTCGCGCCGGTGGCGGCCGGGCTGTCCGGCGTGCCGGACATGGTGCGGGTGGCCGAGGCGATCGCCGCCACGATGGACGGCGGGGCGACCGGCGCCGTCGCGCTGGGCGACGCGTGGATGCCGGTCGCGGCGGCCCGGCTGGGCCCGATCGCCGGGCTGCTGGCCGACTCGGTGCTGTCCGGCCTGGACCCGCTGCCGCCGTACGAGCGTGACCGGCTGCTGGAGACGGTGACCGCGTACTGCCGGTCGGGCTCGATCGCGGCGACCACCCGCGAGCTGTACTGCCATCGCAACACGGTGCTGAACCGGCTGAACCGGTTCGCCGAGCTGACCGGCTACCAGCCGACCAGCCCGGTCGACGCGGCGACCGTGCTGTTCGCCCTGCACTGCGCGCGCCATCGCGCCCCCTGACCCCCGGTTGTGCAGATGCACACCTGCGGCGCCGCATGACGGAGCGTTTCGTCATTGTTCGTGCATGGTTCATCGCGCATTGTGTTGTGCATGCCCTAAGCCGGCCGCTCCGCCGGCCACGATTTCGGGGGACCATCCATGCATCTCACTCCACGCGAGCAGGAAAGGCTGACGCTCTTCGCGGCCGCCGAGCTCGCCCGACGGCGGCTGGCTCGCGGCGCGCTCCTCGGCGCGACCGAGTCCATCGCCCTGGTGTGCGACGAGATCCTGGAAATGGCCTGGGACGGCACGCCGCTGGAGACCATCCTCAAGCGCGTGCCGGGCATCATCCCGCCCGACCGGCTGCTGCCGGGCGTGGCCGAGGCCGTCCCGAGCCTCCAGGTGGAAGCGCTCTTCCCGCACGGCTCCAGTCTGGTGCACGTCGCCGAGCCGTTCGGCCCCGCGGACCCCACGGGGCCCGGCGCGGTGCTGGCCGCCGGGGACCACGTCGAGCTGGCTCCCGGCCGCCCGCGCGCCGCCCTGGAGATCGCCAACACCGGCGACCGGCCGATCTGGGTCTCCTCGCACTTCCCGCTGGAGGAGGCGAACGCCGCGCTCGCGTTCGACCGCGACGCCGCCCGCGGCCACCGGCTGGACATTCCCGCGGGAACCGCCGAGCGCTTCGCGCCCGGCGAGAGCCGTACCGTCACCGTCGTGGCCCGGGGAGGGACCCGATGACCCGGATGTCCCGGCGCGCGTACGCGTCCCTGTACGGCCCGACCACCGGCGACCGGATCCGGCTCGCCGACACCGGCCTGTGGGTGGAGGTCGAGGCCGACGACACCGAGCCGGGCGAGGAGCTCCTGGGCGGCTGCGGCAAGACCGCCAGGGACGGGCTGCTCGTCACCGGCCGCGCGCCCCGCGACAGCGCCCTGGACATGGTCATCCTCGGCGTCGTGGTCATGGACCCGCTGATCGGCGTCCGCAAGACCAACATCGGCATCAAGGACGGCCGGATCGTCGGCATCGGACGCGCGGGAAACCCGGAGGCCACCGACGGTGTGGAGCTGGTCGTCGACTCGCACACCGCGATGATCACCGGCGAGGGGCTCATCGCCACGCCCGGCATGGTCGACTCCCACGTGCACCTGTCCAGCCCCGAGGTCGTGCCCGCCGCGCTGTCGGCCGGCGTCACCTCCCTGGTGGGCATGGGGATCGGCGGCGTGTGGGACGTGGGCGCCAACCCCGCCTACAACCTGCACACCCTCATCGAGGCCTGGCGTGACACGCCGGTCAACGTCGCGTTCCTGGCCCGCGGCTCGTCGTCCTCGCAGGACCTGCTGGAACGGGCGGTGCTCGCCGGAGCCGGCGGATTCAAGATCCACGAGGACTGGGGGGCCACCCCCCGGATCGTCGACACCTGCCTGGGCGTCGCGGAGGCGGCGGACCTGCCCGTCGCGCTGCACACCGACACGCTCAACGAGTCGGGCAACCTCGCCGACACCCTCGACGCCACACGGGGGCGGACCGTCCACGCCTACCACGTCGAGGGCGGCGGCGGGCACCCCGACCTCCTGGAGATCGTCTCCCAGCCGCACGTCCTGACCTCCTCCACCACGCCCACGCTGCCCCTGACCGCCGCGACCGTCGCCGAGCTGCTGCCCATGACGCTCACGGTCCACCGCGGCCACCACGGCGTGGACAGCGATCTGTCCATCGCGGCCGGCCGGGTGCGCGAGCACGCCATCGCCGCCGAGAACGCCCTTCACGACCTCGGCGCGATCAGCATCGTCAACTCCGACTCGATGGGCATGGGCCGGATCGCCGAGACGGCGCGCCGTACCTGGCAGGTGGCCCACGTGCAGGCCACGCTGGCCGGAGAGACCGGCCCCGGCGTCGTCAACAACGCCCGGGTGCTGCGGTACCTGGCCAAGATCACGCTCAATCCGGCCATCGCCCACGGCATGACCCCCGACGTGGGGTCGCTGCGGCCCGGGAGCATCGCCGACATCGTGCTGTGGCGGCCCGTCACGTTCGGCGCCCAGCCGGAGCTGGTGCTCAAGTCGGGCTTCGTGGCCTGGGGGCTGTCCGGCTCCGGCTCGGGCTCCACACGGCTCACCCAGCCCCGCGTGATGAAGCCGTACTTCGGCGGGCTCGGCGCGGCCCCGCGCCGGCTGTCGACCGTCTTCGTCTCCGGGGCCTGCCTCGACGACCGCGCCGCCCGCGCGGCCCTGCCCTCCGGCATCCGCTACACCGCCCTGCGCGACAGCCGGGGACTCACCTGCGACGACATGGTCGCCAACAGCGCCGTGCCCGACGTGCGCGTCCCGACGACACCCGACCCCGTGCTGGTGGACGGCCGCCCGGTGGACATCCACCACGCCGCCGACCTGCCGCTGACCCGCCTGCAGAACCTGGCCTGACATGCTCGATCTCAAGCTGCGCAACGCCCGCATCCGTACCGTCGACGACCTGCGGCCACGCGCCCGCACCCTCGGGGTGTTCGCGGGGCGCGTCGTCGGCCTCGACGACGACGTGGAGGACCTTCCCGCCCGCACCACGCTCGACTGCTCGGGAGCCGTCGTCGTCCCCGGGTTCGGTGACGCCCACAACCACATGGCCTGGTTCGGCCAGTCCCTCGGCGAGCTCGACCTCGCCGGTGCGGCCACGCTCGACCAGGTGTACGACGCCGTCGCCCGCCGCGCGGCGGGACTGCCCGCCGGCGCATGGATCGTCGGCTCCGGCTACGACGACACGGTCATGGGCGCCCACCCCCACCGCCACGGGCTGGACCGGGCGGCCGGTGGGCGGCCGGTATGGCTGAAGCACCGCTCCGGCCACATGTGCGCGGTCAGCAGCGAGGTGCTGCGGATGGCCGGCGTGCTCGACGGCACCGCGCGGGAACCCGACGGCGGCGTGGTGGTCCGCGATCCCGGCGGCGCGCCGACGGGGCTGCTGCAGGAACGCGCCCAGAGCCTGGTGTCCGCCCTCGTCATGCCGTACCCCGTGGCCGAGCTCGCGGAGGCGATCTCCCGGGCGAGCGCCGTCTACGCCGCCGAGGGCCTCACCCACGTCGTGGAGGCGGGGATCGGCCTCGGCCTCATCGGCCGCAGCCCGGTCGAGGCCGTCGCCTACCAGATCGCCCGCGAACGCGGCGGCCTGCGCACGCGGGTGGAGCTCATGGTGGCCGCCGACAACATGCACGCGCTGCGCGCGCACGCCGACGACGCCATCACCACCGGGCTCGACCTCGGTCTGCGCACGGGCTTCGGCGACGACCGGCTGCGGCTCGGCCCGATGAAGATCTGGCTGGACGGCTCGCTCATCGGCAGGACCGCCGCCGTGTCCGAACCCTTCTGCGGCCACGACCACGCCGCAGGCGTCTACCAGGACAGCCCCGACGACATGCGCCGGCTGATCGTCGCGGCGCATCGGGCCGGCTGGCGGGTCGCCGCCCACGCGATCGGCGACAGCGCCGTCGACCTCGCTCTCGACGCGTTCGCCGAGGCCCAGCGCGCGGCGCCGCGCGCCGACGTACGGCACCGCATCGAGCACTCCGGCGTCGTCCGGCCCGACCAGCTCGACCGCTACGCCGAACTCGGCGTGGTCCCCGTCCCGCAGGCCCGCTTCCTGTACGCCGTCGGCGACACCATGGCCCAGGCGCTCGGCCCCGACCGCACCCCGTGGATGTACCGGCACCGCTCCTTCCTCGAGCGGGGCATCCGGGTCCCGGGCAGCTCCGACCGGCCGGTCGCGCCGGGAGCGCCCCTGCTCGGCATGCAGTCCATGGTCGAGCGCCTCAGCAACACCGGCGTCGTGCTCGCCCCCGACGAACGGGTGACCGCGGAGCAGGCGTTGCGCGCCTACACCCTCGACGCCGCGTGGGCCAGCCACGACGAGGCCAGGCGCGGCAGCATCAGCCCAGGCAAGTGCGCGGACTTCGTGCTGCTGTCCGACGACCCCGTCGAGGTGGACAGCGACCGGATCGGCGCCATCGAGGTCATCGCGACCTTCGTGGACGGTGCCTGCGTCCACGGTGCCGACGCCATCGCGGCCGGCACGACAACGACACTCCCGCCCGCAAGGAGTCACCCATGAACACACCCCGCCATGCCGCCGCCGGACCTCCGCCGGGCACCTCTGTCGTCGTGACCGGCAAGGACGCGGCCCGCGTCGCCTTCGCCGCCTTCGTCGGCACGGCCCTGGAGTGGTACGACTACTTCCTCTTCGGCACCGCCGCGGCCATCGTCTTCAACCGGCTGTACTTCACCACGCTCGACCCGACGGCCGCCACCATGGCCGCGTTCGCGACCTTCGGCGTCGGCTTCGTGGCCAGGCCGTTCGGCGCCCTCATCTTCGGCTGGCTGGGCGACCGCATCGGACGGCGCCCCGCCCTGCTGATCACCGTGGTGATGATCGGCGTGGCGACCGGCTGCATCGGCCTGCTGCCCACCTTCGCGGCCGTCGGCGTCTGGGCGCCCGCGCTGCTGGTCCTGCTCCGGCTGCTCCAGGGCATCGCGGTCGGCGGTGAGTGGGGCGGCGCCGTCACCCTGGCCGTGGAGCACGCGCCGCCGGAGAAGCGCGGCCGCTACGCCGCCATGCCGCAGATCGGCTCGCCCGTCGGCACCCTGCTCTCGTCCGGCGCGTTCGCTCTGGCGCTGCTCGTGCCGGAGCAGCAGTTCGACTCCTGGGGCTGGCGCCTGCCGTTCCTCGCGGCCTTCCCGCTGCTGGCGATCGCCTTCTACATCCGCCGCAAGGTCGAGGAGTCGCCGCTGTTCGACCAGCTTCTCAAGCAGGACGAGCGGGCCAAGATCCCGGCGCTGGAGGTCCTCCGCACGGGGTGGCGGCGGCTGCTGGTGGCGATCGCCTCGGCGCTCCTGGGCATCGGCGGCTTCTACATCCTGACCACCTTCGTGATCAGCTACGGCACCAGCCAGCTGGGCATGTCCCCCGGCCTCATGGTCGACGCCACCCTGGCGGCGGCCGTCGTCGAGATCGTGGTCATCCTCGTCATGGGGCGGGTCGCCGAGCGTATCGGCCCCGGCCGGGTGACGCTGTGGGGCGGTCTGCTCGGGGCCGTGTGCGCCTTCCCGCTCTTCTGGCTGATCGACACCAGGAACCCGGTGGTGATCGTGCTGGCGGTGGCGGCCGGCATCGGCGTGGTCTCCATCGCCTACGCGGTCTCCGGCGCGCTGCTCACCGAGCTGTTCCCGGCCCGCCTGCGCTACAGCGGGGTGGCCCTGGCCTACAACCTGGCGGGCGCGCTGACCGGCTTCCTGCCCTTCATCGCGACCGCGCTGCTGAAGACCAGCGGCGGCGCCTCGTGGCCGGTGGCCCTGCTGCTGGCGGGCCTGTCCCTGATCACGGCGCTCGGCGGGTTCCTGGGCGAGCGGCTGCGTGTGAAGGACAACGTGGTCACCGGCTGATCCCGCGTGCCGTATGGGCGGACTTCCCCTGATCGGGAGTCCGCCCGGCCTCGCCTAGATGATTGATTCCAAGGGCTGAGGATTCCGAGTCTGGCTGCGAACATGCAGCGAGGGTGTCCAAGATCCGTGTGTGACGACAGAACTGAA
>NZ_JBSGJX010000047.1:0-67480 GCF_053605785.1 Nonomuraea sp. NPDC003754
TGGCGAGGGTGTTCAGTTCTGTCGTCACACACGGATCTTGGACACCCTCGCTGCATGTTCGCAGCCAGACTCGGAATCCTCAGCCCTTGGAATCAGTCATCTAGTCGCGGCAGATCACCCGAAGTACTGCACCACTCCCGCAGGTCAAAGAGCACGTTTCCGGCATACAACTTGTCGTCGGGGCCGGCGGCCCGCATCGGTATCCCCGTCACCTCTGGCGAAAGCCGCCAATGATCGCCGCTTACCCGCCACACTGACCGAGCCCGGCCCACCACAGCGTGGGGACCGTACGGTCTCCAGCGCACCGGGCGAATACGATCTCCGTATGCAGGACGCCGAGTTCAACGACCCCCGGCTGGTGGCGGTCTACGACGCCATGTACACCTGGGGGCGCGACGACGACTTCTTCCTCGCCGTGGTCGGCGAGACTCCCGCTGCCCGGGTGCTGGATCTGGGGTGTGGGACCGGGCGGCTGGCGCTGGGCATGGCGGCGGCCGGCCATACGGTCACCGGCGTCGATCCGGCCCGCGCGTCGCTGGAGGCGGCCCGCGCCAAGCCCGGCGCCGAGCGGGTGACCTGGATCGAGGGCACCGCCGACGTGCTTCCCGAGCGCGCGTTCGACGTCGCGGTCATGACCAGCCACGTGGCGCAGGTCTTCGTCGACGACGAGGAGTGGAAGCGCGTCCTCGCCGCGCTCGAACGGTCGCTGGTGCCAGGTGGCCGGCTGGTGTTCGACTCGCGGGATCCCCGCAATCTCGCCTGGGAACGGTGGAACCCGACCGACTCGCGCCAGCTGGTGCGCCTGCCGGACGGTGCCGAGGCCGAGACCTGGGTGGAGGTGACCGACGTCCAGGACGGCAGGGTCAGTTTCACCTACCACTACGCCTTCTCGAACGGGGAGACGCTGCTCAGCACTTCGACGCTGCGCTTCCGTACCGAGGAGGAACTGCGCGCCTCCCTGGCGGAGGCCGGATTCCGGGTGGAGCGGATTCACGGCGGGTGGCACCGGCAGCCGGTCGGGGAAGGGGACGGAGAGTTCCTCATCATCGCGCGGACCTGAGAGCGGACCTCAGAGCGGACCTCAGAGCGGATCTGAGAGCGGATCTGAGAGCGGGCCCGGCGACGGAATAGGGCGAGGGCGGCGCCGTGTTGCCGCGTCCATGGTTACGTCCATGGTTATCGGACTCATCGGCAGCGGATCCATCGGCGGCACGCTGGCCAGGCTGGCCGTCGCGGCAGGCCACGAAGTGGTCCTCAGCAACTCGCGCGGCCCCGAGACCCTCGCCGACCTCGTCGAGGAGCTCGGGCCACGGGCGCGGGCCGGCACGGCGGAGGAGGCGGCGCGTGCGGGTGACGTGGTCGTGGTGACGATCCCGTTCGGCAGCTATCGCGAGGTGCCGCCGATCGACACCATCGTGATCGACACCAACAACTACTATCCGGCCAGGGACGGCCACGTCGCCGAGCTCGACTCCGGCGAGACGACGAGCAGCGAGCTGCTGGCCGCGCACCTGAAGGACGCCAGGGTGGTGAAGGCGTTCAACAGCATCTACTACCGCGACCTGGCCACGCAGGGCCTGCCGGAGGGCACGCCGGGCAGGCGCGCGCTGCCGATCGCGGGTGACGACGAGGCGGCCAAGCGGGTGGTGGCCGAGCTGACGGACGCGTTCGGGTTCGACGTGGTCGACGCCGGGCCGCTGGCGGAGGGCCGCAGGTTCGAGCCGGACACGCCGCCCTACAACCGGCGGCTCACCCGGGACGAGCTGCGGCGGGCCCTGGGCAGGGACCGCTAGCGTTGCGGCCGATCTCTCCCGCGTCGCTGGTCGAGGAACTGGCCGAGCGCGTAGCACGGCACCCGCGCGGCGCGTGGGTACGGGTGCTGGTCGACGGCGCGCCGCCGGCGCGGCCCGATCTGCTGGCCGACGACCTGGTCGAGCCGCTGCGGGTGCGCGGGCGCGCGGTGCGGCGGGTGTCGGCCGGCGACTTCCTGCGGGCGGCCTCCCTGCGCCTGGAGTACGGCAGGACCGACCCCGACGCCTTCTACGACGACTGGCTGGACGAGGGCGGCCTGCGCAGGGAGGTGCTCGACCCGCTCTCCCCCGGCAGCACCGGCCGGATCGTCCCTTCGCTGTGGAACAGCGTGACGGACCGCGCCACCCGCGCGCCGTACGAGACGCTGCCGGAGGGCGGGGTGCTGCTGCTGGACGGCACGCTGCTGCTCGGGCGGGGCCTGCCGGCCGAGCTGACCGTGCACCTGTGGCTGTCGCGGGCGGCCCTGACCCGGCGCACCGAACCCGGAGACGCCTGGCGGCTGCCGGCCTACGAGCGTTACGAGCGCGAGGTGGCCCCCGCGGAGTCGGCCGACGTGGCGGTCAAGACCGACGATCCACGCCATCCCGTGCTGCTCAGGTGAGCCGGCCCCGGCCGCCCGTGCCGCTCAGGCGCGCCGATCACCGCCGTCCCGTGCTGCTGCCCCGGCCGCCCGTCCTGCCCGGGTGAGCCGATCCCCGTCGTCCCCTGGCGCTCAGGTGAGCCGCCACACCCGTAGCGTGTCGTCGCCTCCGGCGCTGACCACGACCGTCCTTCCGCCGACGTCGGCAGTCGCGAGGCCGAAGACGTTGTGGTCGTGGTCCTTGAACGGCCTGCCCGCGTCCTTGCCGGTCGCCAGGTCGTGCACCCTGGCGGAGCCGTCGTTGCCGCCCGAGACGACCAGCGTCCGGCCCGCCACCTCGGCCACGGCGATCGAGTAGACCCATCCCGAGTGCCCCCGGTACGGCAGGCGCCGCTCGCCGCCCGCCGGCTCGTCCACCCATACCTCCTGGTCTCCGCCGCCGGACAGCACGACCGGCCCGCCGTCGAGCGTGGCGGTCGCGATCGCCGAGACGTATCCCGAGTGGGTGGTCACGTTCGCCCCCTCGCCGCCGTCGAGGCTCCAGCGTTTGACCTCGCCGTCCTGTCCCCCGGTGTAGAAGGTGCCGTCGTCGGTCGCGGCGAGGGAGAAGACGGCACCGTCATGGGCGCCGCGTCGCGTCTGGCTGACCTGCTTGCGGGTGGCCAGGTCCCACACGCGTACGTTGCCGTCGCCGCCTCCGGTGATCACCACGGTGCGGTCTCCGTGGCGTGCCACCGCCAGGGAGAACACCGGCTCGTTCTGGTCGATGGGCTTGCCGAGCGGTCCGCGACGGGCCAGGTCCCAGACCCTGACGGTGCCGTCGTCGCCGCCGGAGACGGCGATCGGCGTGCCGTCCAGGTCGGTGACGGCGACCTCGCGCACCCCGTTGGTGTGGCCGGTGAACGTGGCCATGAGTTTGCGCCCGGTCAGGTCCCACAGCCGGACGGTGCGGTCCTGGGAGCCGGAGACCGCGACCGGCCTGCCGTCCACGGTGGTGGTGGCGACGGTCTCCACGTCGTCGGTGTGGCCGCGCAGGGTGCCGAGCGCCGTGCCGACCGCCTTCCCGGACCACGGCGACAGGGCCGGAGCCGGGGTCGGCGGGGTGGGTGACGAGGTCCGGGCGGAGGCCGGCGGGGTGTGGGTGGCCGGCGCGGGGGCGCCGGTGGAGGCCAGAGGGCCGACGGTGGGACGGGGCGTGCCGGTGCCCAGCCATGCGGGCACGACGACCGCCGCTCCAGTGACGAGGGCCGCGCAGCCGGCGGCGACCACGCCGTAGGCGACCTTCCTCCTGGTCCTGCCCGGAACCGTGTCCAGCGCACGTCCCTGGAGAGCGCGGGAACCCGGAGCGGGCCCGGTCACCCCGGGCGCGGGCGTCGCGGGTCCGCCGTCAGCCCCAGCCCAGGCGACCGCGGGCCCGCCGTCAGCCCCGGGCGGGGCGGGCACGGGTCCGAACGGCACAGCTCCGGCGGGCGCGGGACCGACGGGCGCCGGACCGGTCGGCACAGACCCCGCAGGCGCGGGACCGGCAGACACATGGCCGAAAGACGCAGCCCCCGCAGGCACAGGACCGGGCGAGGGTCCGGTGGACATGGGCCCCGCAGGCGGCGGGCCGGCGGAAGTGGGACCGGCGGGTGCGGGCGCGGCTGGTGCGGGGCGGTGGGCGATGAGGGACAGCATCGCCTGGGAGCCGGTGGGGCGCGCAGCGGGGTCCTTGGCCAGGCACTGCGCCAGCAACCGCCGCAGGTCGGCGGGGATGGCCGACAGGTCAGGCTCGGCCGTCAGGATGCGGTGCAGCACGGCGGGGATGCTGTCGTGGCCGAAGGCGGGCCGTCCGGTGGCGGCGAACACCATGGTCGCCGCCCAGCTGAAGACGTCCGAGGCGGCGCCCACCCGCTGCCCGCCGATCTGCTCGGGCGACATGTAGGTGGGCGTGCCGACGACGCCGCTGGTCGTGGTGCCCACGGTGTCGAGCGCCCTGGAGATGCCGAAGTCGATGACTCGCGGGCCGTCCGGTCCGAGCAGCACGTTGGCCGGTTTGAAGTCGCGGTGGACGATGCCCGCCTGGTGGATGGCGGCCAGCGCGGTCGCGGTGCCGACCGCGATCCGGTGCAGCGCCGCGCCGGAGCGGGGGCCTTCCCGTTCGACGCTCTTCTGCAAGGAGACGCCGTCGATGTACTCGCTCACCACGTAGAGGGAGCCGTCGCTCTCGCCCGCGTCGAGGACCCGCGCGGTGCAGAACTCGGCCACCTGCCTGGCCAGCTCGATCTCGCGCAGGAAGCGGGCCCGCACGTCGGGGCGGTCGGCGTGGCGGGCGTGCAGCAGTTTGACCGCGATCCGCGCCCCGTCGGGTCCTTCGGCGAGGTAGACCGCGCCCTGGCCTCCCTCGCCCAGCCGGTCGAGCAGCCTGTACGGCCCGAGCCGTACGGGATCTCCTGGCTTGAGCATCGTGCCCCTGTCCGTCTGTCGTGCGGGCCTTCCGGGCGAACATCATGCCAAGGCGGCGGCGACGGCGCGTGCGACGGCCGGGTCCGACAGGTATTCCTCCACGTCGTGGGCGCGTTGGAGGGGGTTGTCGACCGCGCGTTCGTCGACCTGTCCCTTCCAGTCGTCGTCCAGGGGGCAGCCGATGCACACCGGGTCGGACGGGCACCAGACGTTGAGCCACGCGCCGATCTTCGGCGGGCGCGCTGGCCCGCCCGCCAGGAGGTGGCGGTGCACGGCGTCGAGGCCCAGCGGGCTGCCCGCGGTCACCAGCAGCGGCACTTCCACGCCTGGCGGCAGCGAGGCCATGAGGTCCATCGCCACAACGCTGCCGAGGCCATGCGCCACCATGACGAGGGCGCCGGAGCGCGGCAGGGTTCGCATGACGGCGTCGAGCACGCGGTGCCGTACCGGGGGGTCGTCGAGGTAGGCGGCGACGTCGCGGAAGACGCGCGCGATGAGGAGCCGGTCGAGGTTGGTGGCGGAGGCGAGCCAGGACAGCGCGCCGTCCAGGCCGGTGAGCAGCCCTTCGCGCCGCGAGTCGGACGGCATGCCCGCCATCATGGCCGCCTCGCCGACGAGTTGCTCGTACAGCAGCCGCGCGGTCGGCGAGGTGGGCGCCGCGCACCCGGCGGAGGGCTCGGGGCCGGCCGGGACGAGCCGGTCGGCGTAGGAGGGCAGCCACACGTCGCCAGGGTCGAGGGTGGGCAGGTCGGCGAGGGTGAGTCCCTTGTTCAGCCCGGCCGTCCACTGCCTGCGCAGCGCCACGGGGCCGGCGTGGTCGCGATGCTCACCGGGACCGCCGGGCAGGAACAGAAGGCGCCTGCCGCCGCCGAAGGCGGTGGGGCGGGCGGCGAGAGCGGTGGCGGGCGCCCTGAGGGGTTGGACGGCGGGCGGCCGGGCGACCGGTACGGCAGGCGTCCCGAGCCCCGCGGCGGGCCCCATCTCGGCGAGCAGGGCCCGCACCCCCGCGGTGACCTCGCGCCCCGCCAGGTGGGCGAGGATGACACTCACCCGCACCCCCGAGCCCCGCACCCCCGAGCCCCGCACCCCCGAGCCCCGCACCCCCGAGCCCCGCAGCCCGGAGCCCGGCACCCCCGAGCCCCGCACCTCCGCATCCGTCTCCGCGTCCGGGCTCGGCGGGTCGTCGGCCGGACCGTGGTGCAGCGCGACGACCTCCCACTGGTCGTTGAACACCGGCGAGCCCGAGCCACCGGGCCCGCCGGTGGTGTAGAGCAGCCGTTGCGCGGTCTGCTCCCGCAGCCGGCTGTGCCGGACGGAGATCTCCGTCGCCCGGCCCGGCGGATGGCCGGGCGGATGGCCGGCCATGTTCACCGGCTCCCCTGCGACGATCTTCCCCTGCCGGGCGACGAGCGGGTTCCAGCCGAGGACCGCGCCCGCCTCGCTGCCGTCGGCGGCGGCCTTCACCAGGACGAGCGTGTAGCCGAGCCGCTCGTCGGTGAGGAAGCAGCCGTCCGGGTCGAACCTGAACCTGACGGGTGTCCCTGGCCGGTCGCCGGCGCCTTCCTCGCCGAAGAACTCCGCGACCGCGCCGCCCGCCGCGGCGGGCGAGGGCAGGACATGGCCGGCGGTGAGCAGCAGTCTGGGCGAGACCATGAACCCCGTGCCCAGCGGCGTTTCCCTTCCCGGCGGGCCGGCCGAGATCCGGGCCACGGCGGCGACGGCCCGCGCTCCCCTGGACAGGAAGCCCGCGGGCGGGTGGTCGGCGGCGGCGGCGATGATGCGCTCGTACAGCGGCGCGCCTTTGGCCACGCCTTCGCCGACGAGTCTCTCGATGGTCGCGACGGGCACCTGTCCCGTGGCCACGAGACGTTCCGCCCTGGCCGCGAGCTGGTCGACGTCGTCCCTGATGCGGGCGATGGGGTTCATGCGCCCACGGTGCGCCGGTGCGGTGGCCTCCGCATGAGTAGGTCCATACTCAGCCGGAATCTCCCGGGCCGGCCCGCGGTTTGCGGGGACATGAGCGACTACGGACGACCTCTCCAGTTCGGCTACTTCCTCGTGCCCGACGCCGGCGACCCGGTGATCGAGCACGCCAGGCTCGCCGACCGGCTGGGCCTCGACCTGATCGGCGTCCAGGACCACCCGTACCAGCGCAGGTATCTCGACACCTGGACGCTGCTCAGCGTGATCGCCGCCGTGACCGAACGGGTGACCGTCTTCCCCGACGTGGCGAACCTGCCGCTGCGGCAGCCGGCCGTGCTGGCCAAGTCGGCCGCCAGCCTCGACCTGCTCAGCGGGGGGCGGGTGGAGCTCGGGCTGGGGGCGGGCGGCTTCTGGGACGCCATCGAGGCGTACGGCGGGCCGCGCCGTACCAAGGGGGCGGCGATCGACGCGCTCGGCGAGGCGATCTCGGTGATCAGGCAGATCTGGAGCGGCGAGCGCAACCGGCGCTTCGAGGGCGAGCACTACCGTCTGCGCGGCGCGCAGGCCGGACCCTCGCCTGCGCACGGGATCGGCATCTGGCTGGGCGTGGGCGGCCCGAAGGGGCTCGCGCTGGCGGGCCGGGCGGCCGACGGCTGGCTGCCGTCCTCGCCGTGGGCGCCGCCCGAGCGGCTGCCCGAGCTGCACGCCAGGATCGACGAGGCGGCGGTCGAGGCGGGCAGGAAGCCGTCCGACCTGCGGCGGGTCTACAACATCAACGGCGCCATCGGGCCGGACAGGCCCGCGAGCCAGTGGGTGGCCGAGCTGACCGACCTGTCCGTCGGGTTCGGCATGGACTCGTTCGTGTTCTGGGCGGAGGGCGACCAGGAGCGGCAGCTCCACCTGTTCGCCGAGGAGGTGGTCCCGGAGGTTCGCAGACAGGTAGCACTGGAACGCGAAGCGTGACGGGTCCAGTATGGAGAGATGATCCCCAGTCACTGGTACAACATCGTTCCCGACCTGCCCGCTCCTCCGCCGCCGCCGCTGCATCCCGGCACGATGCGGCCGGTGGGGCCGGAGGATCTGGCGCCGTTGTTCCCGATGGACCTGATCGCCCAGGAAGTGAGCACCGACAGGTTCGTCGAGATCCCGCAGGAGGTGCTCGACGTCTACCGCCTGTGGCGGCCGACACCGCTGATGCGGGCCCACCGCCTGGAGGAGGCGCTCGGCACGCCCGCCCGCATCTACTACAAGTACGAGGGCGTCTCGCCCGCCGGCTCGCACAAGCCCAACACCGCGGTGCCGCAGGCCTACTACAACGCCAAGCAGGGCATCCGCCGCCTCACCACCGAGACCGGCGCCGGCCAGTGGGGATCGTCGCTGGCCTTCGCCTGCGCCCAGTTCGGGCTGGAGTGCGAGGTCTGGATGGTGCGTGCCTCCTACGACCAGAAGCCGTACCGCCGCTCGCTGATGCGCGTGTACGGCGCGACCGTCCACGCCAGCCCCTCGCCGCTGACCGGCGCGGGCAGCAAGGTACTGGCCGACGATCCCGACTCGCCCGGCAGCCTGGGCATCGCGATCAGCGAGGCGGTCGAGGTGGCCGGGGCCGCCGACGACACCCGTTACGCGCTCGGGTCGGTGCTCAACCACGTGCTGCTGCACCAGACCGTGATCGGTGAGGAGGCGCTGAAGCAGCTTCCCGAGATGCCCGACGTCGTCATCGGCTGCACCGGCGGCGGCTCCAACTTCGCGGGGATGATCTTCCCGTTCCTGCGGGAGAAGCTGGCCGGCAACGTCTCGCCGGTGTTGCGGGCGGTCGAGCCCGAGGCGTGCCCGTCCTTCACCCGCGGGGTCTACGCCTACGACTTCGGCGACACGGCGGGGTTCACGCCGCTGCTGAAGATGCACACGCTCGGCCACGACTTCGTGCCCGACCCGATCCACGCCGGCGGGCTGCGCTACCACGGCATGTCGCCGCTGCTGTCGCACATGTACGAGCTGGGGCTCTTCGAGGCGGTCGCCGTCTCGCAGACCGACTGCTTCGCGGCCGGGGTGCGGTTCGCCAGGACCGAGGGCATCGTGCCCGCGCCCGAGCCGACGCACGCGCTGGCCGAGACGATCGCCGAGGCGCTGCGCTGCAAGGAGAGCGGGCAGGAGAAGGTCATCCTGACCGCGCTGTGCGGGCACGGCCACTTCGACCTGGCCGCCTACGACCGCTATCTGGCGGGCGAGATGGAGGACTTCGCGCTGCCCGAGGAGCGGATCGCCCGGTCACTGTCGGGCCTGCCCGTTACGTGACCGGCTTCTCCTTGGCGGAGGGGAAGCGCTGAGCGGTGCGGTGAAGCCGGTCCTGGCCATCGCGTCGTCGCCGGGCGAGCGGCGTAACGTGGGTGGATGGATGTCGATGTGATCGTGCTGGGCCTGGGTCCCGGTGGCGAGGACGCGGCGGAGCGGCTGGCCGACGCCGGCCTGGAGGTCGCCGGTGTCGAGGCGAACCTGGTCGGTGGTGAGTGCCCGTACTGGGGCTGCATCCCCTCCAAGATGATGGTCACCGCGGCCAACGAGGTCGCCCAGGGCGGCCTGGCGCCCGACTGGGCCCCGGTCGCCCGCCGCATCCGCGACGAGGCGACCGACGACTGGAACGACAAGGTCGCCGCCGACCGCTTCACCGGCAAGGGCGGCCTGCTGGTCAGGGGCCACGGCCGCATCACCGGGCCGGACGAGGTCACCGTGGGCGAGCAGGTCATCAGGGCGCGGCGGGGCATCGTGATCGCCACCGGGTCGAGGCCGGCCGTTCCTCCGATCAAGGGTCTGGACGGCACGCCGTACTGGACGAACCACGAGGCGATCGAGACGGAGACGGTGCCGGAGTCGCTCGTCGTGCTGGGCGGCGGCGCCATCGGCGCCGAGCTGGCGCAGGCGTTCTCCAGGTTCGGCGCGGAGGTGACGGTGCTGGAGGGCTTGGACCGGCTGCTGTCCATGGAGGAGCCCGAGGCGAGCGCGCTGGTGGAGAAGGTGTTCACCGACGAGGGCATCGGGGTGCGCACGGGGGTGAAGGTCGACGAGGTCGCCTACGCGGACGGCAGGTTCACGCTGGCGGGGGTGACGGCCGAACGGCTGCTGGTCGCCACGGGCCGCAGGGTCGACCTCGCCGCGCTCGGCGTCGGCGCGATCGGGCTGGACGAGAGCGCGCGGGCGATCCCCGTGGACGAGCGGATGCGCGCCGCCGAGGGGGTGTGGGCGCTGGGCGACGTGGTCGGCAAGGGCGCGTTCACGCACATGTCGATGTACCACGCCGACATCATCGTCAGGCAGATCCTGGGCGAGCCGGTGTACGAGGCGGAGTACCACGCGGTGCCGAGGGTGACGTTCACCGATCCCGAGGTGGGCGCCGTCGGGCTGACCGAGGCCCAGGCCCGGCAGCAGGGGCTGGACGTCAGGGTGTCCCTCACGGACCTGGCGGGCTCGACGCGCGGCTGGATCGCGCGGGCGGAGGGGTTCGTCAAGCTGGTCGCCGCCGACGGGGTCCTGGTCGGCGCGACGAGCGCCGGTCCGTGCGGCGGCGAGATGCTGTCCATGCTGACGCTGGCCGTGCACGCCAGGATCCCGGTCGAACGGCTCAGCCAGATGATCTACGCGTACCCGACCTTCCATCGGGCGGTGTCGGCCGCTCTTCCCGCGCTTCTCCGCTGACCAGCGGGATCGCCCAGCGGGTGCCGGGGTCGGCGTCGATGACGAGGGCCCTGGCCAGCGCGGTGAGGGGCACGGCGAGGATGGCGCCGAGCGGGCCGAGCACGACCGACCACACCAGCAGCGACAGCAGCGTGAGCGTGGTCGACAGACCCGCCGACTCCCCCGCGTACTTGGGCTGGATCACCGACTGGATGACGAAGTTGACCACGGTGTAGACGACGATCACCCAGACCATCGTGACCCAGCCCGAGTCGAGCAGGGCCAGCAGCGCGGGCGGAAGCAGCCCGAGGAAGAACCCGACGTTGGGGATGTAGTTGGTGATGAAGGAGAGCATCCCCCATAGCACGGGCAGCGGTACCCCGAGCAGCCACAGCGCGCCCGCGTCGAGCACCGCCACGATGAAGCCGAAGACGGTGCAGACCACCAGGTAGCGGCAGGTGCTCCTGGCGAAGTCGGTCAGCGCGCGCACGAGGTCGGGTTTGGTGCTCTGCAGCCGGCGGACGGCGGCCTGGATGTGGCCCGCGTCCATGCTCATGCCGTACGCCAGCAGGATGATCACGATGAAGGCGGAGGCGACGTCGAGCAGGCCGCTCAGGAAGCCCTGCACCAGCGGGACGAGCTTGCCGGGATCCAGCGCCTTGACGGCGGCGCTGATCTGCGCGGGGGTTATCCCGAGGCCGGCCAGCCACTGCGTGACGGAGGCGGCCAGCTGGTGGTACTCGTCGGCGTACTGGGGAAGCAGGCCGGCCAGCCGTGCGACCGAGACGACCAGGGCACCCACGAACGCCAGCAGCACCAGCAGCACGACCGTCAGCGGCACGGTCACCAGCACCCACGAGGCCGCGCCGCGCCGCTTCAGCCAGGCGCGCAGCGGGCTGACGGCGATCGTCAGCGTGAGCGCGAGGAAGGCCGGGGCCATGATCGCGCTCGCGCGCCTGAGCCCGGCAAGGATGACCACCGCGGCCGCGAGGCCGATGAGGATCCGCAGTCCACGCGACATCATGGGTCACACTATCGCGACCGTCGGTGACGAAGGCAGGCAACCGCGCCGGTCAGCGCGTTGTACGGGATCGCCGCGGTCGCTGCCCGTGGCGCCAGAGGGGGGACCGGACATCGGGTACGCGGCGTACGCGGCGTACGCGGTGTACCCGATGTCCTGCCTCAGCGAGCGTTGGGACGCTTGCCGTGGTTGGCCGCCTTCTTCTTGCGGGCCTTGGTCTTGCGGGCGCGCTTCGCCATCGCCTACCTCCTCATGTGATGATCCCAACCTCTCGCGAAGGCGGCGGCCCGGACAAGGCCTTCGCCAGATTCCACTCCCCATGTTTCAACATAGATGTGTCATAATTTGGTGGAATCTGTTGGAAGGAGGGCACATGCTCGCACCACAGCGGCAACAGGCGATCCTGGAGCGCGTCCGTCGCAGCGGCGGAGTCCGGGTGGCCGACCTCGTCCGCGAGCTCGGCGTCTCCGACATGACCATTCGCCGGGACCTGGAGGCGCTCGCCGAGCGGGGCCTGCTCGAGAAGGTGCACGGCGGGGCCACGATCAACGGCCCCGGCTCGACGGAAGAGCCGGGCTTCGCCGCCAAGTCGATGCGTCAGCAGCCGGAGAAGGACGCGATCGCCCGCAGGGCGGCCACGCTCGTCCGCCCCGGCACCGCCGTCGCCCTGTCGGCCGGCACCACCACCTGGACGCTGGCCCACCACCTGGTCGACGTGCCGGACCTCACCGTCATCACCAACTCCATCCCCGTCGCCGACGTCTTCCACCGCAGCCCGCGCGCCGACCGCACGGTGGTGCTCACCGGCGGCGTCCGCACGCCGTCCGACGCCCTGGTCGGCCCGGTCGCCGTCGCGGCCATCAGGCGGCTCCACGTCGACACGCTGTTCCTGGGCGTGCACGGCATGAGCACCAAGGCCGGTTTCACCACCCCCAACCTGCTGGAGTCGGAGACCGACAGGGAACTGGTCGCCTCGGCACATCGCCTGGTGGTCCCGGCCGACCACACCAAGTGGGGCACGGTCGGCATCAGCACGATCGCGGAGCTGTCGGAGGCCGACGTCGTCATCAGCGACGCGGCCCTGCCGGACGAGGCGCGCGCGGAGCTGGCCGAGCGGGCGGGAGAACTGATCATCGCGGAGGACATCAAGTGAAGCGCACCATCGCGCACATGGCCGACGGCCGAGAGTTGATCTACTTCGACCGGCGCGACGACGCCGACCGGAGCGCGATCGACGAGCGCGAGCTGCCGCCCAGGCCCGCGGCCTCCGAACTGCGCTACGACCCGCTCACCGAGGAGTGGGTGGCGATGGCGGGTCACCGGCAGACCCGCACCTTCCTGCCGCCGGCCGACGAGTGCCCGCTGTGCCCGACCAGGCCCGGCAAGCCGACCGAGATCCCGGCCGCCGACTACGACGTCGCCGTCTTCGAGAACCGCTTTCCCAGCTTCTCCACCAACCTGGGCACCTACACCGCCCCCGGCGGGCTGAGCGAGGTGCGGCCGGGGGTCGGGCGCTGCGAGGTCGTCTGCTTCACCTCCGACCACGGCTCCTCCTTCTCGGCGCTGTCCGACGAGCAGGTGGAGCTGGTGATGGAGGCCTGGGCCGACCGCACGGCCGAGCTGTCGGCGATCCCGGGCGTGGAGCAGGTGTTCTGCTTCGAGAACAGGGGCGCCGAGATCGGCATCACGCTGGCGCACCCGCACGGCCAGATCTACGCCTACCCCTACGTCACCCCGCGCACCCGCCTGCACCTGGCGGCCGCGGCCAAGCGGCCGAACCTGTTCGCCGACGTGCTGGCCGCCGAGCGGGCGGGCGAGCGTGTGGTGGCCGCCAACGAGCTGTGGACCGCGTTCGTGCCGGCCGCCGCCCGCTACCCGTTCGAGGTGCACCTCTACCCGCACCGCCAGGTTCCGGACCTGGCGGCGCTCACCCAGGAGGAGCGCGCCGCCTTCGGCCCCGTCTACACCCGCGTGCTGAAGGCGCTCGACGGGCTGTTCGGGGTGGTCATGCCGTACGTGGCCGCCTGGCACCAGGCCCCCGTACGGCACGGCCGCGACCTGGCCTACCTGCACATGGAGCTGTTCAGCATCCGCAGGGCGCCGGAGAAGCTGAAGTACCTGGCGGGCTCGGAGTCGGCGATGGGCGCCTTCGTCAACGACGTTCTGCCCGAGGACGCGGCACGGCTGCTTCGATCACAAGTAGATCACTAATTAATGTCCGCTTGAGGTCGCATTACGGGGGATTTACTACTAATATCCCGATTCGTCGGCTTTCACAGCCGTCACATGCCTAATCCTGGGCGCGTTGCCCGGAGCCGGGGACCCATCGAGAACCTGGGGTGAATCCACGCGTGTGGTAGGGCTTCTCCCGCCCGAACCCGTCAGCTAACCCGGCCGGCAGACGGAGAGGATCGTTCGTGGCGTCCCCCACGTCCCGTTTCGCATGCGGTGCTGTCGCCGCGCTGTCCCTCGTGATCGGTTCCGCGACCGCAGTCTCGGCTGCCCCCAAGCCGTCCGAACCGCAGTTGCGGACCGAGCTGAAGAAGCTCAACACCCGGGTCGACAAGCTGATCCGGACCTACAACGCCAAGCGCGTCTCGCTGGCCAAGGCCCAGAAGGACGCGAAAGCGGCCGGGAAACAGCTCGCGGCGGCCGAGCAGACCCTGGTCACGGCCGAGAAGGAGGCCTCGAGGATCACCGAGCTGCGCTACCAGGCCAGCACCCCTGACCTGCCGACGCTGCTGTTCACCCCCGACCTCAACACCGCCGCCCTGCTCGAGCAGATGAGCGCCGAGCAGGACGCGGTCGTCAAGAACGTCGCCGCGGCGCGCGACACCAAGAAGCAGGCCGCCGACGCGGCCACCGCGCTCGCCGACCGGATCAGGACCGAGACCGAGCAGGTCGCCGGCGACCGGAAGGCCGCCGAGGGCATGATCAAGGACATCGAGAAGAAGCTGCAGGCCCTCGTGCCGACCGGTCCTGGCCGCAAGGCCGACGGCAGCTGGGCGCCCGAGCTTCCCGCCGGGTCGGACAACATCACCCCGCGCACCCGGCTCATGCGCGACACCATCAAGAAGACGTTCGCGCTGCCGTTCGAGGTGGGCTGCTACCGGTCGGGCAGCAGCGGGGAACACCCCCTCGGACGGGCCTGCGACTTCATGATGAGCTCGGGCGGCTCCATGCCCGCGGCCGTCAACCGGACGCTGGGCGACCAGATCGCGGCGTGGGCGGTGAAGAACCAGACCCGCCTGGGCGTCAAGTACGTGATCTGGCGGCAGCGGATCAACAGCGGCAGCGGCTGGCGGCCGATGTCCGACCGCGGCAGCATCACCGAGAACCACTACGACCACGTCCACGTCTCGATGAACTGAAAGCAGGCGATGGCGAGCCGCCTGGACCGATACGCCTCCGCCGCCCCCGCGGCCGTCCTCGGCGGCGGGGGCGTTCACGGGTCAGGCGAGGTCGAACCGGTCGAGTTCCATGACCTTGGTCCAGGCCGCGACGAAGTCGGTCACGAACTTGTCGCGGGCGTCCTGGCTGGCGTAGACCTCCGCGAGGGCCCGTAGCTGGGAGTTGGAGCCGAAGATGAGGTCGACCGCGGTGGCGGTCCACTTCACCTCATCGGTGACCACGTCGCGGATCTCGTACAGATGCTCCTCGGAGTCCGATGCCTTCCACCGGGTGCCCGGGGAGAGCAGGTTGGTGAAGAAGTCGGCGGTGAGCACACCGGGCCGGTCGGTGAGGACGCCGTGCCGGGTACCGCCGACGTTGGCTCCGAGGGAACGCAGGCCGCCGATGAGGACGGTCATCTCGGGCGGAGTCAGGTTCAGCATGTAGGCACGATCGACGAGCAGCACCTCCGGTTGCGTCTTCTCGTCGGAACGCAGGTAGTTGCGGAACCCGTCGGCCCGCGGCTCCAGGACCCGGAAGGACTCGACGTCGGTCTGCTCCTGAGTGGCGTCGGTACGGCCCGGGCGGAACGGCACCGTCACCGCCACGCCGGCCTCGCCCGCTGCCCTCTCGACGGCGGCCGAGCCGGCCAGCACGATCAGGTCGGCGAGCGAGATCTTCGCGCCGCCGGCCTCGTTGAACTCGCGCCGGATGCCCTCGAGGGTGTCCAGGACCGTCGTGAGCTGCTCGGGCTGGTTGACCTCCCAGCTGCGCTGCGGCTCGAGACGGAGCCGGGCGCCGTTTGCGCCGCCGCGCTTGTCGGTGGACCGGAAGCTCGCTGCGGCGGCCCAGGCGGTGGAGACCAGTTGAGCGGTCGTGAGGCCGGACTCCAGGATCTTCGCCTTGAGGGAGGCGACGTCGGCGTCGCCCACGAGTTCGTGGTCGACCGCCGGCACCGGATCCTGCCACAGCTGGGGCTCGGCGACCCACGGTCCGAGGAAGCGGCTGACCGGACCCATGTCGCGGTGCAGCAGCTTGTACCAGGCCTTGGCGAAGGCCGACGCGAGCTCGTCGGGGTTCTCCAGGAAGTGGAGGGAGATCTTCTGGTACGTCGGGTCGACGCGCAGCGACAGGTCGGTCGTGAGCATCGTCGGCTTGTGCTTCCTCGACGGGTCGTGAGCGTCCGGGATGAACGCCTCGGCGTCCTTCGCGACCCACTGCTTCGCGCCGCCGGGGCTCGTGGTGAGCTCCCACTCGTGGCCGAAGAGGATCTCGAAGTAACGGTTGCTCCACTGCGTCGGCCGGTCGGACCACGTCACCTCGAGACCGCTGGTGATCGTGTCACCGCCCTTGCCGGTGCCGTAGCTGCTCAGCCAGCCCAGGCCCTGCGCCTCCAGCGGCGCGCCCTCGGGCTCCGGCCCCACATGGTCGTCCGCGACGCCGGCGCCGTGGGTCTTGCCGAACGTGTGGCCGCCGGCGATGAGAGCGACGGTCTCCTCGTCGTTCATCGCCATCCGTGCGAAGGTCTCGCGGATGAAATGCGCCGCCGCGGCCGGGTCCGCGTTGCCGTGGGGACCCTCCGGGTTGACGTAGATGAGACCCATCTCGGTCGCGCCGAAGATCGGCACCATCTCGGTGTCGGTGGCGTAGCGCTCGTCACCGAGCCAGGCGTCCTCCGGACCCCAGAAGATCTCCTCCGGCTCCCAGACGTCCTCGCGGCCGAAGCCGAAGCCGAAGGTCTGGAAACCCATCGACTCCAGGGCGACGTTGCCGGCGAGCACGAGCAGGTCGGCCCACGAGATCTTCTGGCCGTACTTCTGTTTGACCGGCCACAGCAGCCGGCGGGCCTTGTCGAGGTTGGCGTTGTCGGGCCAGCTGTTGAGCGGCGCGAAACGCTGGGCGCCGTCGCCGGCCCCGCCGCGACCGTCGTGGATGCGGTAGGTGCCCGCGGCGTGCCAGCTCATCCGGATCATGAGACCGCCGTAGTGGCCGAAGTCGGCCGGCCACCAGTCCTGCGAGGTGGTGAGCACCTCGATGATGTCCCGCTTGAGGGCCTCGACGTCGAGCTTGCCGAACTCCTTGGCGTAGCTGAAACCCTCTGCCAGTGGGCTGCTCTTGGACGAGTGCGCGCGCAACACCGAGAGGTCGAGCTGGTTGGGCCACCAGTCCCGGTTCGTGCGCGGACGACCGCCGGTCCTCGGGGTCGGCGAGGGGATCGCCGGATTCTCGCTCTCGCTGCCATGCGCGGTCGCGGAGTCTTGGGCGACCGAGTAGCCGGCCGCCGCCTTCTGGTCCACGCCCTGCGCGCTGGAGGGGGCGTTGTCCTGGGTGTCGCTCATCTGCTTCCTCCGAACTGCCGGATCAGTGGGCAATGCGTCTGGTCGCACAGCCGGGACAGGAGCCCCAGGAGACGACCTCCGCATGGCCGGCCACGAAGCCCTGGTCATCCGAGGCGGTGAGGCAGGGGGCGCGGCCGGAGGCGCAGTCGACGTCCGCGATCGCACCGCAGGAGCGGCGCACGACATGGCGATGGTTGTCCCGCACGCGTGACTCGTGGCGGGCGGTCGTACCGGCGGGTTCGATGTGCCGCACCGAACCGGCTGAAACCACTCGCGACTGCGCCTCGAAGTCAGACGCCATATCGTCAACATAGCCGCCCCCTTCGCAGAGCGGACACGCGGCCGTGCCCTGCCGTCCGCCTCGTGGCTTCGGACGCTCCTTGCCCGGGGTCGGCGGCAGGCGTACGTTTGACTCGATGACCAAAATCATCCGTTCGGTCACGAGAGGCGCTCATGAAGACCGTCAACATGATGGATCCCAACCTGCTGGCCGACCCCTTCGGCGGCTTCGCCGAGCTCAGGGAGAAGGCGCCCGTGCTCCGCGCCTCCTTCCCGTGGTTGGATGACGACACCCCCATCTGGCTGGTCACCCGGTACGACGACGTCAGGACCGTGCTGAGCGACCACCGGTTCGTCAACGACCCGCGCAACGTGCCAGGCGGGACGGTCGACAACGCGCGCACGAAGATCGCGCAGGCGAGGGGCGTCCCGCCCGAGTACGCCGACTTCCTGGCCAACGGCATGCTCGACCTCGACGGCGACGACCACCTCAGGCTGCGCAGGCTGGTCTCGCGCGCTTTCACGGCCAGGCGCGTGATGGAGCTGCGGCCCCGCGTGGAGGAGATCAGCGCGCGGCTGCTCGACGCGCTGCCGTCCGACCGGGTCGTCGACCTGGTCGAGGAGTACGCCTACCCGCTGCCGATCACCGTCATCTGCGAGCTGGTCGGCATCCCCGAGGCCGACCGCCCGCAGTGGAGGGCCTGGGGCGCCCGCATGGTCAGCATGGAACCCGGCGCGCTCGCCGAGCCGCTCGTCGGCATCATCGAGTACATCCGCGACCTCATCCCCCGCCGGCGCGCCACACCCGCCGACGACCTGCTCACCGGGCTCATCAGGGCCCACGACGAGGACGGCGACCGCCTGAGCGACGCCGAGCTGGTCACCATGGTGCTCACGCTCGTCCTGGCGGGTCACGAGACCACCGCCCACCTGATCGGCAACGGCACCGCCGCCCTGCTGACCCACCCCGACCAGCTCGCCAGGCTGCGCGCCGAGCCCGAACTGATGCCGCGCGCCGTCCACGAGCTCATGCGCTGGTGCGGGCCCGTCCACGGCACCCGCCTGCGCTACCCCGTCGAGGACGTCGAGCTCGACGGCGCCGTGCTCAGGCGGGGCGAGCCGGTGATGGCGGTGCTCGTGAGCGCGAACTTCGATCCCCGCAGGTTCGACGACGCCGACCGGCTCGACATCGCCCGCGAGTCCGACAGCAGGCGCGAGGTCCACGTGGGCTTCGGCCACGGGCTGCACTACTGCCTGGGGGCGGCGCTGGCCCGACAGGAGGGCGAGGTGGCCTTCGGCGGGCTGCTGTCGCGCTTCCCCGGGCTACGCCTGGCCGTCCCGCCCGAGAAGCTGGAGCGGCAGCTCATGCCCGGCTCCTGGCGCCTGGCGGCCCTTCCCGTGCTCCTGGACGGCTGACCCGGCCGACTCGCCCGGCTCGCCCGCGCGCCCCAGGCCGGTCCCGAGCCCTCCCCGCACCGGCCGCGGGGCCGTCACGCCCCCGGCTCCTCCCGCGCCCCCTGGCGGCGCCGTGGCTCCCCGGCGGGTCCATAATCACACGTTATGACCAACCCCCGGATCGATCCCCCGTTCATCGCCGGCGAGCGCGAGATGCTCGACTCCTGGCTCGACTGGCACCGCGAGACGCTGGCGATCAAGTGCGCCGGCCTGACCGACGACCAACTGCGCGAACGGTCCGCGGCGCCGTCCACGCTGTCACTGCTGGGCCTGGTACGCCACCTGGCCGACGTGGAGCGCGGCTGGTTCCGCCGGCACCTCATGGGCGAGGACGCCCCGCGCCTGCACTCCACCGACGGCCGCCCTGACGACGTCTTCGACGACATCGCCACGATGACCGGCGAGCAGGCGCTGGCCGCCTGGCGCGCCGAGGTCGCCCATGCCCGCGAGGTGTCGGCCGGGCTCCCGCTCGACACGATCGGCAAGGGCCTGCGGCACGGCGAGGAGGTGTCACTCCGGTGGATCATGGTGCACATGATCGAGGAGTACGCCCGCCACAACGGCCACGCCGACCTGCTGCGCGAGCGGATCGACGGGGCGACGGGCGACTGACCTCAGCCGGAGAGCCTGATCGGGTTGACCAGGTCGGCGTAGACGAGCAGCCCCGCCATGACGATCATGACCATGGCGAGCGCGTAGGTCAGCGGCAGCACCTTGGCGATGTCGACGTAGCCGGGCTCCGGCCGCCGCATCACGCGGGCGTAGCCGCGCTTGACGCCCTCCCACAGGCCGCCGGCGATGTGGCCGCCGTCGAGCGGCAGCAGCGGGATCAGGTTGAACATGCCGATCGCCAGGTTGAACCCGGCCAGCAGGTTGACCAGCTGGAAGAGCTTGTCCTTGACCGGCAGCTCCGAGGCGGCGATCTCACCGCCGATGCGCCCGGCGCCGACGACGCCGATGGGCCCGTTGGGGTCGCGCTCCTCGCCAGAGAAGGCCGCCTGCCACACGCCGACCATCCGCTGCGGCAGGTTGACCAGCGACTCGGCCACGTGGCCGGTCAGCGTGGCCATGTAGCCGATCACGGTGCCGACGCTCTGCTGCTCGTAGACCTTGGTGGCCATGACGCCGAGGAAACCCTCGCCCTTGGTCCTGGCCGTGGGGTCGTCGACGGCCGCCCTGGTGATGAGCGTGACGTCGAGGGTCATCGGCTTGCCGTCGCGGACGATGCCGATCGTGACCGGACCGGCGCCGTGCTTCCTGATCTTCTGGGTGGCCTCTTCCCAGGTGCTGACCTTGACGCCGTTGAAGGCGACGATCCTGTCGCCGGCCTTCATGCCCGCCTTGGCGGCGGGCGTCGGCTGGTCGCCCGCCGCGCAGACCGTGCGGGTCTGGCCGTGCGGGATGACACAGGCGTTGGTGTCGGGCGAGACCACGGGCGACAGACCGGGCAGGCCGATGCCGACGAGCAGGATCGTGAACAGCACGAAGGCCAGCACGAAGTTCATCAGCGGGCCGCCGAACATGATGATGACCTTCTGCCACCACTTCTTGCGGTAGAAGACGCGGTCGTCGTCGCCGGGGCCCACCTCCTCCTGCGCCACGTCCCGCGCGGTGTCGATGAGGCCCTGGAACGGCCCGGTCGAGGATCTGCGCAGCTTGGTGGGGTCGTCGCCGGGGCGGGGCGGCAGCATGCCGATCATGCGGATGTAGCCGCCGAACGGGATCCACTTGATCCCGTACTCCGTCTCGCCCTTTCTCTTCGACCACAACGTGCCGCCGAAGCCCACCATGTACTGCGTCACCCTGACGCCGAACAGCTTGGCGGGAACGAGGTGGCCGATCTCGTGCAGGGCGATGGAGGCCATCAGCCCCAGCACGAAGATGACGATCCCCGCGATGTAGAGCCAGATCATCTACGCGCGCTCCGTGGCTGAGAAGAAGGTCCGACAAGCCCAGAGTAGTCGAACAATCCAATGCTGAACGGCTTGCGCGTCCTTTGTGAAAGCGTGGCGCCACGTTGACACTGCGCAGCCGTCCGATCACTCTAGGGGATGTGTCGCTTCGGATCCTGGTCGCCGAGCACCGTCCGCTGGTGCGCAGGGGCCTGGTCGCCTCGCTCGAGGCGGAGCCCGACCTGCAGGTCGTGGCCCAGGTCGGCAGCAGTACGGAGATCGTCCCCGCGGCGCTGCGGCACCAGCCTCAGGCCGCCGTCGTCGACCTCGGCCTGCCCGGCCTCGACGGGCTCGGCGGGCTCGGCGCCACCGCGCTGCTGCGCGAGCACGCGCCCGGCTGCCGGGTGCTGATCCTGTCCGCCCAGCCCAACCCTGGCCAGGTACGGCGGGCCTTCGAGGCGCGCGCGTCCGGCTTCATGGGCCTCGACGTGGCGCCCGAGGTGCTGGCCGCGGGCCTGCGGGCGATGGCCGAGGGGCGCAGGGCCGTCGACACCGAGCTGGCACTGGCGGCGCTGGAGTCGGCCGCCAACCCGCTGACCCCGCGCGAGCGCGAGGTGCTGCGCGTCGCGGCGGGCGGGGCGCGCTCCACGGAGATCGCCGACCAGCTGTTCCTGTCGGTGGGCACGGTCCGCAACCACCTGTCGCGCATCATGTGCAAGACGGGTGCCCGCAACAGGCTCGACGCGGTGCGCATCGCCAGCGACTCCGGCTGGCTGTAACGCGGACCGCCCCCACGCCGTCCCACGCTCCGGCCATGCCGTCGGCGGGCCCGCTTCAGCCGGCCCAGCCCTGTGAACCGCCTACCGCCACCGAACCCTGCGAACCGCGGCCGAGCCCCGGCGGAACCGCGCCGCTCCTGCCGGGGCTCGGGGCTCAGGGGCGCTCGGTGGCGCCCCTGCCGGCCGTGACCGCCCCTTGAGGGTCTCAGGCCCGCTCCCTTGCCAGACAGTGACTCAGCTCACGATCTGACCGTGTCATTCGTCACGGCCGCCAGATGAGCACCAGCGCGCAGTCGTCGTTGTGGCCGGAGGCCATCGAGCTGACCAGCGCCCTGGCGCCGTCACCGAAACCCGAGGGCAGCAGCCGCTCGGCCTCGCCCAGCAGCCTGTCGAGGCCCGCGTCGATGTCGCGGCCCGGCTGCTCGATGAGGCCGTCGGTGTAGAGCATGAGGGCGTCGCCCTTGCGCAGCACCCCGCTGTCGGGCTCGCAGTGCAGGTCGGGCACGACTCCGAGGACCACGCCCTTGGCCGCGGCGATCTCCCAGGTGCCGGTGCCGGAGTCGAGCTTGACCACGGGAGGGTGACCGGCCGAGGTGATCGTGTACTCGCCGGTGGCCAGGTCGAGGCGCAGGTGGACGGCGGTGACGAAGCCCTCGTCGCCGCGCTGGCGGTGGAGGTAGCCGTTGCAGGCGGGCAGGAAGTCGTCGACCGAGCCGAGCAGCCCGCCGAACGTGCCCGACAGCAGCAGCGCTCTGGTGCCGGCGTCGACGCCCTTGCCTGACACGTCGACCAGGGCGATGTCGACCTTGTCGCCGTCGCGCGTGGAGACCAGGAAGTCGCCGCCGAAGGAGGAGCCGCCCGCCTGTTTGAGCACCACCTTGGCGCCCCACTCCTTGGGCAGCGCGGGCAGCTCGCTCTGGCTCTTGAGCCGGTCGCGCAGCTCCAGCAGCATGGCGTCGCCGCGCAGCCCCTGCACGCCCAGTTTGCCCCTGGTGCGCGCCATGAGCACGGCCAGGACCGTGGTGAAGCCGATGGTCACCATGAGCCCGAGCCCGATGCTGTTGACGCCCAGGACCGCTCCAATGTAGGCGAGCGAGGCCAGGACGGAGACCAGCAGGATCGCCAGGCTGCGCAGCCGTAGCTGCAGGCCGCCGATGAGCGTGATGAGGATGAACAGGGACGGCGAGAACCACTCCATCGAGACACGGGCGGCCAGCCCGCCGACGGTCAGGGTCAGCACCGACAGTGTGATGAGCAGGTTGCGGTCGCGGGCCAGCGGCCCTCTCCGGAGGAATCTGACGAGGGGCACCAGACCGGGCACCTTTACCAGCACCGCACGCAGCCGAGGCGGGATCTGCGGCACCGGACGTGAATTCATGATGCGCCTGACTGTAGCGTTCTCTCCCTCATTTGGGCAGCCCACTTGACCAAGACCTTGATCATTTACCATGGATATTGGGTGGCCGTCCGGCTTTGCCCGCTCCTACCGTGGACGGATGACCTATCCGATCCGCCCCATCTCGGAAGACGAGTGGCCCCAGTTCAGCGGCGTGCTCGTCGAGGCCTTCAACTGGACGCCCCCTCCCGCCCAGGCCGAACGCTGGAAGGCCAACACCGAGTTCGACCGGACACTGGCCGCCTTCGACGGCGACCTCATCGCGGGCGTCACCGGCGTCCACAGTCTCTCGATGGCCGTGCCGGGCGGCACGCTGCCGGTGGCGGGGGTGACCGCGGTCAGCGTCCTGCCCTCCCACCGCCGCCGCGGCATCCTCTCGCAGCTCATGCGCCGGCAGCTCGCCGACGTACGTGAGCGGGGCGAGGCCGTGGCCGCGCTCTACGCCTCCGAGGCGGTCATCTACGGCCGGTTCGGCTACGGCAGAGCGTCCGACAACCTGGCGATCGGCATCCCCACGCACCGCTCGGCCTTCGCCGCGTCCGCCCCGTCCGATCCCTCGCTAAGGATCCGCGTCGTCACGCCCGCCGACGTCAGGCCGGTCCTGGAGGAGCTGTTCGCCTCCGTCGTGGCGGAACGGCCCGGCCGCTACGCGCGCAACGAGCACTTCTGGAACCACATGCTGGCCGACGAGGAGTTCGACCAGAACGGCGCCGGCAGGCTGCGCGCGATCCTGGTGGAGGACGCCGACAAGGCACGCGGCTACGCGCTGTTCCGCGTCAAGGGGGGCTGGGCCGACAACGGCGGGCCCGACGGCGAGCTGCAGCTGCGCGAGCTGCACGCCACCGACCCCGCGGCGCACGCGCTGCTGTGGCGCTCGGTGCTCGACCGCGACCTGGTCACCAAGGTCACGGCCGACGTCCCGGTCGACGACCCGATCACCCAGCTGCTGGCCGACGTCCGCCAGCTCAACGCGCGCTGGGGCGACGAGCTCTGGGTCAGGCTGGTCTCGGTGGACGCCGCGCTGGCCGCCCGCGCGTACGCCGCGCCGGTGGACGTGGTGATCGAGGTGGCCGACGACGTCTGCCCGTGGAACGCCGGCCGCTGGCGCCTCACCGCGGACACCGGCTCGGCCTCCTGCAAGCCCACCGACGAGGCGCCCGACCTGTCGCTGCCGGTGGCCGCGCTGGGCGGGGCCTACCTGGGGGCCGGCTCGCTCGCGGCTCAGCACGCGGCGGGCCTGCTGACCGAGCACTCGGCGGGCGCGGTCCGGGCGCTGGCCACCGCGCTGTCGTGGTCGCCCGCCCCGTGGGCGGGCCTGGTGTTCTGACCGGCAGTAAACACCCGGAGAGCGGGCGGGCGGCCGGGGGCAGCTCGGGTCGGTCGGGTCGGCTTGATGGGGTACGGCAGGCACGGCCGGCCGCCACCGCGGGCACGGGGCGGGCCTCCCTCCAGGGGCACGCTCCTCGAGCGCGCGGGGCCGGCCGCCGCCACGGACGGGCCGGGGGCGGGTTACAGTCACAGGTATGGCGCTGCAGAGTTTGCAGATCACGGCGATCACCGCGATGCGGGCCAGGGACGTCTCCAGGCCCTCGCAGGAGCAGCAGGAGGCCGCCGACCGGCGACCCTTGCGCGACGAGACCCCCCGGCGCGAACCGCGCCGCAAGCAGTAACCCCCGGCGCACGGCCGCCCCTTTCGCCCGCAAGCCCTTGCCGGGAACCTCGCGCGCGACCTTCTTCTGGCGGATGCCGCGAGACCGCGCGAGCGGGCGCCCCGGCGTGCCTGCGCTCTTCGGGAGCGAATATGCCTGCGCTCTTCGGGAGCCCACGCGCCTGCGCTCCGGGAGCGAACGTGCCTGCGCATTTCGGTAGAGAACCTATGGCGCGGGATCTGGCGAGCGGATGCCCAACCCGCGCGACGAGGCCACGGCGAGCGGGTGTCCGCTCGCCGTGGAGGCGCGGGCGGTCGGGCCCCGGCGCCTGGCGGGCTGCTACGGCAGCGGCGGCAACTGGCCGATGGTCTCGTAGGAGGCCAGCTGGGCGATGCGGCGGCTGTGGCGCTCGGCGCCGGAGAACGGTGTGTCGAGGAACACCTCGACGAACCCGGTCGCCTCCTCCTCGGAGTGCATGCGGGCGCCGACGCTGATGACGTTGGCGTTGTTGTGCTCGCGGGCGAGCCGCGCCGTCTCCTCGCTCCAGGCCAGCGCGGCACGGATGCCGCGCACCTTGTTGGCCGCGATCTGCTCACCGTTGCCGGAGCCGCCGATCACGATGCCCAGGCTGCCGGGGTCGCCCGCGACCCCCTCGGCGGCGCGCAGCACGAACGCGGGGTAGTCGTCCTCGGCGTCGTAGACGAAAGGACCGCAGTCGGTCACCTCGTGCCCTTGGTCCTTCAACCAGGTCACCAGGTGGTTCTTCAGCTCATAGCCGGCATGGTCGGCACCGATGTAGACACGCACGGGACCAGTCTGGCAGGTTCGCAAGGCGCGCTCCACGCCGGTCCCACGCTAGAGTAAGAGGCTCTTGCCCCACTCAGCCCTTACAGGAGTACAGCGCCCATGCGTGAGATCCGGTACATCGGCGATCCCGTCCTGCGCACCCCGGCCGAACCCGTCGTCGACTTCGACAGGGAGCTGAGGAAGCTGATCGACGAGATGTTCGAGGCGATGTACGCGGCCGAAGGCGTGGGCCTGGCCGGACCCCAGATCGGCGTGTCGCGCCGGCTGTTCGTCTACGACTGCAGCGGGCGCAAGGGGCACCTGATCAACCCCACGCTGACGATCGACGACGCCGAGCCGGTGCTCGACGAGGAGGGCTGCCTGTCGGTTCCCGGGCGCGACACCGGCAGGCCGCTGTACGCGGCCACTCCGCGGGCGGCGGGCGTGAGCATCGAGGGCGTCGACAGGCTCGGCCGCACCGTGCGGCTCAAGGCGCGCGGCTTGCTGGCACGCTGCTTCCAGCACGAGACCGACCACCTGGACGGCACGCTCTACGTCGACCGGCTGCCGAAGAGCGAGGCCCGCAAGATCCTCCAGCGCACACCCTGACGCCGGACCGATCGCCTAGGTTGGCCGCATGGGAGTACTCAGCGGCAAGGGGGCGGTCGTCACCGGAGGGTCCAGGGGCATCGGCAGGGCAATCGTCGAGCGTCTGGCCAGGGACGGCGCTCAGGTGGTCTTCAGCTACCGCAGCCAGGCGGAGGCGGCCGAGCGGGTCGCCGCCGCCACGGGGGCGCATGCCGTACAGGCGGACCTGGCGGGCAAGGAGGATCTGGAGCGGCTGTTCGCCGCGGCCGAGGCGATCCTGCCGGGGCTGGACATCCTGGTCAACAACGCCGCGACCGGCGGTCCCCGGTCCATCGCCGACACCACCGACGACGACTACGAGCACGTCATGGCGGTCAACGCCAGGGCGGTGTTCATCGCGATGCGCTGGGCGGCCAGGACGATGCGCGACGGCGGCAGGATCATCAACATCTCCACCCTCAACACGGCGCTGGCGGTGCCCGGCGTCGCCGTGTACGCCGCGAGCAAAGCGGCGGTCGAGCGGTTCGCCATGGTGGCCGCCCGCGAGCTCGGCGGGCGCGGGATCACCGTCAACAGCGTCTCTCCCGGCGCGGTCGACACCGAGCTGCTGCGTTCCACCAACCCGCCGGAGGCGCTGGAGCGCATGCCCGAGCTCACCGCGCTCGGGCGGATCGGCCGGCCGGCCGACATCGCCGACGTGGTGGCCTTCCTCGCCGGGCCGGACGGCAGGTGGCTGACCGGCCAGAACCTGCGCGCGACGGGCGGCCTGCTGCTGTGACGCGGCTCAGAGCTGGAGCGACTTGATTTCGAAGTACTCCTCGAGCCCGTGCTCGCCCAGCTCCCTGCCGATGCCGGAGTGCTTGTAGCCGCCGAAGGGCGCCTGCGGGTTGAACTGGCCGCCGTTGATCGACACCTGGCCGGTGCGCAGCCGCCTGGCCACCGCGACGGCCCGTTCCTGCGTGCCCGCCCACACGGCGCCGGCCAGGCCGTAGCGGGTGCCGTCGGCGATCTGCACGGCCTGCTCCTCGGTGGTGTAGGGGATGATCGACAGGACCGGACCGAAGATCTCCTCCTGCTCGATCGTCATCCCCGGCTCCACGCCGGCGAAGATGGTCGGCTCGACGTAGTAGCCGCGCTCCAGGGGGCGCTCGGTGCCGCCGATGATGAGGCGGGCGCCCTCCTCCTGCCCCGTGTTGATGTAGCGGACCACGCGGTCGCGCTGGGCGGCCGAGACCAGCGGGCCGATCCTGGTGGCCCCGTCGAAGGGGTCGCCGACGGTGTACTTGCGGGCGGCCTCGACGGCCAGGCCCACCGCCTGGTCGTACTGGTCGCGATGGACGATCATCCGCGACCACGCCGAGCACGTCTGCCCGGCGTTGACGAAGGCGTTGGCGACGCCCGCCTTGACGGCGACGGCCAGGTCGGCGTCGGGCAGGATCAGGTTGGCCGACTTGCCGCCGAGCTCCAGCGCGACCCGCTTGACGCTCTCGGCCGCCAGCGCGGCCACGCGGCGGCCCGCCTTCGTGGACCCGGTGAAGGAGACCATGTCGACCTCGGGGTGGGTGACCAGCGCCTCGCCGACCACCGGGCCCCTGCCGCTGAGCAGGTTGAACACGCCGCGCGGCAGGCCGATCTCGTCGAAGATCTCGGCCAGCGCGTAGGCGGCCAGCGGGGCCACCTCGCTCGGCTTGAGCACGACCGTGCAGCCGGCCGCCAGCGCGGGCGCGACCTTGCAGATGATCTGGTGGAGCGGGTAGTTCCACGGCGTGATCGCGGCCACCACGCCGGCGGGCTCCTTGACCACGAGCGAGTTGCCGATCCTGCTCTCGCGGGGGTGGCTCTCGGCCAGCTGCGCGTAGGAGGCCAGCACGCCCGCGGGCATCAACGTCTGCACCTTCAGCGCGAAGCCGTACGGCGCGCCCATGTCGGTGGCGATCGTCCTGGCGACGCTCTCGGCGCGCTCCTGCAGCAGGCCGGCGGCCGCGGCCAGCAGCTTGCCGCGCTCGGCGGGCGCGGTGGCCGACCAGTCGGGGAAGGCGGCGCGGGCGAACAGGACCGCGGCCTCTGCGTCATCCGGTGCGCCGGCCGGAACGGTATCGATCGTCTCCTCTGTCGCGGGGTTGACGACGTCGATTCCTTCTCCCGAGACCGAGGCCGTCCAGGCCCCGTTGATATAGAGATGACGCATGTCCCCCATCCTTGCGTGCCGAAGGTCACAAAGCGAGAACCTTGACTCCCCTGAGAGTACGGCTTAGCGCGCAGAGTTAGGGGGACATGTCGGAGATCTCGTGACTAGTCGAAGACGGGCCGCTTGGTGCGGGTCCGCTTGAGCTCGAAGAAGTCCTCGAAGCCGGCGACAGCGCGGACGCCGTCCCAGAGCCTGCCCGCGTCCTCGCCCCGCAGGATCTTCGTCAGGACGGGCCCGAAGAAGGCCACGCCCTCGACCTGGATGACGGGGGTGCCGACCTCCTGGCCCACCAGGTCCATGCCGCGGAAGTGCGACTCCCTGATGGCCTCGTCGTAGTCACCGGAGTCCATCGCGTCGGCCACCTCCCTGTCGAGGCCCGCGGCCTCCAGGGCGTCGACGAGCGTGTCCCTGATGGTGGGGCCCTCCTTGGGCCGGCCCTCGTTGTGGAAGCGGGTGCCGAGCTCGGTGTACAGCGGACCCACCACGTGCTGGCCGTACTTCTCCGCGGCGGCCGCCACGACCCGGACGGGGCCGATCGCCGCGGCGATCATCTGGCGGTACTCGTCGGGGATGTCCTTGTCCTCGTTGAGGACGTTCAGGCTCATGATGTGCCAGCGGGGTTCGATCGGCCGGACCTTCTCGACTTCCAGCAACCAGCGGGAAGTGATCCAAGCGAAGGGACAGAACGGGTCGAACCAGAGGTCTACAGGGGTTCGTTCAGCCATGGTGGGGGTTCCCTCAGTCGTGATGACCTTGCCGTCGGCCATAACCTGAGTGAGAGTCAGGACTATTCCTGACGTGACAGGATTCAGACATAACCCCAAAGATGTGGTGAAGAGGAGCGGATCTTGGCAGGCAACCTGACCCGTGACGAAGCTCGCGAGCGGGCCCGGCTGTTGAAGGTCGAGTCGTACGACGTCAAACTCGACCTGACGGAGGGTGAGGAGCGGTTCGAGAGCGTCACGACCGTTCGCTTCTCCGCCGCGGAACCAGGCGCGACGACGTTCATCGACCTGCACGGCGCCCACCTGCGCTCGGTCGAACTCAACGGCGTGGCGCTCGACGTGTCCGCCTACGACGCCGACAAGGGACGCTTCCCGCTGTCCGGCTTGGCCGCCGACAACGAGCTGACGATCGACGCCGACTGCGCCTACATGCGTACGGGCGAGGGTCTGCACCGGTTCGTCGACCCCGTGGACCAGAAGGTCTACCTGCACACGCAGTTCGAGACGGCCGACGCGCACCGCATGTACGCCTGCTTCGACCAGCCCGACCTGAAGGCGGCCTTCGAGCTGACCGTGCTGGCCCCGGCCGACTGGGAGGTCGTCTCCAACAGCGCCGCCGACTCCGTCGAGGAGCTGGAGGAGCACAAGGGCCGCCACGGCACGATGCGGGCGGCCAGGCGCCATCACTTCGCGCCCACCGCGCGCATCTCCACCTACATCACCGCGCTGGTGGCCGGCGGCTACCACAAGGTGACCTCCGAGCACGACGGCATCCCGCTGGGCATCTACTGCCGCGCCTCGCTGGCCGAGCACCTCGACCCGGACAACATCTTCGAGGTCACCCGTCAGGGCTTCGACTTCTTCCACAAGGTCTTCGGCGTCCGCTACCCGTTCGGCAAGTACGACCAGCTGTTCGTCCCGGAGTTCAACGCGGGCGCGATGGAGAACGCCGGCTGCGTGACCTTCCTGGAGGACTACGTCTTCCGCTCCCGCGTCACCGACGCCATCATCGAGCGCCGCGCGGAGACGATCCTGCACGAGATGGCGCACATGTGGTTCGGCGACCTGGTCACCATGCGCTGGTGGGACGACCTGTGGCTGAACGAGTCGTTCGCCACCTACGCCTCCGTGCTGTGCCAGTCGGAGGCCACCCGCTGGGGCAACGGCGCGTGGACCACGTTCGCGAACGTGGAGAAGGCCTGGGCCTACCGCCAGGACCAGCTGCCCTCCACCCACCCGATCGCCGCCGACATCCCCGACATGCAGGCGGTCGAGGTCAACTTCGACGGCATCACCTACGCCAAGGGCGCCTCGGTGCTCAAGCAGCTGGTGGCCTACGTCGGCCTCGACAACTTCCTGGCCGGCGTCCGCGACTACTTCTCCGAGCACGCCTGGGGCAACACCGAGCTCAAGGACCTGCTCACCGCGCTGGAGCGGACCAGCGGCCGCGACCTGTCGTCGTGGTCGAAGGAGTGGCTGGAGACCTCCTGGGTCAACACGCTGCGCCCCTCGTTCGAGGTGGACGCCGAGGGCCGCTTCACCCGCTTCGAGGTGCTGCAGGAGGCGCCGGCCGAGTACCCGACGCTGCGGTCGCACCGCGTCGCGATCGGCCTGTACTCCCTGGTCGACGGCGAGCTGACCAGGACCAGGCGGGTCGAGCTCGACGTGGTCGGCGCGCGCACGGCCGTCGCCGAGCTGGTCGGCGAGGTCCAGCCCGACCTGGTGCTCGTCAACGACGACGACCTCACCTACGCCAAGGTGCGGCTCGACGAGCGCTCCCTGGCCACGCTGGTCGACGGTGGCATCACGCGCTTCACCGAGTCGCTGCCGCGCGCGCTGTGCTGGTCGGCGGCCTGGGACATGACGCGTGACGCCGAGATGGCCACCCGCGACTACGTCAAGCTGGTCATCTCCGGCATCTCGACCGTCAAGGACATCACGGTCGTGCAGACCGTGCTGCGCCAGGCCCGCCAGGCCGTGCAGCAGTACGCCGACCCGGCCTGGCAGGCCGAGGGCCTGGCCCAGCTCGCCGCGGCGCTGAAGTCGTGGATCGCCTCGGCCGAGGCCGGTTCCGACCACCAGCTCGCCTACGTCAACGCCTTCTGCGCGGTGGCCACCTCGAGCGAGGACCTGGTCTTCGTCAAGGGCATCCTGGACGGCACGTCGGTGCCCGAGGGCCTGGCCGTCGACGCCGACCTGCGCTGGACGCTGACGCACGCGCTGGTCAGCGGCGGCGTGCTCGGCGCGGCCGACATCGAGGCGGAGCTGCAGCGCGACGCCACCGCCTCGGGCGAGCGCTCGGCCGCCCTGTGCAAGGCGGCCATCCCGACCGCCGAGGCCAAGGCGGAGGCGTGGGCGGCGATCACCGGCGGCAAGCTGGCCAACGCGATCTTCAGGACGACGATCGCCGGGTTCCAGGACCCGCACCATGTGGAGCTGCTCGCGCCGTACAAGGAGAAGTACTTCGCCGAGGTCGGGCGGATCTACGACGAGTGGACGTTCGACATGGCGCAGAGCTTCTCCGTGGGGTGCTTCCCCTCGCTGCTGATCGAGCAGGGGACGGTCCAGGCGGCCGACGACTACCTCGCCTCGTCCGGCGCTCCCCAGGCGCTGCGCAGGATGGTCATGGAGGGTGCCGACGGCGTGAGCCGCGCCCTGCGGGCCCGCGCCAAGGACGCCTCCGCGCGCGGCTGACCGGCCGCGCGGCCGCCCCTGCGGGGCGGCTGACATGAGGCACCCGCCGATGTGACGGGCGCCCCTCGGCTCTCGAGGGGCGCCCGGTCGCGTTTCACGGGCGGGGTCAGCGGTAGGAGCCGTCCTGGATGTCGGCGACCGCGCCGGGGCGCTCGGGCGTCCAGCCGAGCGTGTCGCGCGCGGCCTGACCGGCGACGGACTGGTCGAGCGCCAGGGCGTCGGCGAACAGCCGGCCGAGCTCCGCACCGGCCTGCTCCAGCGGCCAGCTCTCGGGCGCGGCGGTGAGCCCGGCCGCGCGTCCCGCGGCGGCGGCCAGATCCGTGACGGGCACCGCGTTCTCGGTCACGCCGTGCCAGAGCGTCCCGGGGTCCGCCTTCTCGACCACCAGCGCGAACAGGTCGGCGAGGTCGTCGACGTGCACCATCGGCCAGCGCACCGACTCGTCGCCGACGAACCTGGGCGCGCCGTGCTTGGCGGCGAGGCTCACCAGCAGGGCGGGGATGCCGCCGCCGCGGCCGTGCACGATGCCGGGACGGATCACGGTGGCGCGTACGCCGTCGGCCGCGGCCGCGAGCACCTGGCGCTCGATGTCCGGGCGGTAGCCCACGATCGGCAGCGGGTTGACCGGCGTCCGCTCGTCGGCGGTCCCGGCCCCGGTCGCGCCGAGCACCCACACGCCGCTGGTGTAGACGAAGGCCCGCCCGGTACCGCGCAGCGGCTCGGTCAGGGCGGTGATCGCGGCGGCGTCGACGGCGGCGTCACCGGTGGGTCCGGCCAGGTTGATCACGGCGTCGATGTCGGGCGTCACGGCCGCGGTGAGCGAGGCGGGATCCGTCATGTCGCCGACGCGGCGCTCGTTCCCCCGCCCGGACCCCACGGAAGTGGGGCGGGTGAGCTCGACGATCTCGTGGCCCCGCTCCGCCAGCCGCTCGGAGACGGCCGTGCCCAGGTAGCCGCTCGCACCGATGATCAGAACACGCATGTCGACCTCCATCAAAAATTTCGATGTCGAAAACTTAAGGCTCGACCCTCGCCACTGTCAAACGCTTCGATGTGGAAATGTTAGGCTGCGGAAACCCCGACAAGGATGTGAGCCATGAGCGAGAGCGCCCCAGAGGACGAGGTGGACGTGATCATCCAGGAGTGGCGGCAGGCCAGGCCCGACCTCGACGCCTCCCCCATAGGCGTCGTGGGGCGGCTGTCACGAGCCTCGCGGCTGCTCGAACGCGGCGTCAAGGACCTCTTCGAGGAGCACGGCCTGCAGCCCTGGGAGTTCGACGTGCTGGCCACGCTGCTGCGCTCCGGCCCGCCGTACCTGCTCTGCGCGGGCGACCTGAGCGCGGCGGCGATGGTGAGCTCCGCGGCCCTCACCAACCGGGTCGACCACCTCGTGGCCAAGGGCCTGGTCCACCGCGAGGTCGACCCCGCGCACCGGCGCCGCGTGCTGATCTCGCTGACCGATCAGGGTTTCGCCGTGGTCAACGAGGTCGTCGAGCACCACATCGCCAACGAGAACCGCCTGCTGTCCGGCCTGACCGCGGCCGACCGCGACCACCTGACCGTGCTGCTGCGCCGCCTGCTCGTCTCCCTCGGCGACACGGGCCGCGCCACCGGCTGACCACTCACGTCGCCCCCACCGGCGGCTCCTTCTGACCACCGCCTCTCCGCAGCGGCGCCCTTCCCCTTGGAGGGCGCCGCTCTGGTTCGACGGCATCTGGTGGGGTATGCGGCGTCCGTTCCCGGTGCGACGTCCCACCCCCTCGCTCGTTTCCCGGATGCCGCGGGACCTGCGGTGTTAGCCTCGACTGGTGCTCGAACCCGGGACCAGACTCAGCGGCCGCTACCGTCTGCTGTCCAGGCTGGGTGGTGGCGGCATGGGCGAGGTCTGGCGTGCCGACGACGACGTGCTCGGCCGTACCGTCGCGGTGAAGGTCCTCCTGCCGGCGCTCATGGAGGACCCGCGCTTCGCCCAGCGCTTCCAGAACGAGGCCAGGGCGATGGCCACGCTCACCCACCCCGGCGTGGTCGACGTCTACGACTACGGCACCTGCGAGCTCGGCGACGGGCGCCGGGTGAGCTTCCTGGTGATGGAGTACGTCGACGGCGAGTCGCTCGACCGGCTGCTGCGCCGCTCGGCGCTCACGGCCGACGAGACCATGCGGCTGGTCGCCGAGGTGGCCGACGCCCTGGCCGCGGCCCACGAGCGCGGCATCGTGCACCGCGACGTCAAGCCCGCCAACCTGATGATCAAGGCGGACGGCAGCGTCACCCTCACCGACTTCGGCATCGCCCACTCCGCCTCAGGCGGCCAGCTGACCGCGACCGGCACCGTGATGTGCTCTGCCGGCTACTGCGCTCCCGAGCAGGCCTCGGCGGGCGACATCACCCCCGCCGTCGACGTCTACGCCCTCGGCGTGGTGGCCTACCAGTGCCTGACCGGCAGGCTGCCCTTCGACGGCGAGACCCCCGTCCAGATCATCTTCAAGCACCTCAGGGCCGCCGTGCCGCCGCTGCCCGACGACGTGCCTCCCGCGTCGCGCGCGCTGGTCATGTGGGCGCTGGAGAAGGACCCGGCCATGCGCTGGGCCTGCGCCACCGACATGGCCGCCGCCGCCAGGCACGCCGCCGCCCACCCGATGGATGACCTCAGCCCGGTCAGCGGCCGGGGCCAGGACGCCGAGCCCGCGGCGCCACCCGCGGACGCGGCGGCGCCGGGAGCCGTCGGCCCCGGTGCCGAGCCCGGTGCCGAGCCCGGCGCCGACCTCCGCACGCTCCCCGCCAGCCGGCCGCGCCGCGGTCGCCGGCGGGCGCTGGTGATAACGGGCGCCACCCTGGCCGCCCTCGCCGCGGCGGTGGCGGCCGTCGGGTGGACATGGTTCCGGCAGCCGGTCCCCGCGGGCGGGGTGCGGCAGGAGCTGCCCGTGGCCGAGCCGGTCGGGGGACGCACGATCCAGGCCCGGGTGCCGAGCAAGCAGGAGCCCGGCCGGGTGCCCCCGGTCGGCGGCAAGGTCAGGCCCACGCCCAGCCCCGACCAGGCGGCCACCGCGCCACCGCCCTCGTCCGTGCCGAGCGTCCCCGTCACACCGCCGGTCACGCCGCCCGCCGAGCCGACCCGCGAGCCGACCGCCGCGCCGACGCAGGAGCCGACGAAGCCCGCCGAGCCGCAGGAGCCCACCACCGAGCCGACCGTCGACCCGCCCACACCGGACCCGCAGACCGGGCCGGGCGGCGACATCCAGTGCATCAAGGCGCCCTGTCCCTGACGGCGTCGCCGCACACCGGCGGCCGGGCCCGGTTTGATGACGGCCACGGCGGTGGTGTTGGGTGGATGGCGTGGGTCCCCGACCCTCCGGATCCTGTCATCCGCCGACCCCATGAGAGAGTGATCACGTGGAAACGACTCGTGATCTGCTCGTCGCGCTGGCCAATCGTTACGCGTTCGCCGACCTCGGCGCGCTGGCCCCGACCGAGGAGATCGCCGAGGTCTGCGAGTTCGGCCAGCGCCTGCTCTCGCTGGACGCCGAGGACTTCGCGGTGGGCGCGCCCGCCGTACCGAGCGATCTGCGCCGCAGGGCGCGCGACTGCCACATGCCGCAGACCCCGCGCGAGCAGCCGAGGGGCGCGCTCGACTCGCTGCGCCCCGCGTACGGCCTGCTGCTGGAGGTCGTCGCCATCAGGTGGTTCCGCCGCGAGCTGAGCCCGATGATCGCCGCCGTGCACATCACCAGCGAGTACCTGCCGCTGCTGGCCTTCGAATCGCAGCTGGGTCACGCGGGCGACCCCGCGCGCTGGCCGGAGGGGCTGACCGTGCCCGGCAGCAGGTTCGGGGTGATCGGCGACAGGGAGTGCGACCACACCAAGTCGGAGCAGTCGGCCACCAACCGCACGCTGCGGGTGGCGGGCGAACCGCCGGAGGGCTGGCGCGCCTACTTCGACCGGCAGCACAGCCAGGTGGCCGGCGCGCTGGCCGTGTGCGTGGCCACCTGCCGCAACCCGTGCTCGGCGATGGACTGGATCGATCCGAAGGCGAAGGAGGACCTGCACGTGCGGGCCCGCACCGCGCTGGCGTTCGCCGAGACCCCGCTGGTACGGCTGCGCCACGCCGCTCCCGTCGGTCACGGCTTCGGCGTCCCCTCCCCGGAGGAGGTGCTCGACGCGTGGGAGCGCAGCCGCCTGGCCCTGGACAAGAACGAGGTGGGCGCCCGCGCGCTGGTCGACGACGGCTTCCCGATCCCCGGGCTGCCGTCGCTCGTCTCCGCCATCGCGGGAACACCGCTGGAGCCGTCCACGCTCCTGCGCGACGTGAGCGCGCACGTGGCCGGCCTGCTCAGGGCCTGCGACGATCTGGCATGATCCACGATCATGTGGAACTTCTCGTCTGACGCCGCCGAGTACGCCGCGCACGCCGAGACCTTCCTGAAGGCGGACCCGGCGGCCAACACCGTTCCGCTCACCGTCCTGGCGGGGACGCGCATGGGCATGTGGGGCGATCGGCACCTGTTCGGGTGGTGGAGCGAGGACGGCGAGGTCAGCGGGGCGATGTTCCGTACCGCTCCGCACCCCCTCTACCTGGCGCGCATGCCGCTGGCCGCGGTGCCGCCGCTGGCCCGGGAGCTGCGCGCACGCGGCGTCGAGACGCCGGAGGTGTCCGGGCCCGCCGACCTGGTCGACGCCTTCCTCGACGCCTCCGGAGCCACCGAGCGCGCCCCCCGCCGCAACGAGCGGCTCTACCGGCTCGGCACGCTGGCCGTCCCGGAGGTGACCGGTCACGGGCGCCGCGCCACCCTGGGCGACTTCCCCCTGGTGGTGAACTGGTACGAGGCCTTCGCCGTCGAGGCGGGCCTGCGCGTCGGCGACGACCTGGCCGAGCGCACCCACCGTCGCATCGAGCAGGGCGACATGCTGCTCTGGATCGACGGCGACGTGCCCGTCTCGTTCGCGGGCATCTCGCCGGAGGCGGCGGGAATGTGCAGGATCGGGCCCGTCTACACGCCACCGTCGAGCCGCCGCCGCGGGTACGGCTCCGCCGTCACCGCCTACGCCAGCCAGGTGGCGCTCGCCGAGCGGTGCACGATGACCGTGCTGTTCACCGACCTGAGCAACCCCACCAGCAACGCCATCTACCAGAGCATCGGCTACGAGCCGGTGTCCGACTACGCCTTCGTCGTGCTCGACCCCGTACGCTAGAGCCATGCCGCGTTACGACTTCCGCTGCCGCGCCTGCGGTTCCACGTTCGAGCTCACCCGCCCGATGTCGGCCTCCGGCGACCCCGCGGCCTGCCCCGAGGGCCACACCGACACGGTCAAGCTGCTGTCCACGGTCGCCGTGACCGGCGGCGCCACCGCACCCTCGGGTGGCGGCGGCGGGTGCTGCGGCGGCGGCTGCTGCTCCTGACCGCTCTCGGCCGCCCGCCGGGGCGTGCTATGCGGGCGACTCGACACCCGTGAACGCGCGGACGGCCAGCGTGGCCACCCGCTCGACGGTCTCGACCCCCGTGTCCATGGCGGGGCTGCGCTCCGACAGCACCGCGACGAGCAGGTCGTGGCCGGGCAGCGCGAGCCGGCCGACGCTGTTGACGGTCCACCCGCCGTCGTGCAGGCCGACGGGCAGCCAGCCGTTCTTCAGCGCCACCCGGCCCCGCCCCGCCGCCGCGCCGACACCCCACGCCTGCGCGGGAACGACCGACGACATCAGCTCGAGGGCGTAGCGGCGGTGGCCGGTCGCCAGCGGTCCTGCCGGGCCGGTCAGCCGGTCGAGCACCTTCACCTGGTCGGACGGCCTGCTCAGGGTCATGCCCCAGCTGTAGCCGGGCATCGTGTGGGAGATGCCGAGCCCGTACAGGACTCTGGCCAGGCCGCGCGGCCCGCCGATGGCGGTGTACAGGCGTTCGGCGCTGGCGTTGTCGCTCTGCCTGATCATCCGGTCGGCGTGCCGCCGTTCCCGGGCCGTCAGCTCGCGCGCCTGGCTCTGGGCGCGCAGCAGGAGAGCGAGCAGGATGTCCACCTTCACGACGCTGGCCAGCGGGAACGGCTCGTCCTCGTGCAAGGCGTACCGGATGCCGGTGGTCCGGTCATGGACGGCCACCGCGCACCGGCCGGGGCGGCCGGCGAGGTAGGCGGTGAGCGAGCGGTCCAGCCTGCGCCGCACCTGCTCGGGCAGCGCCGACCCGGCGGCATCGCGCTCGGCGGCGGAGGGCGCGGTCTCCGCCGCCCGATGCGCAGGAGCCGACGGCGCGGCGTCGGCGTGCGCGCACCCGCCGGCGAGGATCGCCGGCACGGCGACGAGCACGATGCCCCGTAAACGCATGCAGGGAGCCTGCCAGCCGTCCGGCAAGGCCAGTGGCTGCCGAAGGTCAAGGGCCGCCCAAGGTCCCGGACGGCGACGGCGTGGGACCGGAGCGGGTCCCGCCCTCAGGTCGGAGGGTGGTCAGCGGAGGGGCAGGGTCGGGTGCGGGCCGGTGGGGGCATGGCCCGTCATGGTGCTGGTGATGGCCCACCGCTCGTGGTCGCGCCAGGCTCCGTCGATGAACAGCAGGTCGGGTGAGTAGCCCTCCATGCGGAAGCCGAGCCGCCGGACGAGCTTCAGGGAAGCCTGGTTGTCCGGCTGGATGTTGGCCTCCAGCCGGTGGAGTCGCAGGTGCTCGAACGCGTACCGCAGCACCAGGCCGAGCCCGTCGGACATGTATCCCTGGCCGGCGGAGGGAGCGAAGGCCGCGTAGCCGAGGGAGCCGCACTGGAAGCGTCCGCGGATGATGCTGTTGATGTTGACGGTTCCCGCGACGGCGCCGGTGTCCCGCACGCGGACCAGCAGTCCCTCGGCGGCCGACGGGTCGTCGAACCGCCGCAGATAGGTCTGGAACTCCTGCGGCGTGGTGGGCAGTGCCATCCACGGCCGGTGCAGGTCGGCGCTGGCGTGGACCAGGTCGAGGAACTCGCGTTGGTCGTCGCCGGTGATCGGACACAAGGTCACGCGGCAGGAACCCAGCCGCTCATCGGTCAGGAACGTCTCGGCCCCGTCGCTCCGCATCACACGGGGAACGGTATCGCGGTTCGCGGCGAGGACACGAAGCGCGCGGCGGCCCCCGCCCCCCTTCGACACGGGGAAACCGGGCGCCGCGGCCTCCCGCCCCGGGAGGGGCCGGGAGACCGCGGCGGGATGGCGTCCCCCGCCGCCGTGGGACGGGAGACCGCGGCGGGACGGCGTCCCCCGCCGCCGTGGGGCGGGGGACAGGGTCAGGCGGCTTTGCGCCGCTGGAACGGCAGGAATCGTTCGGCCAGGTGCGGCCGGGCGGGGGTCAGCGTCGGCTCCACCGCGATGATGCGGTCGAACCGGAACGCCCTGATCCCGCGACGCAGCCGGCACACGCCGACCAGGTACCAGTATTCGCGGTGGACCAGGCAGGTCACCGGGTCGACGTCACGGATCGTGACGTGGCCCCCGGCGTCGCGGTAGTGGATGCGGATGACGAGCCTGCTGGTGATCGCCTCGGCGATCACCCTGGCTCGGGAGGCCACCTCCACGGGCAGCGGATCGGTGAGCGTCGCGAGGGTGGTGGCGATGACGTCGTCGTCGAGCTCCAGGTGCTCGAACGCGTGACGCAGGCCGCGGCGCGCGGTGACGGCCTGCGGGCCCGATCCCAGGTGCGCCAGGGAGAGGGCGAGGGCGGCGATCTCGGCGGTCGTCAGGGGTCGCGTGGAGGACTTCACGACTGTCGTCATACCCCGAGAGTACGGGACGGCACCGACAATTTTCGAAAGAGTGTACGGCTATCGGCATCCGGATGAAGCGTGCACATCGTCGACCTGCCGGATGCCGCCGGGCGCGCGTTCGTCTTCGACGAGCCCGACTACCAGGCCGGTGTGTACCGGGACGTGGTGTTGCGTCGCTGGCGCAACGTGCTGGGGCGCACCAGGTGGGACTTCCCCTGCGGCCGGGACGGCGGCAACCGGTATCTGGCGCTGGGCCTCGGCTGCGGGCAGACCGCCGACCTCGTCCCGCCGCCCGACCGGGACGAGCTGATCGCGTACGGGCCGCCGCTGTCCGACGACGGCACCACCTGGCTGGGTACGGCGCGTGCCGCATCCGGGCGCCTGACCCGGATGCGGCACACGCCCTCCTGACCGTGGACCGCTACGCCGACATCGCGGTCCACGACTGGGAGTTCGGCGGGCGGCGGTGGCCCACCGCGTTCCCCTCATCCGGAGGTGTCACGACGACCACGAGAAGGCGCGGGCCGTTCGGGAGGCGTGTCAGCGCGACAGCTGGGACAGGTCCCGGGAGGCGCCCGTCGAGGCGGATGTCGTCATCGCGGCGTAGGCCTGCAGCGCCACGCTCACCGGCCGCTGACGCTCGCGCGGACGGTAGCCGCCCAGGTCGGCCAGCAGCCGCTCGCGCCGCTGGGCCAGCTCGGCCTCCGGCACCCGCAGCTCCAGGAGCCGGTTGGGGATGTCGATCTCGATGAGGTCGCCGTCTTCCACCAGCGCGATCGCGCCGCCCTCCGCCGCCTCCGGGGAGGCGTGGCCGATGGACAGGCCCGAGGTGCCGCCGGAGAAACGCCCGTCGGTGACCAGCGCGCACGCCTTGCCGAGCCCCTTGCCCTTGAGGAAGGAGGTCGGGTACAGCATCTCCTGCATGCCGGGGCCGCCCTTCGGGCCCTCGTAGCGGATGACGACCACGTCGCCCTCCTTGACCCTGCCGCCGAGGATGCCTTCGACGGCATCCTCCTGCGACTCGAACACCACGGCCGGTCCGGTGAACCTCCAGATCGACTCGTCGACACCCGCGGTCTTCACCACGGCGCCGTCGCGGGAGATGTTGCCGTAGAGGACGGCCAGGCCGCCGTCCTTGCTGTAGGCGTGCTCCCGGTCGCGGATGCAGCCCTCGGCCCGGTCGAGGTCGAGGGAGTCCCAGCGGTTGTCCTGGGAGTAGGGCTTGACGGTGCGGACGTTGCCCGGCGCGGCGTGCCACAGCTCGACGGCCTCGGGCAGCACGGTCTCCGAGACGGGGTCCCAGGCGGCGATGACCTCGCCGAGAGTGCCGCCGTTGACCGTGTGCACGTCGCGGTGGAGCAGGCCCGCCCGGTCGAGCTGCCCCAGGATGCCGGGGATGCCGCCGGCCCGGTGGACGTCCTCGATGTGGTACTTGTTCGTGGCCGGGGCGACCTTGCACAGGCACGGCACCCGCAGGGAGATCTCGTTGATCTCCTTGAGCCCGAAGTCGACCTGGGCCTCGCGGGCGGCCGCCAGGATGTGCAGGATCGTGTTGGTGGAGCCGCCCATGGCCACGTCGAGCGCCATGGCGTTCTCGAAGGAGTCCTTGGTGGCGATCGCGCGCGGCAGCACCGTCTCGTCGTCGCCGTCGTAGTAGCGCTTGGCGAGTTCGACCACGCGGCGACCGGCGTCCTCGAAGAGCCTCTTGCGCGCCTTGTGCGTGGCCAGGATGGTGCCGTTGCCGGGGAGCGCCAGGCCCATCGCCTCGGCCAGGCAGTTCATGGAGTTGGCGGTGAACATGCCCGAGCAGGAGCCGCAGGTCGGGCAGGCGTTCTCCTCCATCTCCAGGAGCTCCTCGTCGGAGACGGACGCGTCGGCCGCGGCGATCATCGGGTCGACCAGGTCGAGCTTGCGGCCGGGCGTCTTGCCCGCCTCCATCGGCCCGCCGGAGACGAAGATCGTCGGAATGTTCAGCCTGAAGGCGGCCAGCAGCATGCCGGGCGTGATCTTGTCGCAGTTGGAGACGCAGATCAGGGCGTCGGCGCAGTGCGCGTTCACCATGTACTCCACGGCGTCGGCGATCAGCTCCCGGCTGGGCAGGGAGTAGAGCATGCCGCCGTGGCCCATGGCGATGCCGTCGTCGACGGCGATCGTGTTGAACTCGCGCGGGATCGCCCCCGCCTCCCTGATCGCGCCGGCGACGACCTCGCCGACCTCGCGCAGGTGCACGTGACCCGGCACGAACTGGGTGAAGCTGTTGGCCACCGCGATGATGGGCTTGCCGAAGTCGCTGCCGGCTACACCGGTCGCCCGGAGCAGGGCCCGGGCGCCGACCATGTTCCTGCCGTGCGTGACCGTACGAGACCTGAGGGCGGGCATGTGCGCTTCTCCCATCGACTAGCGAGTCTTCACATGGTACGACCCTCGCTCGGTGACTGAGACGCGCGTCCACGGGCCGGACAGCCACCCGCCCATGCGAAAGCCGCCGCACGGCGTGCGGCGGCTTTGCTCCGGCCGGCCCCGCTAGCCCTCGCCGTAGCGGGGCGGCAGCACCTGGGCGGCGATCTGGTACAGCCGCTCGATCTCCTCGTCGGTGAGGGCGCGCTCCCGCTTGGTGATCCACTTGCGCGCCCGGCCGCCCTCGTAGACGTCCACGTCGCGGATCGTCATGATCTTCCAGGGGACGGGCGGGCCGTAGATCGCCAGCGACGCCACGACCGTGACCTCACGGCCGTAGGACTTGCTGATCAGCTCGCTGGCCTGCGTCGCCTCCCACTTGGCCTCGGTGAGGCGCGGCTTCATGTCGAAGGGCCCGTGGAAGAGCTTCTTGCCCATCTGCACGCGCACCGGCAGGCGCTTGTCCCACTTCTCCGAGTCGACCGCGTAGACGCCCGTCGGGCCGATGACCAGATGGTCGATCTGCGCCTCGCTGCCGGGGATCGCCCTGGCGTGGAGGGTGCGGTAGCCGCTGCGCTCCAGCCGCTTCAGCTGCGCCTCGGTCCTGCGCTCGGCGACCGAGGAGCGCCGCCACGCGGGCACCGTGGAGTGCGACCTGGCGCGGTAGACCGTGTCGGCGATCGCGGCGAGGACGGCCGCGGTGATGCCCACGCGCACGTCGGCGGCGAGGAAGCCCACCACCACGCCGGCGGCCACGGCGATCAGGACGCGGACGCCCAGATGCCGGAATCGGGGCTGCTGGAGCAGGCTGAGCAGGGAAGCGCGCTCGACCGGCGCGTACGTTGAGGTGGGTGTGGAGTGGTCGGCGGCGGTGCCCTCGTCGTCGGCAGGCCTGTCACTCACCCAGATCGGTGACGTAGTGTTACCGTCTTCGCGCTGCTTAGCGGAGTCCACGCTACAAACGGTAGCCGAGGGCCCGGCCGGTGCCTACTGCTGGCGCGTCCATAGTTTTATGGCCCACGTCACCGCGTTTACCACCGGAATTCGGGGTATCTACCTCTTTTCTTCTCTAGACAACTCAGCCTACTCTGCGGTTCGTGGCGCACATACATGATCTCACCGCTCGTGAGCAGGCGGAAGCCGTCAGGCGCCGGGAAATCTCACCAGTTGAGATCGTTGAACACTACCTCGAGCGCATCGAGCGGATCGACCCGCAGGTCGGCGCCTATGTCACGGTGACGGCCGAGCGCGCGCTCGCCCAGGCGCGCGCGCTCACCGAGCCGCACGGCCCCCTGTACGGCGTGCCGATCCCGATCAAGGATCTCAACCTGGTCAAGGACGTGCCGATCAGGTTCGGCTCGGCGACCTACGAGGACTTCGTCGCGCCCGTCGACGACACGGTCGTGGAGCGGCTGCGCGACGCCGGCACCGTCATGCTGGGCAAGACCGCGACGCCCGAGTTCGGCCTGCCGTGCTACACCGAGACCGCCGTGTCGCCGCCCAGCCGTACCCCGTGGGACCTGTCACGCTCGGCGGGCGGGTCGAGCGGCGGCGCGGCGGCCGCGGTGGCGGCGGGGCTGGCGCCCGCCGCGCACGGCAGCGACGGCGCGGGGTCGATCAGGATCCCCTCGTCGGTCTGCGGCCTGTTCGGCATCAAGCCGACGCGGGGCCGCATCAGCTTCGCCCCGATCATCCCGGACCTGGCGGGGCTGTCGACCAACGGGCCGATCGCCAGGACCGTGGCCGACGCCGCGGCGCTGCTGGACGTGATGGCGCACAACAACCCAGGTGACCTCTACCTCGCCCCGCCGCACGAGGGCACCTTCCTCGAGTGCGCGGCCATGGAGCCCGGCCGCCTGCGGATCGCGCGCTACGCGACTCCCGTCGTGGAGGGGGCCGAGGTGCACCCCGACGTGCTGGCCGCCTATGAGGCGGCGAGCAAGACCCTGGAGGGTCTCGGGCACGAGATCGTCGACATCGCCTCGCCGTTCGGGCCCGACCTGGTGCCGCAGTTCGTCACGATGTGGTTCACCTTCGCCTGCATGCACCCGGTCGCGCTCGACCGGCAGGACCTGCTGCGCCCGCTGACGGCGTGGCTGCGCGAGCGCGGCTTCGCCGTACCGGCGCCCGCGTTCCTGCAGGCGCAGTCGTCGCTGCAGCTGGCCACGCGCATCGCGCTGATGGCGACCGACCCCTACGACGCGGTGCTCACGCCCACGGTCACGCAACCGCCCGTCCCCGTCGGCTGGTTCGAGGACGGCGGCGACCCGGAGGAGACCTTCGAGCGGATGAAGCGCTTCGCCCCCTTCCCGCCGGTCTACAACGTGAGCGGGCAGCCCGCCGTCAACCTCCCGCTGCACTGGAACGCCGACGGCCTGCCGATCGGCGTCATGCTGGCGGGACGGGTGGGCGGCGAGGGCACGCTGATCTCGCTGTCGGCGCAGGTCGAGGCGGCCCGGGGCGGCTTCTGGGGCAGGCGGAGACCGCCCGTCTGGTGACGGGGCTGGTCCGCGCGTCGCGGCGGGTTTACCGTCGAGGTGTGGACAGCGCGCTGGAGATCTTCGGTTTCCTCGTCGGAACCTCGCTCGGGCTGTTTCTGCTGATCAGCCTGGTGGTCATGCTGCCGTCCAGGACGGCCAAGGAGGAGTCCCCCGGCGTCGTGTGGCTGGGCGGCCCCGGGCACAGCGAGCACGGTGTCAGCACCTCGGGGCTGGTGCTCGCCGACCGCAGGGCCCACTGGGCGCCCGCGCCCGAGGTCGACTGGGTGGGCGAGGCCGAGACCGCCGAGCCGGCCAGAGGCGTCGGCGGCGCCTCGGCGGGGTGGTGACGGCGATGCGCACGCTCACCCCCGCCCAGGCCGACGACGTCCGCACGGCGCTGCAGCACGCCGAACGGCGCAGCGGGCTGCGCTTCAGCGCCTTCCTCGGCGCCTCCGCGGACGGCAGGCGCCACTTCGCCGAGCGCCTGCACGCCGCGATGGGAGAGGAGTCGCCTGACGCGGTGCTCATCCTCGTCGACCCCGAGGGCCGCGGCCTGGAGATCGTCACGGGCGAGAACGCCAGGCGGCGGCTGTCCGACGGGGCGTGCAGGCTGGCCGCCATGTCGATGGCCACCGCCTTCAGCGCCGGCGACCTCGCCGGTGGCCTGCTCTACGGGATCCACACTCTGGCCGAGCAGGCCACGCGACGCTGAGCCTGCGGCGCGCCGCCGCTAGGCCGCCGTCTCGGACAGGTAGGGCGCCCACTGGGGATCGCCGACGAGCTGGGCGCCGATGAGCCGCCAGTGGGCGCCCCTTGGCACCGCGGGGGCGACGCGCAGCGTCCACCCCAGCTCCTCCAGGAACTTGTCGGCCTTCCTGTGATTGCACGGCATGCACGAGGCGACGCAGTTCTCCCACGTGTGGGTGCCGCCCCGCGAACGGGGGATGACGTGGTCGATGGTCTCGGCCCGCTGCCCGCAGTAGGCACAGCGGAAGTCGTCACGACGCATGAGCGCCGCCCGTGTCAGGGGGATGCGAGACCGGTAGGGAATACGGACATATCTTCTGAGCCTGATCACCGACGGGACGTCCACCGTACAGGTGGCGGAGCGCAGCACCGCTCCCCTGCCGTCACGATGGACGACGTCGGCCTTCTCCCTCAGCACCAGCACGACTGCTCGGTGCAGCGACAGCGTGGTCAGTGGCTCGTAGGTGGCGTTGAGCAGGAGTACTTGGCGCATCAGGGGGCCACCCCCCGACGCAGGGGTATCAGAGGGGCCATGACCCCTGTTGGCGGTCCCTCCTGGGACCCGGTCGCTTCCGTCACGTGGACCTCCGCCGGACGGTCCAACGGATGGTCACCACGGCACCGTCCTTCACCAAGTCTGGCGTTTACGGCATGCCCCCGCCACCCATTACTGATGACCAAAGGGACGCGCGATGTCATATATGCCCGGTCTACTCGGGCTTTACGCGTCACAGGTAGGGTTCAGACATGTACCCAGCAGCTCGCCGAGACGACGTCGTCGAGAACCTGCACGGCACGCCCGTGCCCGACCCCTACCGATGGCTCGAGGACTCCGACGATCCGGAGGTGAAGGGCTGGCTGCTGGCGCAGGAGGAACTGTTCCGGTCGCAGGTCCAGCCGCAGCGGTTCAAGGAGCGCATCGCCGAGCTGCTCCGGTCCGGCTCGGTGGGCGTGCCCGTGTGGCGGGGCGAGCGCCACTTCTTCTCCCGGCGCACACCTGACCAGGAGCACGCCGTCTACTACGCCGTCGACGCCGACGGCACCGAGCGCGCGCTCATCGACCCGATGGCCATCGACTCCTCGGGGCTGACCACGCTCGACGCGGTGCAGCCCGACAAGGAGGGGCGCCTGCTGGCGTACCAGATCTCGGTCGGCGGCGACGAGGAGTCCTCGCTCTACATCGTCGACGTGGCGACGGGCCGGCGGGTCGAGGGCCCGATCGACCGGTGCCGCTACTCCCCCGTCGCCTGGCTGCCCGGCGGCGAGGCGTTCTACTACGTGCGCCGCCTGCCGAGCACCGAGGTGCCCGAGGGCGAGTCGCAGTTCCACCGCCGCGTCTACCTGCACCGCGTCGGCACCTCCACGGAGGACGACGTGATGATCTTCGGCGACGGCATGAAGATGACCAACTACTACGGCGTGTCGGTCTCCCGCGACGGCCGCTGGCTGCAGATCTCCGCCGCCGAGGGCACGGCGCCGCGCAACGACCTGTGGGTGGCCGACCTGACCGCCTCCCCCGCCGAGCGGCCCGAGCTGACCGTGGTCCAGGAGGGCGTCGACGCCCAGACCGGGCTGGTCTTCGGCCGCGACGGGCGCCTGTACGTCCACACCGACCGCGACGCGCCGCGCGCGCGGGTCTGCGTCGCCGACCCGGCCGCCCCGTCGGTCTGGACCGACCTCATCCCCGAGGACCCCGAGGCGGTGCTGACCGACTTCGCCATCCTCGACGACCTCGAGCGGCCGGTCATGCTGGTCGGCTGGACCCGTCACGCGATCAGCGAGATCACCGTGCACGACCTGGCGAGCGGCGAGCGGATCGGCGAGGTGCCCACCCCCGGCCTCGGCACGATCGGCGGGATCTCCGAGCGGCCCGAGGGCGGCCACGAGGCGTGGTTCGGCTACACCGACAACACCACGCCGCCGACCATCCAGCGCTACGACGCCCGCACCGGCGAGACCACGTTGTGGGCCGCCTCCCCCGGCGCGGTCGAGGTGCCGCCGGTCAAGACCTCGCAGGTGGTCTACCGGTCCAAGGACGGCACCGAGGTCCACATGCTGGTGATCGAGCCGGTCGACCGCGAGGGGCCGCGCCCGACGATCCTGAACGGCTACGGCGGCTTCGGCATCTCGATGACGCCCGGCTACTCCGCCTCCATCCTGACCTGGGTCGAGGCGGGCGGCGTCTACGCGATCGCGGGCCTGCGCGGCGGCGGTGAGGAGGGCGAGGACTGGCACCGCGCCGGCATGCTCGCCAACAAGCAGAACGTCTTCGACGACTTCCACGCCGCCGCCGAGCACCTGATCGCCACCGGCGTCACCACCTCCGCGCAGCTGGCCATCTCGGGCGGGTCCAACGGCGGCCTGCTGGTCGGCGCCGCCCTCACCCAGCGGCCCGACCTCTACGCGGCCGTGGCGTGCTCGGCGCCGCTGCTCGACATGATCCGCTACGAGCTGTTCGGGCTCGGCGCGACGTGGAACGTCGAGTACGGCTCGGCCGAGGATCCGGCGGAGTTCCCCTGGCTGTGGGCCTACTCGCCCTACCACCACGTGCGCGAGGGCGTCACCTACCCGGCGACGCTGTTCACCGTCTTCCAGTCCGACACCAGGGTGCACCCGCTGCACGCGTGGAAGATGTGCGCGGCGCTGCAGCAGGCCCAGGCGGGTGACGCGCCGATCCTGCTGCGCAACGAGACCGAGGTGGGGCACGGCGCCCGGTCGGTGAGCAGGACCGTCGACCTGGCCGCCGACCAGCTGACCTTCCTGGCCCGCCACACCGGTCTCTGACGGTCTCTTCCCCCGGGGGCCCCGCGCCTCCGGGGGAAGGGCGAACGCCGGGACGGCCGGGTATGGTCGGGGCATGGACGGGACGGCGGCCGGCCGCGCCCCGGCGGTGCCGGGTCTCACCGCGATCGAGCGCACACCCGGCCCGGCCCTGCGCCCCTACGTCACGCGGATGTGGGCCTACAGCGAACGCTACGACCATCCGGTGACCCGCACCGAGGTGGCGACGCCCGGCGTGGTGCTGATCCTCGCCTTCGGCGCCCCCATGGAGGTCGACGGCGCGCGCCTCACCTCGTTCGTGGGCGGCCTCGGCGACCGCTACACCGTGACCAGGATGACCGCGCCGACGGAGGGCGTGGAGGTCCTGCTCACCCCGTTCGGGGCGCGCCGCCTGTTCGGCGTGCCGATGAGCGGGCTGGCGAACCTCGTGGTGCCGATCGACGACCTGCTGCCCGCGTGGGGTCCCGCGGCGGTCGAAAGGCTCGGCGAGCTCGCCTCGTGGCCCGGCCGCCTCGCGGCCGCCGAGGCGCTGCTGCGGGCCCGCATCCTGGCCGCCCCGCCGCCCGACCCCCGCGTGGTGTGGGCGTGGGATCGCCTGGTCGAGTCGTCCGGGACGGCCGGCGTCGCAGGGCTGGCGGGATCGCTCGGCTGGAGCCACCGCCACCTCGTGGCCCGCTTCCGCGACCACGTGGGCCTGACCCCGAAGGCGGCGGCCAGGGTGATCCGCTTCGAGCGGGCGATGAGCCTGCTCCGCTCGGGGGCCGACCTCGCCCGCGTGGCGGCGGCGTGCGGCTTCTACGACCAGCCCCACATGAACCGGGAGTTCCGCGCGATGGCCGGCGCCACGCCCGGTCAGATTCGTCCAAGACACCCGGCGGGCGCGGGCACAGACTCGTTCTCATGACGAGAACCGTTTTCGCGCTCGCCCGCTACCAGGACGTCCAGGGCGCCGTCGACTTCCTGGCCGCGGCCTTCGGGTTCGAGCCGCACGAGGTGATGAAGGACCACGCCGAGATCCTGGTCGGCGACGACATCATCATGCTCGGGCGGGGCACGCCCGGCGGTCCGGGCGTCTACGTCGCCGTCGACGACCCCGACGCGCACCACGACAAGGCGGTGGCCGCGGGCGCCGTCGTCACCATGGAGCTGACGGACCAGCCCTACGGGTCCAGGGAGTACGCGTGCAAGGACCCCGAGGGCAACCTCTGGTTCTTCGGCACCTATCGGCCCTGACCTCGCCTCGTCCGCACGGCCCGCCGGAGTCCCGCTGGAGCACGCGTGACGGACGGGCGGCCACCGGTGAGGGACGGTGGCCGTGGCCCGGCCTGCCGTACGGGAGGGATCAGCGGGGGAAGACGATGGTCTTGTGGCCGTCGAGCAGCACCCGCTGCTCGGCGTGCCACCGGACGGCGCGCGCCAGCGCGACGCACTCGACGTCCCGGCCCATGGCGACCAGGTCGTCCGGCGTGTGGCTGTGGTTGACGCGCGCCACCTCCTGCTCGATGATCGGCCCCTCGTCCAGGTCGGACGTGACGTAGTGGGCGGTCGCGCCGATCAGCTTCACCCCGCGGTCGTGCGCCTGGTGGTACGGCTTGGCGCCCTTGAACGACGGCAGGAACGAGTGGTGGATGTTGATCGCCCGGCCGGCCAGCTTCTCGCACAGGTCGGCCGACAGCACCTGCATGTAGCGGGCGAGCACCACCAGCTCCACCTGGTAGTGCTCGACCAGCGCGAGGATCTCCGCCTCCTGCTTCGGCTTGGTCTCCGGGGTGACCGGCAGGTGGTGGTAGTCGATCCCGTACGACTGGGTGAGCGGCCGCAGGTCGGGATGGTTGGAGGCGACGGCGACGATCTCGATGTCGAGCAGCCCCGAGCGGACCCGGTAGAGCAGGTCGTTCAGGCAGTGGCCGAACCTGCTGACCAGGATGAGCACCCTCGGCTTCACCGCGAGGTCGCGCAGCTTGAACTCCATGCCCCACTCGGGCGCCAGCGTGGCGAAGGCGGCGCTCAGCTCGTCGTGCGGCAGGCCCGCCCTGAACTGCACCCGCATGAAGAACCGCGCGGCGGCCTGGTCGCCGAACTGCTGGCTCTCGGTGATGTTGCAGCCGCTTCTGGCCAGCAGACCAGACACGGCGGCGACCACCCCGGGGCGGTCGGGGCAGGACAACGTCAGGACGTACTCGGCGTTCATACCTTGACTCTCGCGGAGGTGGGATCGTAGGGCGCCTTGCGGCTGATCTGGGCAGGGTACCTCTCTCCCGCGCAGTCCACCTCGGCCATGGCCGGTGTGCCGGTCACGAAGCCGAGCGCCACGGTCCTGCCGATGGTGGGACCGTGGGCGGCGGAGGTGACGTAGCCGACCGGCTCGCCGTCCACGAGCAGGGATTCACCTCCCCACAGGTGCGCCTCCGTGGTGATCGACACGATCGTCCCGCGCGCGTCGTGGATCCGGTCCATGCCCCGGAAGGGGGCGCTCTTCTTGCAGGTGAACAGCAGGCCCGCCGCGGCCGGGGTGACGTCGGGGCGAGCTCGCGGCCCCACGCCCGGTAGCCCTTCTCCAGGCGCATGGCCTCGATCGCGTAGTGGCCTGCCTGCCTGACGCCCGTCGCGAGCAGCCTCTCGTAGACGGTGACCGCGAACTCGGCCGGCACGTAGAGCTCCCAGCCCAGCTCGCCGACGTAGGTGACGCGGCTGGCCCGGACGGTGGCGTGGCCGAGGTCGATCAGCCGCGAGGTGCCGAACTCCCCCAGCTCCGCCTTCGACACCGTGCGCAGGATGTTCCTGGACTCGGGCCCCATGAGGCCGAAGACGGCGTAGGCGCTGGTGACGTCCACCAGGACCGCCCGCCGCTCGCCGATGCCCCTGGAGATGTGGTCGAAGTCGCGCGTGGCCTGCGCCGACCCCGTGACGATGAGGTACTCGTCGGCCGACACCCTGGTCACCGTCAGGTCGCTCTCGTAGCCGCCCCTGTCGTTGAGCATGCCCGTGTAGACGACCCGGCCGACCTCCACGTCGACGTCCGCCGTGCACAGCCACTGCAGCGCCGCGGTGGCCTCCGGACCTTTCAGCGTGAACTTGGCGAACGACGTCTGGTCGAACAGCGCCGCCTCGCTCCTGCAGGCGCCGACCTCCGCGTCGACCGTCTCCTGCCATCCCGGCCTGCCGAAGGTGTACGGCGCGGCCGGCCCGAAGTAGTTGACCCGCTCCCAGCCCATCTTGGCGCCGAAGCAGGCGCCCGACGCGGCCAGCAGGTGGTGTGGCGGTCTCCACGCCGCGCACCCGCCCGTCCCTGACGGCGGTGCCGGTGACCCTGGCGCGTTCGACGACCTCCACGCCGCGCCGCTGGGCTCCGCGGGCCAGGGCCTGGGTGAGGTCGGAGGGGTTCGCCTTGCCGTCGCCCGGCAGCCACACGCCGCCGACCAGGTCGTCGGTACGCATGACCGGCCACAGCTCGCCCGCCTCCCTGGCGGTGACGACCTCGGCGGCGATGCCGTAGGCGCGGGCCTGCGCCGCCGTCCTTCTGAGCTGGGTCATCCGCTCGGGGGTGCGGGCGACGCTGACGCTGCCGCAGCGCTTCCAGCCGGTGCCGAACCCCGTCTCCCTCTCCAGGCGGGCGTACAGGTCGGTGCTGTACCTGATCAGCCTGGTCATGCTCTCGGTACTGCGCAGCTGCCCGACCAGTCCTGCCGCGTGCCAGGTGGTGCCGCACGACAGCCGACCCTGCTCCAGCACGACGACGTCGCTCCAGCCGAGCTCGGCCAGATGGTAGGCCACGCTGCAGCCGACGATGCCACCGCCGACGATGACGACCTGCGCCCGGCTCCTCAAGAAACGCTCCTCAACCTGGGCCATGTGCGTACCGAGCGCAGCATGGCGATGAAAGCCTGTTCGGCGGGGCCCAGCAGCCGGTCGCGGCGGTGGGCCAGCACGATCGGGCGGGGCCTGGGCGCGGGAGTGACCTCCACCGCGGCCAGCCGCCCGTCGGCGAGCTCCTGCTCCACGCAGTGCTCCGACACCAGCGAGACGCCGAGCCCCGCGGCGACCGCCTGCTTGATCGTCTCGGGGCCCCAGATCTCTGTCCGCTTGTCGAGGCCCCACGTTTCCATCGCCTGTTCCTGCAGCTCACGCGTGGACGAGCCGGGCTCGCGGATGAGGAAGAGCTCCTCGGCCAGCGCGGCCGGCTCCGCCGTACCGCTCCTGGACAGGTGGTGGCCCGGCTCGGTGATCACGACGAGCCTGTCCTCCAGGATCGGCTCGCTGACCAGCTGCGGCGCCGAAGGCTGGCCGGCCAGGACGGCGACGCCGATCTCGCCGTCCACCAGCCCGCGCTCGACCTGCTGGCCGTTGCCGACCCGGATGCCGATCTCGATGCCCGGATGGCGGTCGCGGAAGGCGGCCAGCAGCGGCGGCAGCAGGTAGGTGCCGACCGTGGTGGTGCCGCCGGCGACCAGCTTGCCGGCCTGCAGCCCCGAAACCTGCCGGATGGCGGCCACCGCCTCGTCGGCGAGCAGGAAGACGCGCCTGGCGTACTCCAGCATGACCTCGCCCTCGGGCGTGAGCCTGATCCGCGCGCCGCTGCGGTCGATCAGCGTGACGCGCAACGCCTGCTCAAGCTGCCTGACCTGGTGCGACACCGACGGCTGGCTCAGGTAGAGCTTCTGCGCCGCGGCCGAGAAACCACCGCACTCCACCACCGTCATGAAGATCCACAGCCGGTGCAGGTTGAGCTGCATGCCTTGTTAACCCCTTGCTGCCTCGATCGACTCGCCGAGCGCCGTTTCGAGCTGCTCGAGCCGGTGCCAGGGGATCTCCCCCATCGTGCAGATGCGGAAGAAATCGTCCGACAGTCGCCCCTGACCTGCGTAGACAACGTAGCCGCGCTTCTTGAGCTCGTCGTGAAGCGCCTGGTACGTCACACCGTCCGGCAGGTGAAGCATCGTCACGGTGTTGGACCTGAAACGTTCATCGACGAGGATCTTCAGGCCCAGCCGTTCGAACTGCCCGCGCACCAGCGCCGCCCGCTCGCGGTACAGCTTGGTCCGCGCCGCGAACCCGCCCTGCGCCTCGTACTCCTCGATCGCCTCGTCCAGGGCGTAGCAGACCTGGACGGCAGGCGTGAACGGCACGTCGTTCTTCAGATAGCCTGCCGCGTCGAGGTAGAGGCTGCGCTCGGGAACCTCGTGGATCCTGGCGACCGAGGCCGGGCTGCACAGGATGAACGCCATGCCCGGCAGGCCGTGCAGACCCTTGTTGGCGGTGCCGCAGACCACGTCGACGCGCACGTCCGCCAGGTCCTGGTCCTCGATCGCGGTGCCGGAGATCGCGTCGATCACGAACAGCGCTCCCGAACCCGCGACGACCTCGCCGATCTCCCTGATCGGGTTGATGAGGCCGGTCGTGGTCTCGTGGTGGACGCAGACCACCGCGTCGATGTCGTCGTGCGCGGCGAGCGCGCGCCGCACCGCCTCCGGGTCGGCCGGGACCGTCCAGTCGCTCCTGACCTCGTGGACGGCGATGCCGTGCGCGCGGGCGATCTTGATCATGCGGTCGCCGTACACGCCGTTGTTGACGACGAGCACCGCGCGGTCCTCCCGCACGGAGCTGATCACCGCCATCTCCATGGCGGCCGTCCCCGAACCGGTGACCAGGACGGCCTCGTGGGTGCCGCCGAGGTTCAGGCAGCGGGGCAGCGCCTCGCGGATCCTGAACAGCAACTCGGTGAACTCCGGCTCGCGGTGGCACAGGTCTCCGCGCAGCAGGGCGTCCTTGACCCGCTGGGACGTACAGGCTGGTCCGGGATTCAGCAGAATGAGCTCTTCGTCCATCATCCACTCGATCTTCTGGAGATATCGGGCGTAATGGACGCTAGCCGGGTGCCCAGCCTGCGACCAGGCAGGATTTCGCTATGACCCTCATAGGCGGACGACGCCGGGCGGCCCCCTCGCCACCCCGCGCCCAGGTGTTCCGCGCGTCGGTGATCTGGGGAGCCTTCGACTCGCCGGCGACACGACCATGACCCGTGACAGCGTCTATATCGGACATCATGAATGACGGGCTTGTGATCCCTTCGCCCGTCGGATTGGGTGAAGCGCATGCCCCTGGAGGTCGTGGTCGCCGGCCTGTTCGCCGTCGTGTCGGGGATGAACGACGGCGGCGCGCTGCTGGCCACCGGGCTCAAGCTCCCCGCCGTCCGGCCCGTCGTCGGCGTCCTCACCCTGGTCCTGCTGACCGGCGCGGTGCCGCTGGTGTCCCAGCACGTGGCGCAGACCTTCGCCACCCGGCTCGCCTCCTTCGAAGGCCCGGACGCCTCCCGCGCCATGATCGTCGCCGTGCTGTCGGCCATCGCGGTCGTCCTGGCGCTCAGCCACTACGGGCAGCCCACCAGCCTGACCCTCGCCATCGTCGGCGGCCTCACCGGCGCCGGCCTCGGTGCCGGACTCCAGGTGTCGGCGGCTTCCGTGGCGCTCGTGCTCGCCGTCGGGATGCTGGCGCCCTTCGCCGGAGCGCTGGCCGGCTGGGTCGTGATCCGGCTGCTCGTCCTCCTGACCGACGCCCGGGGCCTGCGCCGGTGGCACTGGGCGGGCTTCCTCCTGCAGTGCGTCGCCTACGCGGCCAACGACGGGCAGAAGATGCTGGCCGTCTTCCTGATCGCCCTGGGCACCTCGGGGCCGCCCGTCTCGTTCACCGCCGCGCTGCTGTTCGGCCTCGGGACCGTGTACGGCATGCCCAAGGCGGGCCGTACGCTCAGCCGGGAGATCATCGTGTCCCGGCCGTTGCACGGGGTGACGGCCGAACTGGCGTCCGGCGCGACGGTGATCGGGTGCGCGGCGGCCGGGATGCCGGTGAGCATGACCCAGGCCATCGCGGGCGGACTCATCGGCGCGGGCGTCGCCCAGGGCAGCGGCAGGGTGCGGTGGTACGCGGCCGTCAAGATCGTGCTCGCCTGGATCCTCACCTTGCCGGCGGCTGGACTGCTGGCGGCTCTGACGGCCCTCGCCCTGCGGGAGCTCGGATGAGGCGCGAAGAGGGAGTCGGCCAGGAACGGGCCCGCGCAACCGCACCGGAGGCACGAAGCCGAAGGCACGAAGCCGAAGGATGGGCGGCTGTGTCGTGGAACCGGGGCCGGAGCGCGCCCTGGGCATGCCGTCAAGAAGTGGGCAGCCGGCGATCCCCCGAAGAGAACGTGCCGCCCCGCCCACCGGCAGGTCCGAGGCCGTGCCGTGAGCGAGCAACGGGCCCGGCGGTACCGGAAACCCGGCGGACTCCCGAGAACGACGCCCCGGACCGGGAAGACCGAGTATGGGAGTTCGTTCCGAAACGGAGCCGGTGGCGGGACGGAAGCCGGAGTCCCGGGACAGGGAGGCGGAGTCTGGAAGGGTGGGACATGGAGTCGGCGCCACGGACGCAGGGAGAGACCGACGCGGGACGACAGAGCCAGGACGACGAAGAGGCTCGAAGGCACAGCGGGCCTTCGGGACGAGGCATCGCCGCCAACGGTGTGTGGCGGTACGGAGGCGTACGGATGAGTGCCGGTGAGGCCAGGGCGCGGGCGCAGGACGGCAGGCGCCCGGCGAAACGGCTGAGCCGGATTCGCGACCTGCTGGCCGGGCGGATGGATGGTGCCCTCACCGACGCGCTCGCCGGACAGCTGGAGGCGACCAAGGAGGGCGCCTGGCTGGCCATGGCGATGATCAGCGGCGAGGTGGGCAGGACCGGCGCGCACGAGCAGATGCGGTCCATCGAACACTTCGGCGACACCGAACGCGCCCGCCTGGTCGAAGAGCTCAAGAACGCGCTGGTCACACCCATCGACAGGGAGGACCTGTTCCGGCTGTCCCGCTCCATCGACGACGTGCTGGACTCGTTGCGTGACTTCGTGCGGGAGTCGCACCTGTACCGGGTACCGGATCAGATCAGGTTCGCTCCGCTGCTGGACCAGGTGATCGTGGGTATCGAGGCGCTGGAGAGCGCGGTGCAGGACCTCGCGTCCCGGCCTTCGGCGGTGGTGCACGACGCGTTGGAGGCCAAGAAGGCGGGAGGCGCCGTCCGGCGGATGTACCAGTACGAGATCGCCCGGATCTTCTCGGGGGAGGTGACCGCCGACGCGATGAAGGAGCGGGAACTCGTCCGGCGCCTGGAGATCGTCGGCATGGCCATCGGCGACGCGGCCGACGCCATCGCCGACGGCGCCATGAAGCGCTGACCTCACGCAGGCGCCTTCCCTGACCGAAGGAGCCCGCATCCGGCCACGACGTAGGCCCACACCCGGGCGCAGCTGCGCCATCCCCACCGCGCGGGCCCACCCCTGAGCGAAGGCGCGCCATCCCCACCGCGCGGGCCCACCCCTGGGCGAAGGCGCCCTTATCCCCCCGCGCGGGCCTACCTCTGGGCGAAGGCGCGCCGTCCCCACCGCGTGGGCCCACCTCCGGGCGAAGGCGCGCTATCCCCCCGCGCGGGCCCACCCCTGGGCGAAGACGCCCTTATCCCCACCGCGCGGGCCACCCCGGGCGAAGGAGCCGCCAGACGACGGTCTTCGCAAGACCTACGCCGTTGAGAGCGGGCTCGTGCGAGCCGTACAGACCGCCACGAACCGGAGGAGATCGTCCAGCGGGAGACCCTCCGGTGCCACACCGCGCCCTCGTCGACCCGGTGGGGACCGGACCGAAAAGCGCTCACCCGCTCGCAGGCCAGGGCACTGGCGGTCCGAATGCCGAGCAGGCGTGGCTGGCGCCGAATGACGAACGGGCCTGGCTGGCGCCGAATGCCGAGCGGGCCTGGCTGGTCCCTATGGTGGCCGAGCGAACCCCAGGGAATGAGCGCCGCGCATCCTCCCAGGCACGCACGTTCCTAAGGCCTCCCGCGGCTCCTCCCAGGGCGGCTGGTAGCGCCGCGGTCTGGACCTGCTGGGACGTCTCGGACGCCGTCACCCGATAATGCAGGGATGATCGACAACGAGATGCCGCGCCCGTTACTGCGTCACCCCGAGGACGGCGAGCTGATCGACGTGGCGGGAGTGGCCCACTTCTTCCGGCTGACGGGCGAGCACACCGGCGGCCGCTTCGCGTTCGAGGAGTTCACCCTGGCGGGGGGCGTGGTCGGGGCCCGCCCGCACGTGCATCACGGTCACGACGAGTACTTCTACGTCCTGCGCGGCGACCTGACCCTGCACCACGGCGACGGTGAGGTGACAGTCGGCCCCGGCCACCTGCTCGCCGCCGCACGCGGCACCCCGCACGGCTTCCGCAACGCTGGGACGGAGCCGGTCCAGGCCCTGTGCCTCTACACGCCGGCCGGGTATGAGGGCTACTTCCGCGAGGTGCACGAGGCCGTGGCGGCCGGCGCGCAGGTGACCGACGAGCTTCTGGCGGAGTTCCGCGCCCGCCACCGCACCAGCTCGTTCTAGCGGGTGCCAGGCCCAGCCACGACAACAGGCCCAGCCGGGACAACCTGGGACGCCCGAGCCGTTGGGTGGCCGGAGCGGGCTGTGCAGGTCCGGGGACGATGGCGCCCCGCCTTGAGCGGACACGGTGACCGGCATCGCCAGCCGTGCCGCTCTCGTCGGCGGGCGGGCCGCGGCGCCGGCGGTCGGTTCAGAGATTCGCCGTGGCGCCGACGGCCGATTCACCCGTCCACCGCGACACCAACAGCCGATCCAAAGGTCCACCGCGACACAGACAGCCAATTCAAACGTTCGCCGGGGAACCAGCGGCCGATCCGAAGGTCCACCGCGACACAGGCAACCGATTCAACGTTCGCCGGGGAACCAGCGGCCGGTTCGAAGGTCCACCGCGGCGCCGGCGGCCGGTTCAGAGGTCCAGGGTGTCGGCGAGCCGGGTGAGTTGCCGCATGCCGTCGGCCATGTCGAAGCCGCCTGCCGTCAGCGGTTGCAGGGCGAGGTGGTCGGCGCCGGCGTCCAGGTGGGCCCGGACGCGCTTGGCGACCGCCTGCTCGTCGCCCCAGGCCACGATCGCGTCCGCCAGGCGGTCGCTGCCGCCGTCGGCGAAGTCGGCGTCGGTGTAGCCGAGATCGCGCAGGTTGTTCACGTAGTTGGGCAGGGCGAGGTAGTAGGCCATGTGCTCGCGCGCCGCCTGGCGGGCCTTCGCCGGGTCGGGCTCCAGGATGACGGCGAGCTCCGGCACCAGCAACCGTTCCTTGCCGAGGATCGCGCGGGCACGGGCGGTGTGCTCGGGCGGGACGAAGTAGGTGTGCGCGCCGTCCGCCTTGTCCCGTGACAGCTCCAGCATCCTGGGCCGCAGCGCCGCCAGCAGCCGGGGCGCGTCACCGCCCGACACCATGCCCGTGGCCGCCGCGTCCATGCCGTCGAGGTAGGCGCGCATCGCCGTGAGGGGCTTGTCGTAGGCGTGGCCCCGCCCGGTGACGAGGCCGCCGTGGCTGACGCCGATGCCGAGCACGAACCTGCCCGGGTAGGCCTCACCGAGCGTGGCACGCCCGGCCGCCATCGCGGTGGCGTCGCGGGCCCAGATGTTGGCGATGCCGGTGCCGACCGCGATCCGCGTGGTCGCGGCGAGCAGCAGGGCGGCGCTCGCGAACGGCTCCCTGCTCGTGGAGTTCTCGTTGACCCAGAGGGTGGAGTAGCCGAGTTCCTCCAGCTCGGCGGCCGCCTCGCGGACGACCGGCGCAGGCGCCCTGCCGAACAGGGGATACCACACGCCGATCCGACCGTTGTCCATCACTGTCGCGACCTCTCGGGTAGGCTGTTCGATCGAGATGGAACATTACACGAGTGTTCGACAGCCGTCGAACAGAGGACGCCAGCTGACCCACGGCTCCCCCATGGAGGCCTCGTTGCAGGCGGCGCTCGACGCGCTGGCCGACCCGATCAGGCGGTCCATCGTGCGCGAGCTGGCGGAGGTGCCCGACTGGTCGCTGGCCTGCGGCACGTTCAAGGAGCTGCCGGTCGCCAAGTCGACCCTGAGCCACCACTTCACGGTGCTGCGCAACGTCGGCCTGCTCGAACAGCGCGACGAGGGGGCCAGGCGGCTCAACCGGCTGCGCCGCGAGGAGTTCGACGCCCGCTTCCCCGGCCTGCTCGCCCTGGTCCTGTCCGAGCACTGACCGCTTTACTGACTCCCCTCCCCGGCCCGCCCGACCCCGGCCCGCCTGCCCGAACGCTGACCCCCTCCCCGGCCCACCTGCCCGAACGCTGACCACCTTCCCGACCCGCCCGACCCGGCCCCACCCGAACGCCCACCACCTCCCCGGCCCGCCCGATCCGGTCCCGCCCGAACGCTGACCACCTCCCCGACCCCCACCCGTTCGAGCGCAGACCGGCAGGCGCAGATCGGCAGGCGCAGACCGGCAGGCGCAGATGAGACCGATGAAGACGCGGCCGACGAAAGCCGGCTGGCGAAGACGGGGCCGGCGAAAGGCGAGGCCCACGGATACAAGGCCGGCAGAGAACGAGACCGGCGCCAACGAGATCGGCGGAGACAGGCCGATGAAGGAGCGAGCTCTCGATACCACGTCACCGGGAGACGCGAAGTCCTGCTGGAGTAGCGTGATCGACGGATGGTCACCGGTGACCACGGCGGCCTGTCGCGGGCGTGCCGTACAAGAGCGAGCGTGCCATACAACAGCGGGCGGGCCACACAACAGCGGACGGGCCGCACAAGAGCGAGCGTGCCGTGCAAGAGGACGACGAACGCGGGGGCGCGGTGAGCAGTGATCGGCCGGCGGCGCGGGTGGTGTGTCTCGATCGCGACGGCAGGGTGCTGCTGATGAACTGGTACGACCGGGTCAGCGGCGAGGCGATCTGGGAGCCTCCTGGAGGGGGGCTCGACCCTGGCGAGACGCCGCTGGAGGCGGCCAGACGCGAGCTGGCCGAGGAGACGGGCCTGCCGGGTGGCGCGGTTCAGGACAGGTGGGTCGCGGTGGATCGGGACTTCACGTGGCTGGGCGTTCGGTACGTGAAGGTCGAGCCGTTCTTCGTCGCCCGTTTCGACGAGGCGCGTCCCGGGGTGCGGCCGGGTGAGCTCACGGAGGAGGAGAGCGAGGCCTTCCTCGGCCACGGCTGGTTCAGCGCCGAGGAGCTGCGCTCACTGCCGGGCCGGCTCGACCCGCCGGAGCTGCCGGAGGTGATCAGGAGACTGAGCTGGTGACGTAGGCGGCGACCTGGTCGGCGTCGTGGAAGTCGGCGGTGCGCCCGTCGTCGTGTTCGACGTGGAACCCGCCGTCCACACTGATCTTCAGCGTGCCCGCGATGAGCACGGGCCCGCCGCGTTCAGGCGGGTCGTACCTGTTCTGCAGGAGCGTCAGCCGGAGGTGTCTGACCAGGAGAGCGCGCCTGCCGGCCTCGGCGAGCCGGTCCTGCACCCATCCCAGCTGCTGGATCTGTTCTTCTTCCACCCGTTGGTTGTAGATGGCACCCATAAGCACCACACATCCTTAGATCGAGGAGATTCCGCGGTCCGTGACCCCATCCTGCATTCAAGCGACTACTCTAGGTATGGATTCAGGTCGCACACCTGAGGTGTGTGAACACTGGCCCGCTTTTGTAGAACCTCTGTAGAACCGGAGCCCCCAATGCCTGCTGCACGCGAGCTCGATCCGAGCTCCAGCCCGCTGGCGTTCTTCGGCTCGGAGCTGAGGGAGTTCCGCACGCGTGCGGGCCTCTCCCAGGAGCAGTTGGCCGAGCGGTTGAGCTATTCGCTGTCCCTGGTCTGCGCGATCGAGCTGGCCAGGCGCACGCCGTCCCGCGACTTCGCCGAGCGCGCCGACGCGGTGCTCGAGACCGGCGGGTCGCTGCTGAGACTGTGGCCTCTGGCACGGCAGGCGGCCTACCCCGCCTGGTTCCGTCCGTGGCTGGAGATCGAGCAGACGGCGCGCACGTTGCAGACGTGGCAGCCGTTGCTGATCCCCGGCCTGCTGCAGACGGAGGACTACGCGCGGGAGATCTTCCGCAGGGAGCCCGCCGCCACGGCGGAGCAGGCGGAGGAGGCGGTGTTGGCGCGCATGACCAGGCAGGCGGTCCTGCGCCGGCCCGATCCGCCGATGTACTGGGTGGTGCTGGACGAGTGGGTGGCCCGCAGGCCGGTCGGCTCGGCGGCGACGATGCGCGGGCAGGTGCGCGCACTGCTTGAGTCGGCCGAGTTGCCCAACGTCACCGTGCAGGTCGTCCCTGCTGACGCCCAGGCGGTGCCGGGGTTGACCGGTGCCTTCGTCATCGCGAAGATTCCCGGCGAGCCGGATCTCGTCTATCTGGAATCGGCGGGCGAGGGGTATGTCACCGATCGTCCCGTGGACGTCGAATCCATCGCTCGCAGATATGACGTGATCAGGTCACTCGCCTTACCGGTTCACGCAAGTCTAAATTTACTATCGAAAATGGAGGAGAGCATATGAATGACCTCACATGGCGTAAGGCCCGCCGTAGCGGTGGCAATGGCGGGGACTGCGTCGAAGTAGCCGTCCTCGACACGCCCGGGGACGGCGCCGCTCACAAGCCCGACCAGGACAGGCTCTTCGTCCTGCGTGACTCCAAGGACCCCGACGGACCGAGACTGTTCTTCACCGAGGCCGAGTGGGAGGCTTTCCGGCTCGGCATGAAGGACGGCGAATTCGACGACCTGGCCTGATCCGGCGCCTGGTCCCTACCGCACACCCGGGCTCGCGGAGGCGTGCCGCGTGCCCGGCTCAGATCACTTCTGGCCGATCCCAGGGTGATCCGACCTGAGAACCCCTTGCTCGCCGCCTCGAGCGCAGGCTCGGCGGGCGTGTCGGGCCACGGCCGCGCGAGCGCGCCGGGTGGCCGACGCCCGCCTCCGCCGCCATGACGCCCGCCGGCCCGCGGAGCGGAGCCCCCGAGGCACGCGGGCCCACCGGGCGGAGCCGCCGCGGCCCGCGGACCCACCGAGCGGGCACAGGCACACCGGCCCGCCGAGCGGGCACAGGCACGCGGCCGTTACGCGTCGCACCCGCCCGGAGCGGCCCGCCTCATCCCCTGCTGCCGCGCGCCGGCAGCGACCTGGCGGGTAGCGCGCGGGGAGCCGTGGCGGGCAGCGGCGTGTCCCGGGGCGGCAGCTGCCGCGCCGGCAGCGACCTCGCGGGCAGCGAGCGGGCAGGCAGGGAGCGAGCCGGCAGGGCCGGCCGCTCAGGCATCAGGCTCACGCGATCACCTCGTTGTGCGCGGTCGACATCAGGGCGCGCAGCAGCGGACCGCAGGCCCGCTCGTGCTCCGCCTCCACCGGCAGCCCTTGGGCCACCCTGGCATGGTAGAGCTCGCGTTCGAGCTCGTCGGTGTAGAGCTGCGCGGTCAGGCCGACGACCACGGTCACTCCGGTGCCGCCGCGCGGGATGACGGCGACGGCGTGGGTGCGCAGCCAGCTCTCGTCGGCGCCGCCGTACCAGCCGCACTTGACGGCCGCGTCGGGTACGGCCAGCGCCTCCCGCACGCCGAACGCCTGCCGCCCGGGCACCTCCCGCATCCACGACAGCACCTCGGCGGCCACGGGGTCGCCGGCGAGGGCGGCCTGGGCGAGGGCGGTGTAGGCGGCGGCGACCTCGGCGGCGGCGACCTCGACCGAGCCGAAGCGGGACGGGTCGCCGTTGCCCTGGGTCCAGGCCGCTCCCGTGCGCCGGTGGATCTCGGACAGGATCACCGCGGGCCCGACGGCCAGCCAGAGCGCCCTGGTGTCGCTGTTGGAGGAGGTGACGACGGCGGGCTCGGCGTGGGCGCGCCAGAACCCCTGGTCGGTGACGTGTGCCGCGGCGGCCCAGCAGTACAGGGGTTTGAGCAGCGAGGCGCAGCGGAGCCGTTCGAGACCGTGGGTGAGCGTGATGGTGCGCGAGGGCACCGTGGCGGCGGGCCCGCTCACTCCCCTGGTGATCGCGGCGGCCTGTGCGCTCGCGCCCGGGCGCAGGTCACGCAGGGCCGCGGCGAAGCTCGTGCTCATCGGCCGATGTTACAACGGCCGTCCCCGCACGCGGCCGCCTCAGGGGCCACCTGGATCCGCGCCCGCGCGGGTGCCGGCAAGCGCCCCGGAGTGGCCCCGAGGCCGAGGGGGTCAGCCGGACAGGGATCGGTCCGCCGGGCCGTCGTAGTCGTCGGGGCCCTGCATCGACAGGTCCAGCGGCTGCACCATGGGCGAGTTGGCCGAGGCGCGCCAGCCCTTCTCGCGCGTCGTCTCCTCGATGGAGTGCGCGCAGAGCGACAGCGACCTGCTCACGCCCGAGTACAAGGGCCAGGTGGCCATCAAGAACCCGACCTCGTCGGGCACCGGGCAGGCCATGGTCGTGGCCGCCGCGATCGCCAACGGCGGCTCGGTGGACAACCTGGCACCCGCCTACGACTACTTCAGGAAGCTCACCGACGCCGGCAACATCAGCGCGGTCAAGGTGCGTTTCAGGGTCGACCCCGACCACGTGCAGGTCTTCCCCCAGACCGCTCAGAACCCGTAGCGCGTCCACACCACCGCGAGACCCGACAGGGGCAGCGCCGCAACGGCGAGCCAGCCCGCCACCCGCCAACGCCTGGCCAGGCCAGGCGAGGAGAGCACGGCGGCCACCGTACCGGCGGCCGTGAAGGCGAGACCGGCGCGCAGCGCCTCCACCACCGGGGACGGCGAGGACGGCACCGCCTCGCCGAAGCCCCTGATGGCCAGCAGCACCGCCGCCGCCGTCAGGGCCACGCGGCGGGCAGGGGCCACGGCGGCGCGGGTAAGCAGGGGCACCGCCGCGGCCAGCGCCACGATCGTCACCACCAGGTAGGCACCGAGCGTCGGATACAGGCACGGCCAGTCACCGCAGCGGGTGGCGGTCCTGGTGGCGCTGATGCCCACCCACCACAGCGCCCCGAGACTCCCGTAGATCGCCGCGACCCGCCCCAAGAGCCTCCCCATGCTCCTATTGTGTGCGATCAGCGGTGCGGTCGAACGCCCCCGCAGGTGAAACGGTCACTCCCGCCCCATGGCCCGCAGCGCCATGGCCCGGTTGGCGTAGAGGTCGGGGTGCGGGTCCAGCTCGATCGCCCGGTCCAGGTCGGCGACCGCGCCCTCCAGGTCGCCGCGCTCGTAGCGCAGCGCGCCCCTGCCCGCCCACGCCGCAGCCAGGCCGGGCGCGGCGGCCAGAGCGGCCTCCAGCGCCCGCGCCGCCTCCTCGTGGCGCCCCGCCGTGGTCTCCAGCTGGCCCAGCACCGTCAGCAGGTGCGGGTTCCCCGGCGCGACCACCAGCCCCGCCCGGACGTCGGCCATCGCCTCGATGTCCCGTCCGAGACCCGCCAGCAGGCCCGCGCGGTTGATGGCGGCGTCGACGTAGCGGGGATCCAGCTCCATGACATGCGCCAGGTCGGCCAGCGCCGCCTCCTCCTCGCCGAGCGCGACCCGCACCTCGGCCCTGTTGTAGTACGCCTCGGGCAACGGCGGGCTCAGCGCGATCGCGCTGTCGTAGTCGGCCAGCGCCTCGGCGTGGCGGCCGAGCGAGAACCACAGGTTGCCGCGATCGAGGTAGTAGTCGGGAAAGGCCGGGTCGATGGCGATAGCGGCGGCGTAGTCCTCCAGCGCTTCCTTGGTGTGGCCGAGCACCGCCATGAGCTGCGCTCTGTTGGCCAGCAGCACCATCCGGTGCACGGGGTGACGATCCGGCGGCAGCTCGCGCGCCGCCAGCTCGATGGCCGACTCCACCAGCTCGAGCGCACTCTCGGGGCGCCCTTCGCGCAGCTCGATCAGCGCCAGCCCGTTACGGTCGAAGCCCAGCTTGAAGGCCCGGTCGGGCACCAGGGCGGAGATCGCGACGGCCTGGTTGATCCAGCCCCTGGCCCTGCCGAGGTCGCGCCGCGCCGGGTCGGGGTGGCGGGCGTCGAGCATCGCGGTGCCGTACGCCGCGGCGGCGTGCATGGCGGGATCCTGGCTGCTCCTGCGCACCCGCTCCCAGATGTCCCTGGCCTCCTCCTGGCGGCCGAGACCGCCGAGCGCGGTGGCCGTCCGCTGCGCGAAGCGCCACCAGGGAGGGCCGCCCGGCTCGGTCATGGCCATCCCCCGCCTGCCCAGCTCGACGACCGCGTGCAGGAAGCCTTCGCGGACGCAGTGGTCGACCAGCTCCCAGAGCTCGGCGGTGCTCCTGCCGTCCTCGGCGGGCGCGGGCCCCTCGTCGTGGAGCTCCAGGCGCAGGCGCGCTGCCGGGATGCGGCGGGCCATCACCTCCAGCAGCTCGACGTCGGTCGGGTCGGCCTCCGCGACGTTGTGGACCACCAGCGCGCTCCCGGCGGGCACCGCGGCCGCGACGAACTCGGCCAGCCCGTTGGCCAGGCGTAACGTACGGCGGGGGGCGGGCACCAGGATGCGCTCGTCGTCGGGCAGGTCCGCGTCGATGGTGACCCGCCTGGCGGGCACCAGCGGGCGCAGCGCCGGGACCGCCGCCCTGATCTCGATGTCGTGGGCGGACACGAGATCAGGGGAACGTTCCAATGCGCCCGGTACCAGCCGGGTGAGCAGTGCCGCGGCCACGGTGTAGGGGCCGTGGGGTCGCCGGTGCGCGTCGATCGGCGGCATCAGCGGCGGCGTCGACTCCCCGCTGGACGGAGGCGCATCACGTCGGGTCACCCCTTGTGGATGACGGAGGCGGTGCCGGTGAGCCGGGCGGTACCCGGTTTCCGGACGACGATCCTCTTCATGCGTCCTCCCCTGTTCGGTAAAGACACATGTAGTTGAGATGTCGACAAACTTCAAGACCTATAAGGAAGCAGTCTGGTTTACCGCACAACACCGAGATCTGACGCCCCTTCGACCTCAGCTGCCCGGCGGGACGGGCGGCGCGGGGCGGTAGCGATGCCTGGTGGTGCCGGCCACTCCTCATGCCACAGAGCTTCGATCCCGTCCCGGGAGCCCAGACGACAGAATCAAGCACACTGATCACGGTGACGCGCCGGATGAGACCCGATGGGCGAGCAGGGCCCGCACAGCGCATCAGTCACTGCCACCTGCCGGGAGAGCTGCCCGCCCGAATGGGCTTGGACCCGCGGTGTCTGCGGGCCGCAATGCACACAAACACCGTCCGCTCAGCGGAAATGTCAGGCAGCCCTCCTCGGCGGGCAACTCCTGCCGGGCCCTGACGATTCCGGTCGCGTGCTCGATCAGCCGCTCAATGCCGGGCTCGCGGCCGCCCTTGCTGGCCAGCGAGCACCAGGGCTCCGCGTCCGGATCGCGCTCGGCCGCCCTGATCCAGCACTCCCTGACCTGATCGAGGTTGACGGGGGCCGCCGGCCGGGCGGGCTCCGGCTCCGGGGCGCGCAGCGACGCCAGCGCCTCCGCCGCCTGCTTGGCCGCCCTGAGCAGGCTCTCGTCGGCCTCCGGCGCCTGCGGCCCCGGCGCGGGCGGATCGCCCACCACGACGGGCTCCCCCTTCGACGGTATGGCCAGCAGCATCGCCGCCGCCATGAACGGGCCGCCCACCACCACGCTCAGCCCGACCGGCTCGTCGCACAGCAGCGCGATGACCGCCACCCACAGCGGCTGCGACGACAGCAGGATGGCGCTCGGCACCGCGTGCAGATGGCGCTGGCCGAAGGAACGTGCCAGGAAGCCGAGCGCGCACGACACGATCGCCAGGTGGGCGAGCTTGAGCCAGCCGTACGGCCCGGGCGGCGCCTCCAGCCCGTCGGGGACGGCCGCCACCCCGTTGAGCAGCCCGATCGTGAGCAGCTGGATGACCGTGATGGCGTAGGCGTTGTAGTTGGACCTGGAGAAGTTGGCGAGCACGAGAGTGTGACAGGCGTACAGCGCGGCCGCGCACAGCGTGAGACCCAACGCCACCGGGGCGAACCGCACCCCGTCGCCCTTCATCACCGCGAAGATCGTCACGCCGACGAGGGCGAGCGCCACGCCGTACCAGATGCGCCGCGGCACCCTGACGCGGAAGAGGACCAGCGCGAGCACCGGCGTCATCACGACGTTGCAGCCGACGGCGAATCCCGACACCGCCGAGGAGAGGTCGTTCAGCGCGAAGGCCTGCATGGTCTGGCCGACCCCGAACATGACCCCCAGCACGATCCCCCGCGACCAGGTGCCCTTCGCCAGGCGAGCCAGGCACCTGGGCCTGATGAGCCACAGCACGACGGCGGCGATCGTGTAGCGCTCCGCGAGAAGGTCTGTCACCGACATGTGCAAGGGCTCGTCGATGAGGCTCTTCATCAGCGGGAAGGCCGACCCCCAAGCGGCGCTGACGAACAACAGAAGCACGGCTCCCAGGAGGGGTCGGGGAGCGGGCACCACTGCCATGCAGTGCAGCATCTCATCACGGTTCGCGCGCGCAGACCCGTCGGCGGAGGCCAGAGGGGCTGCACTTACACGCAGGCGGAAGACCATACCTCGCGGGCTCCGCAATACTCCCCCGAGCGAACACGGCAAAATTCGCATTCACCTCAGACCCTTCCGCATCACCCACCTCGTTTCGAGGGAGGTCCGAACGTTCATGGCTATCAACAAGAGGAGGGGCCGGGGAGCTTGCGGCGGGGGTTACCACGCCCGGTGTCTCCCTGCCTGTAGCAGCCCCGGCCGGTCGTCACGGCTGCTGTCTCTCCCGCCGATCGAGTGCTGCCCCCGGCTGAGGCCTCTCCAGGCCGCCGTCTCCCACAGCTAGGGCCTGTACGGACTTCGGATCTTCAGACGGGTTGGAGGCTTCGGATCCACAAGATCGCCCCGCGTAGATACAGGCCTGCCAGATAGCTGTCGGGAGTCTTGTCGAAGCGGAAGGCCAGCCCACGCCAGTCCTTGATCCGATTGATGCAGCGTTCCGCCGTGTTGC